>JAJPYF010000134.1 GCA_021205085.1 Clostridiales bacterium | reverse complement strand
CATATATAATATGCTATCATAAATCCGTGAAAAAGTGAAACATCTTACAGCAAAGTCTTTTTTATATCTTATTGGCTTTGTATTTTCCACAAACAAAACGAAACAAATTTTAAGAAGAAAGGCAGGGTAGTCTTTTTAAACGAAATAACGTAATCCAGAAGCGGGAGGAACAGACAGGCCGATTTTTCTTTTCTATATCCTGTCGAAAATCTCTGATTCATTCTGCAAATCCCAACCAAAAAGAAAAAGAAGGAGTTGAGTAAGTATGCCGGATTTAGGATCTGATGCCGCCGGTGCTGCCCTCAACATGGGGACACAGAGCATGGCTGCGCTGCTCCGCCTCCTAAACAAAATGATTGAGACAGCAGCGCGGACGCCGGAGCGGCGTAGGGCACGTGCAGAGGCAAAGATTGCCACGACAAAATTGGAGCGCCAGAGGGCGCTGGAAAAGATTGACGGCAAATTTGGCTATGTCAATCACAAGCTGCTCCAGAAATCAGGGGAGCCGCTGATTAGTTTAGGTACTCATCTGCGCAAGGAAGACATTAAAGGATTTAACGAGGTCTGCAAGCGCGAGGGAGTCCTCTTTACCGCCGTTTCTAACTCTCATTTAAAAAAGTATGGGGAAGAGTCATATATGGTGCTGGAGTGCAAGGAGAGGGACGTCGAAAAGGTGCTCTCCGCAGCAAACCGCTTTAACGATGAAAAACGCATCAGCTACTGTGACCAGCGGATGCAGGAAATCATCGGGAAAGGCAAAAACCAGATGACCAAGGAAGACTTCGCGGAGCTTCGGGATCTGGTGGAAGAAAAGCAGTCTCTCCAGAGAGAATACTGCGGCGAGTTAAACCGTAAAACGAGGAACCGTGTCATTGACAGTGTGGCTTCCGGGCGGGAATTAAAGTCGATGGATATCAAGGAAGCACTTGACCGGAATACCGGCCGCATGCTCGACAAAGATATGTACACCGTGATTGCGGATGCGCAGGATCCGAGTAAAGTCATACGGTGCCACGGTACGAATGATGTCTATAACGGAAAACCTTATGTCAAAACTGAATATGAAGTATGGCACGGGAGTGAAATGAAGCTGCGCACGGATGATGGCAGAAAGGAAGGATGGAGTTCTTCCGATTGGCTTAAGACCAGAGACAGTATTGGGGCGGCAGCGGAATTTTCCGGGACATTTTATAAGTTTGGAAATGAGAAGGAATACAAAAAATGGAGAGAACATGCGACCGAGCAGAATTTGTCCGAGCTGCATGAGATGGAGCTTCCGGACAGCCAGAAAGATTATGATGCGATCTGCAGTAAGCTTACAAAGCAGCTGGAGGATAACGGCGCAGAGATAAAAGACGGGGTTGTCTGTGATGCAAAAACCGGAAAACCCATGCAGGTGCTCCAAAATACCTCCGACCTTACACCGGAAAAGCAGGCACTGGCAGCGGAGAGCGTTGTCATTGGGAAACAATTGGAAAACTATAAGTCCATCCAGTCTCTTACCAAAGAGCTTGCGATTGCAAAGACCAATGTCGTGATCGCGGAAGAGGGGACGCAGGCTCATGCCGAAGCCCTTACAAAGCAGTCAGAAATCGAAGGGAAGCTTTCCGAGGCTTCGAAGTCAGAGACAGAACTGATCGCGGAACGTAAGAACATCAATGCTGTACAGGCGCAGGATCAGACGGCGCGTGAAATCGATGCGATGGAAGCAGACCGTTGGGACGATGAAGGATACATGCGTTATCTTGAGGAATGCGGCCTTCAGGAGACCGAGTACGGGATGGATGAGGAAGAGACAATGGATGGGGAATATCCCGACACCCGGCGCGATGAGCGTGTGGACGAGACGGATCCACGGCAGATGTCGATGGAAGAAGCGAAGGGGCAGATTGAAGAGGCACGGGCGAAAGACGGCGCACGGGGTGCCGATATAAAAGACCGGCAGGTGCACAAAGAAAAGGCGAAGGCAGCCACGAACCGGGGCAGGGAGTAAATTTCCCTGCCCTGTAAGAAGAGAGGAAAGTACAGCAAGTGGAACCAAAAAAGAAATCAAAACTGGATTATATCTTATATGTAGTTTTCCTCGCTGTTGCCCTTGTGATTGCCGCGCACGCTGCAGTTGCCGCGCAGGAAGCCGCCAGCATGGTAGCTGCCGGTACGCTGGAGGAATCCGACCAGGTCATGACAGCCGTAAACCTTTTTACTTCGCGGATTGCCGAACAGCCGCTTTCCTTATATATAACGGAGTACACAAAGAAATTTCTGTTTTACGGGTTTTTTATCTGGATGATCGCGGTGTTGGCGATTGAAAACAAAAAGCGCAACTACATCCGGGGCAAGGAATACGGCACGGCAAAATGGGGCACTCCCGCCAATATCAGAGACCTGTTTGCCGAGAATATCTGCAGAGAAGAGATCAAGCGGGCAAAGCAGGTTCGGACATGGTTGGGGCGCATGAAAGCAAAGCAGAAAGTATACAAAGCCTGCGAGAAAGACGGAAAGGCACTGGAGCAGTCGAAGCTTAGCATGCTTTCAGAGCGGGAAGCGGATGAGAAGAAAAACGGGACATACAACCGTACATCACATAAGCAGGAAGTAGCACGGATCCATCGGGAGACAAAAGAGGCCATCGCCGCTGC
Organism: Clostridiales bacterium; assembly: GCA_021205085.1. Lineage (GTDB taxonomy): Bacteria > Bacillota > Clostridia > Lachnospirales > Lachnospiraceae > Eubacterium_I. The sequence goes on along the minus strand of JAJPYF010000134.1, from coordinate 12,959 downwards.
AAAGCGCGAGGCATGGGAACCCGACCGGATGGAAGACAGTTACAAAACGGCTCTGGAGGAGATATCAGATAGCCCAACGCTGACAGACCGGGAAAAAGAAGCTCGCAGGAAAAAAGCAGAAGAGGAGTATAAGCGGAAGCGGAAAGAGTTCTACCACAATGCGGCACGCATCGAAAAGATAAAGGCGAAGTATAAGGACGCTGACATGCTGCTTACGAAGACGGAACGGATCAGCATATACAATTGGAAGCTAAATAACAACACGCTGATTCTTGGCGGTTCCGGTTCCGGCAAAACACGAAGCTATGTAATCCCAAATATCCTGCAGGCACATTCTTCCTATATTATTACAGACCCCAAGGGTGAGATTTTGGAGAAGGTGGGGTATTTCCTTTCCGAGATAAAAGGTTATAAAATACGCGTTTTGAATCTGGATGATAAAAGCCAGTCAGATTACTATAATCCCTTCCTTTATATCCACCCGGAGCGGAAGGGGTATGAGGAGCGGGTGCTGTCCTTAATCGAAACCATCATTATCAACACGGATGGCGGGGAGAAAAAAGGAGGGAGCGACCCATTCTGGGACAAGGCGGAAAAGCTGTTTTTACAGGCGGTATTCTTCTTTACCTGCGATGGTTTCATTCCCGAAGAACGGAACATGAACACTGTCATGGAGCTCATCAAGATGCTGAAAATCGAAGAAGACGAGGATAATTACAATTCCGACCTTGATTATTTTGCGGCGATGTTTAAAGCGCGTTTCGGGGCTGACCACATCGGCGTACAGCAGTACGAGGAATTCCGCCAGAAGGCAAGCGGCAAAACAGCAAAATCCATTGTGATCTCGGCTGTGGCAAGGCTGGCACCGTTTAAGACCAGCGAAGTTCGGAGAATCTTTTCCTATGACAATATGTGCCTGGACCGGGTGGGAGAGGAAAAGACTGCCATCTTTGTGGTCGTCCCTCCGACAGATTCCACCTTTAACTTTATCGCCGGAATGCTTTTTACGCAGCTGTTTCAGGAGCTGCAATACTGTGCGACGCAGGTGCATAAGCATGACGGCCAGCGGCTCCCGGTGCCGTGCCGGTTTATCTTGGATGAGTTCGCAACGACGTGCACGATCCCCAACTTTGTAAAAATCCTGGCATATGCCAGGTCGCTTGGAATCGGCGTCACACCAATCCTGCAGTCTCTGGAGCAGATCAAAAATATGTACAAGGATGAATGGGGAGTCATTGTCGATAACTGTAATTCACTCCTGTTTTTGGGGAGCATCACCCACATGGATACGCTGGAGTACATGAGTAAGCTGCTTGGCAAAGGCACTTTCGATAAGAAAACAACGGGACACTCCAGGGGTAGGAGCGGGTCCAGCTCCGAAAACTTCGATGTCTTCGGCAGGGAGCTGTTAAACGCATCGGAAATCCGGAAGCTTGACAAAAAGAACTGCCTGCTCGTTGTTGGCGGCAAGGATCCATTTTACTCCGAAAAGTATCCATATGAGTCCCACCCGAATTACCGGTATACCTCCGATGGGAACCATGCATACAGCTACACATACCATCCACAGCCTGCACCGGAAACAGCGCCGAAACCGACAAAGGAGAAGAGGCAGGTCATTCCGGATGAGGTGGAGGCCGGTATGGTACAGGTCATACAAGACCCGGCGAAGGTACTTGACATCGCGCTTAGGGAGCTTCCGAATATGGATGTTATCGCAGACAGCCTGATTGAAGGGACGGTATCAGAGGAAGACGGCATGCAGATACTGGAGGCATTCAGCCGGATAGATGAAGGCAATCCGGAATATTTTGAAGCCAGCACCGAGACAAGAAGATACCTGGACGAGCAGGCCGTGCAGGTTGTGACGGACAGCGAAGAAATTCTAAATGCCATGATTAATGAAAACAGTGTGGAGGACTTCACCGTGCTCTCAGATGAAGACTTGGATGGCGGTGCCCTCACCGATGAAGAGGAATCCATCCTTCTGGAGGATGACGAGAATCTGGATGTTATAGAGGAAGAGGAGGGCCTGTCTGAGTTGAAAGAAGAACTATTGGCAGATGATTCGGCGGTATAAAACGGGCAATTGCGTTCCGGTTGGTTTCTTAAAACCTTCTCTCAGAGAGAAGATCGGAGCGGTTGTAAATATAATTTTTCACAATTTCAAGAAAGGAGGCTTCGATATGGAAGCAAAGAAAAAAGAAAGGACGGGGATCCAGAGAGCCGGGATGTTTTTTGACCGGTATGCGGCATGGATTGCGGTGGCAGCCCTTATGTCGTTTATGGTAGCCGGTACGGTTTTCGCGACAACCAGTGCAGATACCCTGTGGGCAACGGTGACAGACCTGATTAAGACCCGGGTCACGCGTCTGGGCGCGGTTGTAATGTTCGTTGGTGGGGTGATGTTTGGCTTGGGCTGGAAATCGGACGACGCAGAGCAAAAATCCCGCGGTATCTCCACCATCATTGCCGGTGCGATCGTTATGGCGGTTGCCGGGCTTACCAGCACATTTTTCGCCTAAAGAAAAGCGACAGTGATTACGGGGTGCCAATGCGGCACCCCCGGATTGGAGGTGAGAGATATTGAATGCAACAACGTATGTATTAGCATCAAACCCGTTTAAGAATTTGATGAAGTCACTGCTCAAAGGGGCATTTAACGGATTCGATAAAACGCTGACCAATGCACAGAGCGTGCTGACCGGCAGCGGGGATTCCGCTTTTGCCATCAATGATGTATGGGATGTGGTCCTTACCATTTCCGAGGCATTGAAGCCTTTTTGCATGACGGTCATTGCCATCTGCCTGCTGATCGAACTGGCGCAGGTGGCTTCAAAAGTCGACATTATCAAATGGGAGCATGGTTTAAAGATTTGCGTGAAGATGGTGCTGGCGAAGGTCTGTATCGATGTGGCACCGACATTTTTAAAAGCCTGTTACCTGCAGTCAGCAGAGTGGATCACATCTGCACTCGGAACCGGCACATATATGTCAATGGGATCGTTGATATCCAGCGAGGTAAACAACCGGATTGACAGCATATCAGGAATCTGGGCGAATCTGGGCTTGTTTGGTTCCTGCCTGATTCTGGCGATTGCCATAAAGATATGCGGTTTGCTGATCATGGTGATCGCGTTTGCAAGGATGTTTGAAATCTATGTATATCTGGCGGTCTCGCCCCTGCCATGTGCATTTTTCCCGCTGGGCGATGGAAGCGGTGGCGGGATGTCCCGCATTACCATGAAGTTTTTCAAGAACTTTATCGCCGTCTGTCTGCAGGGCGTGATGATGATCGTCTGTCTGAGGATATTCAGCATGATCCTTACCTCATCGCTTTCCACATTTATCGCAGCAGACTTAACGGCGGGCAATGCGACGGTTGTCGTGTACAACCTGTGTTTCACGATGCTGATGGGGTGTATCACGCTGGTCGTCGCGGTATCGAAGTGCGGCAGCTGGGCGAAGGCCATCATGGATGCCGGATAATTATATAGAAGGGAGTGAGAAGCAATGATTGCAGTAAGAGTTCCGGATGAGATCCGGAAATACAAAGAAAAGATTGTGTTCGGCCTGACCGCGAGGCAGCTGATCTGTACCATTATCACACTGGTCATCTGCGTGCCCCTGTACTGGTTTGGTCGGAATGCCATCTCCACGGATATTCTGTCGTGGATCATCCTCCTGATTGCGCTTCCGATTGAGGCGGTCGGGTTTATCAAGATCAACGGGATGCCGTTTGAGAAATTTATGGTGTCTGCAGTGGAGTTTGAAGTCCTGTTTCCGAGAAAAAGGAAATATAAGACAGAGAATGTGTGGCGCACATGGCAGGATGAGGCAAAAAAGCTGGAGCAGTCGAAAAACCGAAAAGAAAGAAAACTGCAGGAAGCGCGCAGGAAGGAAGCTGCCCTGGAGAGGACATATCTAAGGTATGAGGCGGAGCAGCGCGGGGATACCGGCTTTGACGCAAATAAGGCAGACCTTGTAACGCTGCAGGCCAAGAGCGGGAAAGCAAAATCCAAAAAAGACCCCAAGAAATCCAAAGAGAAGGCCGCAAAGACACCGAAGAAATCAAAGGGTGCGCAGGTGGAGGAGCGGATGAAATCCGACCCGCATTACGCCCCGTCCAAGGCGGACCGGAAGGCACTGAAAAATTATAAAAAGGAGCAGGAAAACCACCGGAAAAAGGTGGAGGCCGGGAAGAAAGCGGTAAAGAAAAAAGCAAAGGAAACAGAGAAGCGCCGGAAGGCAAAAACCGTTATCCCAAAGAGCACACAGCAGTCCATCCCGTACATTGCGGACTATGAAGAGGGCGTTTTTGAGGTGGAGGCCAACAAATATTCCAAGATGTACCGGTTGAAGGATATTAACTACCGGACGGGCAAGGAAGAGGAGCAGGTGGCGATCTTCTGCAAGCTGGGCGAGTTTTTGAATTACTTCTCCGAAGACATGCACTTTGCCATTTGCATTGACAACCGGGTTATTTCCAAGTCAGAGCAGGAGCGGAAGGTATTTAAGCAGATGCATGGCGACCGCTATGACCGGCACCGGAAGGAGTACAACAACATCCTCCGCCGCCAGATCATCGCAGGCCGTAACGACATGCAGGTGCAGAAATACATTACGGTCACCATTGATGCAGACAGCCCGATTGACGCGATCCTCCGTTTCCATAAGATTGATGCGGAGGTGGTGACAAACCTTCGCCGGATCGGAAGCGACGGGCATGTGCTTACCACTACGGAGCGGCTGGAGTACTACCATGACAAGTACCGGGTCGGGCATGAAGGCGAGTTCCAGATTGACTTCGATTTCATCAAACAGCAGGGAATCAGCTCTAAGGATTATATCGCACCGTCCTTCATGCAGTTTAACCGCAAGGATTTCCAGATCGAGGACGAGTATTACCGGGTGATGTTCTTAAACAACCTCCCGGCTTCCCTGGCAGATGAATTTTTGTTTGATCTGTGCGACAACGATTTCCCGGTTATCACCACGTTTTCCATCGAGCCGGTGGCACAGGATAAGGCATTAAAGATTGTCCGCAAACAGCTTACCGGCATTGAGACCAATAAGATCGATGCCGAAAAGCGGGCGATTAAAGCCGGATATTCCCCGGAGACGATCCAGCACTCCATCAAAGATGCCTACGCACAGGCAGAGATGATGTACGATGACATGCTCAATAAAAACCAGAAGATGTTCTTTGTCACCATTACCATGATGGTGCATGGGAGCACGCCGGACGAGCTGGAAGACAACTGCAAAATTGTGATGGGGAAAGCCCGGAAGTATACAACGCAGCTACAGGTACTGACCGAACAGCAGGAAGAAGGTTATAAGATGACGGTGCCGTTTGGCTACACATCGAAAAAGATGTGCGTGGAGCGTGCACTGACGACAGAGAGTGCGGCAATCTTCATGCCGTTTAGTAATCAGGAGCTGTTCCAGGCGGGCGGTTTCTACTACGGGTTAAACCAGATTAGTCAGAACCTCGTGATCGTCAACCGCACCAAAATGAAGACTCCTTCGGGATTCGTTCTGGGGTCATCCGGCTCCGGCAAGTCTTTCGCCACAAAGCGCGAGATTTTAAATGTCCTTTTAGACGATGACGAGACCAACGTGCTGGTCATCGACCCGGAAAATGAGTACGGCGATTTCTGCAGGGCGTTTGGTGGCACAGTATTAAAGATCAGTTCCACGTCCACCAATTATATTAATCCGTTGGATATGCCTCCGGATTACGGGCTGGATGAGGACGACGACCCGGATACAACGCCGATGTCGGTCAAAAAGAGCAAGGCACTAAAGAAAAAGTCTGACTATATCATGTCTATCGTGGAGCGGATGATCTCGGTCGGCGGCGGCGCAGACACCACCAGTATTACACCGACGCAGAAGACCATCGTCGATGAGTGCCTGCGGGAAACTTATAAAGATTATCTCAACCATGATTTTGACCCGGAACGGGTGCCGACCCTTGTAGACCTCCAGGCAGCGTTTGACCGTGCCGGAGAGAAGTCTGCGGAGGCAAAGCAGGTGGCAGACGGCGTAGCGTACTACACCCGCGGTTCCATGGACCTGTTTGCACACCGGACAAACGTACAGATCAACAACCGGCTGGTCGTGTTTAATGTCCGTGACCTCGGCGGGCAGCTCCAGCAGATCGGCCAGATCATCGTATTTGATTTCATTTGGAACCGGATGGTCGAGAACAAGAATAAGGGGATCCGCACCTACTGTTATTGTGACGAAATCCACACGATGTTTAAATCCTATTACAGCGCGGACTACTTAAACCAGTTGTACAAGCGTGGGCGTAAATACGGTCTTGTAATCACCGGCATCACGCAGGATGTGGAGGACCTGCTGGTATCGGAAAAGGCGCGGGGAATGATCAGTAACTCCGATTTCATCATGATGCTTAACCAGTCATCCGATAACTTAAAGACCCTTGCCAAAATGCTGAATATCAGCGAGACACAGATGGGGTTTGTCACCGGGGCCGATGCGGGATCAGGCCTGCTCTTTGCAGAAAAGGTCATCGTGCCGTTTATTGACCGGTTCCCGACCGATTCCTACCTATACAAGCTGATGAGCACGAAGTTTGGCGAGGAAATGACCAAGGCTGAGGTGGAACGTGAGATCAACCTTATCATGCAGGACAATTATACAGAAGCATAGGGCGGGTGAAATCCTGCCCTGACTATTGAAATCTGACGAAGGGAGAGTGGGCATATGGCGAAGACAGCCAGTGATTTATCAAAAGACGCGCAAAAAAGTGTTACAAGGCAGACATCCGTTTACCGCAAAGCTGATGCTTACAAATCTCCCGAAACATCTGTTAAAAGCAGGTCGAACAAGTCCCCGGAGAATGTCTCTGGCATTAAGACCGGTGTCGGTAAGATTAATTCTGCTGCGAATATCGTGGCAGGAAATACGGCGGGGGTATTGAAATCACAGGATGATATGGGAACAGAGGCTGCCGGGGCGGTAATCGAAGCTGCACAGTCCGGGGTGCAGACATTCCACACCACGCAGAAAGCGGTGAATGCAGTCCCTACAATCGTGAAAGATACCTACAATGCCGGGAAAACCGTTGGAAGCGGGATATACCGTATTGGAAAAGGGGTATATCAGGTTGGCCTCACCGGTACTCTTGCAGTCGTAACGCTTGACCGGAGCGTAACGCTTATCAAAAACGGGCAGGCCGTGGCGGGTAAGAATGCCATCCAGACATTAAAGGCGCAGGCATCACAAACGGGGTTATCTCAGACGCAGATTTCACAAAATCTTGTCCACGCCGTAAACGGGATCCAGACAAGGGCGCAAAATGCCGTCAAGACAGCAAAAGAGCTTGGCGTAAGCGGCATGGCGCAGGTTGGCGGCAGGGCAGTTGTAAAGGGTGCCGCAAAAGGAGTGCATTTTACAGCTGTAAAGGGCGCACAGCTTGCAAAATTTTCTGTGACAAAAGGGATCCCCGCAGCGGCAAAGTTTACCGTGCGTACCGGGTTGCCGGGAGCAGGTGCTGCACTGTCATCTTCACAGGATGCGTCAGTGCAAGCACTGGGTAATATCGCAACCGGTACAAGTGTTGGGATACGGACAGCCGTAACCGCCGGGAAGGCGACGGGCTATACCGTAAAGACCAGTGTAAAAGCCGGAAAGGCTGCGTACCGCGGCGTGAAATATGTAAAAAACAACGGCATCCGGAAAGCCGCCGCGAAGGCGACCAAAGAGGCAGGAAAAAGCGTGGTTTCTCTTGCCATCAAAGCGGTTACGGCAATGGGAAGCAAGCTTTTAATCCCGCTTGCGGTGATCATTGCGGTTGTGGTTGCGTTTACCACGACCATGAATTCTGTCCCTACCTTTGCAGGCGTGATCTTTGGCGGGAGCTTTAGCACCAGTGACACAGAGGCTGACTATGATGTGAGCGAGTATCTAAGCAGTACGGTGCCAGGCCTTGCGAGTGCTTACCGTGAATCGTTGGCAGAGGACTTGGAAAGCAGTAAGGGAAGTTATGATATCGTCCGCCTCTATGGGTCTACCGGTTCCTCCGATGCGGTGGAAGCGACGCTTACAGGCGTTGAGTCCATTTTCCCTACGGACAGTGAGATCGAGGAAATGATTCAGCCCCTGTTTAATGCGGTCCTGCTTATGGAGTATGAATTATATCCGACCGAAGCACAGACCGAAGCATTGATTGAAAAACTGTTTAACGGGATTTTTTCGATATCTACTGTAGAGTCGACGGAATACTGCGGGCAGGATTTTGACACCGGTGAAGGAGAAGCTGCAACCTGTTCTTCCTGTGGGCAAGTTCATGCATTGGATGATTGCCCGAATAAAACCACCGGGACGCATGATGCCTATACCTGTGATATCTGCGACTATTACGATTGCAATGGACACCAGGGAACCTTAATCTGCGGCATGGCAGAGCACACGCATACGGCAGCCTGCTATTCGATATCACTGACATGTACAGACAATACCCATGTACATACATCCTCCTGTTACACTACGCAGCTGACCTGCGGGCTGACGGAACACACGCACAGCATCTGGAGCAGCGCGGAAAGTCCCGGATGTTATGCGACGACATACTGCGAAGGATGCATATTTGTCTGTGCCGGATATGAATACTGCGGCGGCCATTCCGTGTTATCTTACACCCTTTCCCAGGATGGCATATATGCATTGATAGCGGAATATTTTACCGATCCGATTGACGAATTATCGGCGATTGAGAACCGCACCCAGGAGCAGGAGGACGAACTGCAGGAGCTAAAGGACTACTATGAGATCTTTGAGGAGATGGCATCTCAGGCCAGCGAGAGCTACAACGGCGGGATGAGCATGAGCGCCCAGTCGACTGGGGCTTTCGTAGACGGGACGCGTACCGGGAATCAGGATGTTGTTGACCTTGCGCTTTCACAGGTCGGGAATACCGGCGGACAGATTTACTGGAGTTACTATGGGTTTTCAAGCCGTGTAGCGTGGTGTGCTTGCTTTGTCAACTGGTGCATGCGCAATACCCCGTCTGCCACAGCGTCATATCCCACGACATCGAACAATGCTTACTGCCAGACCGTAGCGGACTGGTTCCGGAGTAACGGCCAGTGGGCAGATGGAAGTTATATCGACATCGTTGCCGGGGATACGATCTTTTTTGACTGGCAGGGGGACGGGCACACGGACCATGTCGGGATCGTCATAGGGACAGATGGATCAAAGGTATATACCGTAGAGGGTAACTCCGGGGATGCGGTCAAATGTAAGTCCTATGACCTGGGAAGCAGCGTGATCTATGGTTACGGACTGATGAATTATTAAGATCCTCATGTGAGGAGAAAGGAGAAGAACATGAAAACGGTTACAGGAATTGTGAAGAAACTGGCAGTATTTTGCATGGCTTTCATGATGGCGTGCATGCCGGCAGCGGCCTACGCTTCGGAGACAGGGACAGGGGATACCGTCACTACCTGCAATGTGGCGTTTGCCGTGGCGGACAAAACGGCGTCCGGGTATCCCGGCACATCTATTACCGTTGAAATGCGCGATGTCACCGGTACTTATGACGAGAACTACACCCTGACACAGGCGGCAAGCTGGGGAACCGGAAACACCCCGATTTATACCGTCCCGGCACCGACGACATATAACGTGACGGTATCCGGGCTGGAGGATGGGTATTCTGTTGTAGGCAGCGATGGGTCATCTGAGATCCGTTTTGCTGCGGCAAGCTACGGGGAGGTGACGCTTTCCCTTTCCATTGTGGATGCGGGCAGCACAGCACAGCAGGAAGAAACCGATACAGGAGAAAACACATCTTCCATCGGGGATGCAGCAAATTCGGATATGCCGGATGGGGCTGAGGAAGTATTTCAAAACTTCCTTGACGCAACGGCATATATTGCGGACGAAAAAGAGTGGCAGGACAACTTCCTTATAAAATATCAGCTGTTTTCTTCCACCTACTGTGAGTGGTATGTAACCTATGTGGCGGACGCAACGGAGGCGGAATGGGAGGAGATGTCTTTGTACGACCGCTTTGTGTGGTCTGAGTCTTACCTTCACTTCGCCCACGCGTCAGATATCGGGGATTATGACGAGTACTACAGCTGCGAGGAGAAATTTGAGGAAAACCTGACTTCGTATATTACTGACCTCATGGATTATATTGACGGCCACGAGGAGGCTGAAAAAGCTTATCTGGAGCTTGCCGCATGGCAATACAACTATGTGAACGAAAACGGCGTCCCATACAATTTTATCAACGCCAGAAGCTATATTGAAGAACTTGCCGCAGCGGATGTGAAAGAGGAGGCTGGGGTCATACAGGAAGAAGAAGCCGTCACAGAGGAAGCAGAAGACGAATTATCTGCAGAACCCGAAGAAGATGCCGATGAGGACATTGTGTCTGAGGAAGAAGAGGAAGGCATCTGGCACGATACTCTGGAGAAGATATCAAAAAGTTTTGTTTCATTTATTGTCATTGCAGTCCTTGGGATCGCAATCGCTATTATTATCTGGAAACGCAAAAAACTGAATATCGAAGATGACCAGGACGGTGGTTCTGGCATTGAACAAACCAAAGAAGAGTAAATATATTTTTATGGCTCCCCGCTGTACGGATCGGCGGGGAGACTGCTTTGCAATGGAAAGGAGGATATGCTATGGGGTACAAGTTATGTATGACAGAGAAACCGTCGGTTGCGAGGGATATCGCCCGTGTGATCGGGGCAACGAAGCGTTGCGACGGATATTTTGAAGGGAATGGGTACCGTGTGACATGGGCAGTTGGCCATCTGGTCGGATTGGCAGAGCCTGACGCTTATGGGTATGTCCCCAAGGAAGAGATGTATAAAACAGAGGCAAACCGCCAAACGGCATATGATGAGCTGCCTCTTATGCCGGACGAGTTTCAACTGGTTGTGATCGAAAGTACGAAAGACCAGTTTGAGGTGATCAAAAATTTACTCCATGACCCGGAGGTGACAGAAGTGATCAACTGTGGGGATATGGGGCCGGAAGGGCATATCCTGCAGTGGTTCATCCGCGAGAAAGCAGGCTGTGCGAAGCCGGTGCGCCGTTTCTGTGCGACTTCGATGACGGACGAAGCCATCCGGCAGGCTATGGCAAATTTACGCCCCGAAGAAGAATTTGCCGATATCATCAAGGGCGAGTTCTGTAAGAAGAAGGCGGACTGGATGCTGGGGATGTCCCTTTCCCGCTGTGCTTCCATCCGCCACCATGCGAACATCACCGTTGGGCGCGTGCAGTCCCCGACCCTGTATTTTGTCGTGAAGCGCTATCTGGAGGTTAAAAACTTCAAAACAACAGACTATTATGGCCTGGAGGCAGGGCTTACGGAAGGGTTTTCTGTCTTTTGGAACAAAGACACGGAGAATGTCTTCCCGGCAAAGAGCAAGGACGATACAGGAAGGCTGTTAAATCAGGCGTTGGCGATGGAAAAAGCGGAGGAAGTCAAGGTTGCCGGTGCCGGGGAAGTTGTTTCGGTAGAGACAAAGAAAAAGGGGAAAGAGCGCCCGCAGCTCTATGACATCACGGAGCTGGAGCGCGATGCAAACCGGAAATTTGGCTACACAGCAGCACAGACGCTTGCCACCGCGCAGGCACTCTATGAGACACAGAAGGTCTTAAGCTATCCGCGCACAGACAGCCGGTATATCACATCCGATTTGGAATCCTATATGCCGGAACGGATCCGGATGATCGGGACGGTAGGCGGTGTATACAAAGAGGCAGCAGATACCCTGTTGTCTGCCGGATTAAAGATTGACAAGCGGATCGTGGATGACTCTAAAGTCACAGACCACCATGCTCTGATCCCGACCGAGAAGATCGAAAACTTTGATCTGGAGAGAATGCAGCCGACGCCCGAAGAGAAACAGAAGGGCGTGACCGCGCAGTCGTTAAAAAATGTTTTGGGACTGGTTTTAAACCGCATGATGGTAGCGTTTTCACAGATTTATATCTACGAGGCAACCAGCGTGGCAGTTAGATTCGGTGACATTACCTTTGCTGCATTGGGGACAAGGCCTCTTGATATGGGCTGGAAGGGTGTTGAGGAGCAGCTGGCCGGGAAAGAGGTGCAGGAGCCGGATGCAGAAGCGGACGCGGAGCAGATTTTCCCTGACTTTGCAAAAGGCCAGATCGTGCATGCGTATGACTGCAAGGTAAAAGCGAAAAAGACAACGCCCCCGAAACTCCATACCGAAGCCACCCTCCTTACAGCAATGGAAAATGCCGGTGCAACCATCGAGAACGGGGCGATCTTAAAAGGCCGCGGCATCGGGACACAGGCAACCCGCGCTGCCATCATCGAGAAGCTTTTCTCTTACGGCTACTGCGTGCAGGAAAAGAAAGGAAAGACGGCTTACATTGTCCCGACAGAGACCGGGCTTAACATCATCCGGCTGCTTCCGGAAGAATTGTATTCCCCGAAGCTTACCGGAGACTGGGAGACCAAGATTGCGATGATTGCGGAGCGGAAGATGACGGAGGACGAATTTCTATCCGATTTTAAAGACTTCCTTACTGCAGAGGTGATAAAGCTAAAGGAGTCCGATTTGGATATTTCTTTTAAGAAGAAGGCGCAGAGCTATGGAAAGTGCCCGTGGTGTGGCGGGGATATCCTGCGCTACCAGAAAAAGGGCGAGAAAAATGTCCGGTTTTATTGTGCTGAAAAGGGCTGTCATTTTTGCGTTGACACAGACAACCCGTATGTGGAGGCATGGACAGGCAAAAAACTGACGGAAAAACAATGCCAACTGCTGGCCGAGAAAGGGGAGATTACCCTTTCCTGCAAGCGGAAAGCCGGGAGCGGGACATACAAGGGGAAGTTCACGGTCTTTACGAAAGAGGTGGACGGCAGGGTTTATACAAATCTTCGCTGTGAGCCGATGAAGACCACCAGAAGAAAGTCATTGTAA
>JAJPYF010000114.1 GCA_021205085.1 Clostridiales bacterium | reverse complement strand
GTGATTCCCATGAAAAAGGCGGGATTTCCGGAGGAGTACTGGCGGGAGAATTACAGCCGCATCGCGCTGGAGGACTGTCTGTTGCGGAGATTTTCGCAGGGGCTGGCGAAATGCAGCTTTAAGGCGAAGGGATCGGGAAAGAGCGGTCTGGTCGGTACCAGCCGTCCGGGACAGGAAATCCTTCACCGCTCCGCGATGGTGATCGCGAAAAATACGCTGCCGGCGAACGGACGGACGGTGAATTCCAATGAGCTGGCGAAAATTCTCTTTGACCTTCTTCCGCCGGTGGTGGTGCAAAGCCTGTATTACAGGAGCTGGCGGCGCGAGGCACTGCAGAAGAATTACGAGCTTTCCGTGGATCAGCATTTCATCCGGGAGGAACTCCCGAAACGGAAGCTGGTCGCGTTTCTGGCGGAGGGCAGCGTCCTGCCGCGTATGAGCGGCGTCTCGGACCGGCCGCTTTCCGACGCGGTGCCGCTCTCCGTTCCGGAAACGCTGCGGGTGGAGATGGATCTGCCTTATCACGGGAAAACGGCGGGTCTCGGCATCCCGGAGGGCGTCACGCTGATCATCGGCGGCGGCTATCACGGGAAATCGACCCTTTTGCAAGCGCTGGAGCAGGGAGTCTATAACCATATCGCCGGGGACGGGAGAGAGTATGCCGTCACGGAGGAGAGCGCCTTAAAACTCCGGGCGGAGGACGGCCGTTCCGTGAAAAATCTGGATCTGTCCCTGTTTATCCACAACCTCCCGAACGGGAAGGATACGAAGCGGTTCTCCACGGCGGATGCCAGCGGCAGCACCTCGCAGGCGGCTGCGGTTATGGAGGGCGTGGAGATGGGCAGCCACACCTTCCTGATCGACGAGGACACATCCGCCACAAACTTTCTTGTGCGGGATGAGTTTATGCAGAAAATTGTTCATGGAGACAAGGAGCCGATCACGCCGTTCTGCGCCAGAGTCCGCGACCTGTACGAAAAGGCGGGGATTTCCACGGTACTGGTCGCCGGGAGCAGCGGTGCCTTTTTCCACATGGCGGACACCGTGATCCAGATGGACAGCTACCGGCCGCTGGATGTAAAAAAGCGGGTGGATGCGTTTCTTCCGGAGTATCCGCTGCCGGTTTTTGAGGCGGAGGCGTTTCTTCTGCCGCAGACGGACCGCGCTTTCTGGGGAAGCCCGGCGCGGAGGGATGACCGCATGAAAACGAAGGTGATGTCCACGGACGGATTTTCCATCAACCATGAGACCGTCGACCTGCGCTATGTGGAGCAGCTGGCCGACAGCGAGCAGATGGCGGCGCTCGCGGGGATGATGAGATATGTTCTGACAAAGGTCTCCGGTTCGGTCACGGTGAAGCGGCTGGCCGGGATGCTGATGAGTCTTCTGGAGCGGAACGGCCTGGAAGCCTTCATGGAGGGGTACGCGTACTGCGGGACGGCAGCGCCCCGGATACAGGAGATCTATGCCATGTTAAACCGCTACCGCGGAAAATATGAATAGTAACAATAATATGAAAAGCAAAGCCGGCTGCCTTGATTAATAAGAGCGATTATGTTAAAATCATGTCATTGCGAGACTGTTGGACAGAGTGATTGGGGCGAGTGATCAGAGAGCAGAAGGAGTTTTCATATGTCAGATTTTGAGAAAGACGAGATGAAGCTTACAGAGGCGTCCGCTGAGGGGCAGCCGACAGAGGATATCGAAATACAGGAAGAGAATACACTGACAGAGGATACAGATCCGGCAGATGAGGAGTCGGAGACTTCCGGCGCGGATGCACCGGATACAACGGACAGTAATGAAAAGCTCACAGACGAAGCGCAGCCTGAATCGGGTGAAGCGGAAGGGGCAGAGGACGCAGATGTGACATCCGCGGAAGAAGTACCCGGGGAGGAGCTCCCCTTAGAGAAAATATCCATCGAGGAGTTTTCAGCGGAGGAACCGGAGAAAATCCCGGAGGAGGACGAGCTGGAGTTTATCTCACTCGACTCGGTGCGGGACAAGTCCCGGGCAGCGACCGGAGAGATCATACACGATGAGCATGTCTCTAAAAAGAAGACGAAGCGCAGGAGCGTAGACGCCGGTGCCGCGAAAAAGGAAAAGGTACAGAAAATCGCGAAAAAGAATCTGGCGCTGATCGTGGTCGGCATTCTGATTGTTATCATTCTGATCAGTGTCCTTGTGATCGGCGTGCGTAGCCGGATGGCGAAGAAGGCCGATGAGAACAAGGAGCAGCCGGTCTCTTCACAGGAGTACGAGACGGATGCCTATGAGCAGATCAATACCGTTATCACGAACTATTACAATTGCTATGCCGACGGGGATGTGGGCAGTAT
This sequence comes from Clostridiales bacterium, assembly GCA_021205085.1. Lineage (GTDB taxonomy): Bacteria > Bacillota > Clostridia > Lachnospirales > Lachnospiraceae > Eubacterium_I. Next base: position 13,412 of record JAJPYF010000114.1, on the reverse strand, counting down.
TATCCAGTATGCCTATCCGATGTCGGAGACGGAGCAGACCTATATCACGATGTACAGTGCATTTGTGGAGAGTTACGAGAATATCGTCTGCTACACAAAGACCGGGCTGGATGATTCCTCCTATATCGTTTCGGTTTCGTTTTCCGTAAAATACAACGATGTGGAGACGACCGCGGCGGGTATGGATTTCTTCTATGTGAGGATCACGGACGATGAGACGGCGTATATTGACAACACCTACAGTCCGTTTAACCTGCTGTATCAGGAGTACACGCTGGATCAGGAGATTCTGCAGCTGATCCAGACGTATGAGTCGAGCGAGGATGTGATCGCGCTGCAGGCCGGTGTCCAGACCCAGTACGAGCAGGCGCTGGAGCAGGATGAGGCGCTGCGGACGCTGGTGGAGGGCGACCTTGCCGCGGCAATCAGTAGCTGGAAGAGTGAGTACGAGGAGATCCTGGCGCAGAAGGCGGCTGAGGCTGCGGCTCAGGTGCAGGAGAGTACGGTGACTGATGAGTCGGCGGGTGATACAGAGAGCACGGAAACCACAGAGGATACCGCTTCGACCTCCGCAGAAACGGAGAGCAAGGCATGGGTTTATGTGACGGATACGGTCTATATCCGCGAGGAGCCCAGCGAGTCATCGACTGCGCTGGCCTCGGCGACAGCCGGTTCCGAGGTTCGCCAGCTGGCGGTCACAGACACCGGATGGACCAAGGTTAAGAGCGGGGATGTCGTCGGTTACATCAAGACCGAGTACATAACATCGGGCTCCACAGGCACATCGGAGACATCGTCCTCGTCATCTTCCGGAGGGGCGCTTGCGGAGGGCTCAACCATCACGCTGACCTCCTCGGTGAATATCCGTTCCTCCATGAGCGAGAGCTCCGAACGGATCGGTCTGGCTTATTCCGGAGAGCAGGTGACGGTGGTGATGAGCTACAGCGAGGGCTGGACAAAGGTCACATGGAACGGAAAGACAGGTTATGTCAGGACGGATGTTCTTGCCGGTATGTAAATAAGAATTGAAAATGTTTTGTTCAGGGAGCAGTTTTGACTGTTCCCTGTCTTATGTCGGCGCATGATTTGATTGTGCGCATAATCGGAGAACTTCAGCGGGATACTAAAATTGCCTGAAAAGGAAGGAGGTATCTCGCATGAATGAAAAAGATGAGAAGCGGCTTCTCCATGAAATCTGCCGGAATTCCGGCATGGGCAGGGAAGCCATCGGACAGGTTTTAAAAGAGGTCTACGATGAGGAGTTCGCCTATGAGCTCCATGTTGAGGCCGGAAAAATGAAGGAGTTTGAGGAGAAAGCGAACGATCGCCTGAACCTTTACCACAAGGGGTCGGCCGGGGCCAAACCGGCGGCCGGAAAGATGCTGAAAACCGCGGTAAAGATGAAGACGGCGTTCTCGGACAGAACCGCCCATATCGCGGACATGATGCAGAAGGGAAACCGGCGCGGCGCCGATGAGCTGAAAAAGGCGATACACAAATACAAGGATGCCGGAATCTATGCCACGGAGCTCGCCAGAGAGATGGTCGACTTCGAGGAGGAGAATCTGAAAAAGCTGGAGGCGTGGAAGCGGGAGCCGTGAGGGCAGGCGGCCGGATGTTGAGGATGAATATGAAAGAGAATGGAATTCCAGCAGAGGGAATACGGATCAATAAATATCTGAGTGAGGCCGGCGTCTGTTCCAGACGTGCGGCCGACCGCGAGATTGAGGCGGGAAATGTGCGGATCGGCGACCGTGTGGCGGTCTGCGGCGACCGGGTGGAGCCCGGCATGCAGGTGTATTTCCGGGGCGAGCCGGTGCAGACGCAGGAAAAGGAGATTCTGATCGCTTTTCACAAGCCGGTCGGGATCGTCTGCACGGCCGAGAAGCGTGAGAAGGACAATATCATTGACTACATAAATTATCCAGTCCGGATTTATCCGGTCGGGCGTCTGGACAAGAATTCGGAGGGGCTGATTCTTCTGACCAATCAGGGCGATCTGGTCAACCGGGTCATGCGCGCCGGAAATTTTCACGAGAAAGAATATGTTGTCACGGTGGACCACGATATCACGGACGAGTTTCTGGAAGGGATGCGCAGCGGCGTCTATCTGGAGGAGCTGGGTGTGACAACCCGGCGCTGTATGGTGGAGCGAAAGAACCGCCGGACATTTTCCATGGTGCTGACACAGGGATATAACCGGCAGATCCGTCGGATGTGCGAGGTGTTCGGGTACCGGGTGCGGCGGCTGGTGCGGGTGCGGATCATGAATATCCGGCTCGGCGACCTTGCGCCGGGGACTTACCGCGATGTGACGGAGGCGGAGAAACGTGAGCTGTACCGGCTGATCCGCGATTCCTACAGTGCGCCCCGGACCGGCGGGCAAAGAGGGACAGCCTGAGGGTTCGCGGGTGTTTTCAGACAGGGCGAATCTATATGCGGAGGGGACAGATGGAAGAAAAGGCCGGATACGAGGAACTGAAAAAAACGATCGATTACCATATGAACCGGTACTATAATGAGGATGCGCCGGAGATCAGCGACTATGAGTACGATCAGCTGATGCTGGAGCTGAAGGCGATGGAGCGGGAGCATCCGGAGTGGGTGACCGCCGACTCCCCGACACAGAAAATCGGCGGCAGCGCGAAGCGGGAAGCCGGTGTGGAGGTGACGCATCATGTCCCCATGCTCAGCATTCAGGATGTCTTTTCAAAGGAGGAAATCGTCGACTGGGTTGAAAAGGTGCGGCAGGTTTATCCGGACGCTCTTTTTTCCGTGGAGGAAAAGATTGACGGGCTGTCCATGAGTCTGCGCTATCAGGACGGCCGCCTGGTCCTCGCCGAGACGAGAGGGAACGGCCTGGTGGGGGAGGACGTGACGCAGAACGCGCTGGTCATTCCGGACGTAGTTAAGAGTCTGGATATCCCCGGCTATGTTGAGCTGCGCGGCGAGGTCTACATGTCGCTGGAGGATTTTGACCGTTTCAACGAAGAGCAGGAAAATGCGGGGAAAAAGCCCGCGGCGAATCCGAGAAATCTGGCGGCGGGCACCCTGCGCCAGCTGGATTCGGCCGTGGTGAGACAGCGCGGCCTGAAAATGTTTGTATTTAACGTGCAGGATGCTTATGATAACGGAGTTTCGGACCTGATGGGATCTCACACCGATGCGCTGGATCTCCTGAGCGCGAAGGGAGTCGCTGTCGTGCCCCACACGCGCTGTGCGACAGTGGAGGAGATTCTCGATGCTATCGACGCCATCGGGGAGGGGCGCGGCACCTTCGGACATGACATCGACGGGGCGGTGGTCAAGATCGACCAGATCGCTTACCGCGCGGATTTCCCGGCGGGGAGTAAATATTCCGCCGGACACATTGCCTACAAGTATCCTCCGGAGGAAAAAGAGGTGGTCATCGATCAGATCGAGGTCAATGTCGGGCGGACCGGCAAGATGACATTCCGCGCCATTTTTGAGGAACCGGTGCGTCTTTGCGGGACGAATGTGCAGAAGGCGACGCTGCACAATATCGATTTCATCCAAAGCCTCGGCGTGTCTGAGGGCTGCCGGGCAATCTGCAGGAAGCAGGGTGAGATCATCCCCGCGATTGTCCGGGTGACGCAGAAGACGGACTATCCCTATGAGGCGCCGGATGTCTGCCCGGTCTGCGGTGCGCCGCTCGTCCGGGAGGAGGACACCTGTGATATTTACTGTGTGAATCCGTCCTGTCCGGCGCAGCTGAAGCGCACGCTGGCGTATTTTGTGGGCAAGGACGCCATGGATATCAAAAATTTCGGGAGCCGGTACATTGAGAGTCTGGTGGAGGAGGGGTATCTCCACACCGTTGCGGACATTTACAGCCTCCGGCAGTACCGGGAGGAGTTGATTGAAAAGGGCATTCTGGGCAAGGAGAAAAACACCGATCGGATCCTGTCCGCCATCGAGAAGTCGAAGGAGAACGAGGCGGCCAGCCTCCTGACCGGGTTTGCCATCCGGAATGTCGGCAGGATATCGGCCCGCTCCATTATGCGGCACTATCGCAGCCTCTGGGAGCTGGCGGATGCATCGGCGGAAGAGCTGACGGCACTTCCGGATGTGGGGGAGATCACGGCCCGCTCCATCCGCTCTTTCTTTGCGGAGGAGAAAAACCGGGAGCTGCTTTGCCGTCTGGAGGAAATGGGCGTGAACATATTGTCCGGGGAGAGTCCGGATACGGCCGGGCCGAAGCCGCTGGCCGGTCTGACCGTCGTGGTAACGGGGACGCTGGAGCATTTCGGCCGGAAGGAGATCGCCGCTTTCATCGAGGAGAACGGCGGGAAATGCACCGGCAGCGTAAGCATAAAAACCGGCTTGCTGGTGGCGGGAGAGTATGCGGGGTCTCAGCTTGACAAGGCGCAGAGTCTGGGAATCCCCGTGATTACGGAGGAGGAGCTGGTGAGGAAGTGTCAATCCTGAAGGGATCTCCGGGAGAAAAGAGTTTTCAAATATATGTTTTTTTGTTATACTAAGACAAATGAGCAGGAGGTTGTGACATGGCTGAGAACAGGAATGAGATCAAATTAAAAACAGGCGACATGGGCGAAGTACAGGTTGCGGATGAGGTGATCGCGATCATCGCCGGACTGGCCGCGACGGAGGTGGAGGGCGTGACTTCCATGTACGGAAATATCACCAAGGATCTGGTGAGCCGCCTCGGCATCAAGAATCTGTCAAAGGGCGTGCGGATTTCCGTGGGGGAGGACAGCAGGGTTGCGGTTGACCTGACACTGAATATCGCATACGGGTATACGATTCCGGATGTGTCGGCGAAGGTGCAGGAGAAGGTTCGGACAGCCATCGAGAATATGACCGGTCTGGAAGTCTCCGGTGTCAACATCCGCATCGCCGAAGTGGACATGAAGCAACCAGTTTAGCCGTAACAGAATCGGACGGGGAGGATCGGATGAGCCGAAGAGAAATCAGAGAGCAGATTTTTAAAATTTTATTCCGTGCGGAGTTTTATACACAGGAAGAGCTGGAGGATCAGATCCGCCTCTCTGCACAGGAGCTGGAAGACGCTGATGCGGAGGATGCCGCTTACATTATAGAGAAGACGCAGGATATCTGCGCCCATCTGGAGGAGATCGACGGGCAGATTAATGCCGGAGCGGAGAAATGGAAGACCGGCCGCATGGCAAAGGCCGAGCTGGCGATCATCCGTCTCGCGGTCTATGAGATGAAATATGAGGAGGAGATCCCGGTGTCGGTGGCGATCAATGAGGCGGTAGAGCTGGCAAAGACCTACGGCTCCGACCGCGGCGCCTCTTTCGTCAACGGGGTTTTGGCCAGACTGGTATGACAAAGCAGGTTTATTCCGTAGGGCAGGTCAATGCCTACATCAAGAATATGTTTGCCCGGGATTTTATGATGAGCCGCATTTATGTCAGCGGCGAAGTGTCAAACTGCAAGTATCATTCTTCCGGGCATATCTATTTTACGCTGAAGGATCAAAGCGGCGTTCTGCCGGCGGTGATGTTCGCCGGTTCGAGGAAACGGGGACTTGCGTTTCCAATGAAGGCGGGGGACAAGGTCGTCGTTCTCGGCGAGATCCGGGTCTATGAGCGGGACGGCAGATATCAGCTCTACGCGCAGGAGATTACCCTGCAGGGCGCGGGTCAGCTCTATCAGAAGTTTGAGGAGCTGAAACGGGAGCTGGAGGAGATGGGGATGTTTTCCCCCGAATACAAGCAGCCCATCCCGCGGTATGCCTCGCGCATCGGGGTGGTGACGGCGCCTACAGGGGCGGCCATTCAGGATATCCGCAATATCTCCCATCGCCGCAACCCCTTCGTACAGCTGATTCTCTATCCGGCGCTGGTACAGGGCGAGGGCGCGGCGGCATCCATCGTCAACGGGATCCGCGTGATGGAGGAGCACGATGTGGATGTGATCATCGTGGGGCGCGGCGGCGGTTCCATCGAGGACCTCTGGGCATTCAATGAGGAGATTGTGGCCCGGGCGGTGTTTGACTGTCCGATTCCGGTGATCTCCGCGGTGGGGCATGAGACGGACACAACCATCATTGACTATGTGGCCGACCTGAGAGCGCCCACACCGTCTGCGGCTGCGGAGCTGGCCGTTTTTGATATCCGGCAGGTTTTTGAGCAGCTGGAGAGTGTCCGGTTTACACTGAACCGCAGGATCGGGGAGCGGTTGGAGGCAGCGCAGGCAAAGGTCCGCCAGTATGAGCTGAAGCTTCGGATTATGGATCCAAAAAACCGGCTCATGGAAAACCGTCAGGCGGCGGCGGACTATCAGGATCGCCTGCAGAGCCGGATGGAGCAGATCCTGACAGACCGGCGGCACCGTCTGGAGCTTTTCGCGTCGGCTCTGGACGCAAAATCACCGCTGAAAAAAATGCAGGGCGGCTTTGCATGGATGTCACAGGCGGACGGGAAGCGCCTGCCGGGTGTTTCTGCCCTCTCGGCGGGGGACCGCATCCGCGCATACATGCCGGACGGCAGCTTTTCGGCGGTTGTGGAGGAGATCAGCCGCGCAGGAGCAGAAGGAGGGAAATCATGTCAGACAGAGTAAATGAGACAGACACATCACAGGAAACAAAGGATGCCAAAGACCCCACTCTGGAAGAACTGTTTGCGCAGTTGGATGAAATCCTAGCCGCCATGGACGACAGGGAAATCTCTCTGGAGGACGCCTTTTCATTGTACGAGAAAGGAATGAAGCAAATCCGCCGTTGCAACGAAAAACTGGACCTTGTGGAGAAGAAAATGCTGGTCATCGCGCAGGACGGCGCGGAGGAACCATTCGAGTAATGTTATAAAGGAGCACACCATGAATTTTCAGGAGGAACTCGCCGCCCGCACTGCCGATGTGGAGCGCATCATCAAAAACTATCTGCCGCCGGAGGAGGGCTTTCAGCGGACTGTCATCGAGGCGATGAATTACAGCTTCCTGGCGGGAGGCAAGCGTCTGCGTCCAATGCTCATGCAGGAGACCTACCGCCTTTTCGGCGGGGAAGGTCCGGTGATCGAGCCCTTTATGGCTGCCATCGAGATGATTCACACCTATTCCCTGATCCACGATGATCTGCCTGCGATGGACAACGACGAGTATCGCCGCGGGAAAAAGACGACCCATGTGGTCTACGGGGAGGCCATGGCGATTCTGGCGGGAGACGGCCTCTTAAACTACGCTTTTGAGACGGCCGTGAAAGCGCTGCAGATGGAGCCGGACAGTCCGCGCGTGGCGGAGGCGCTGGCAATCCTTTCGCATAATGCCGGGATCTACGGGATGCTGGGCGGCCAGGTCGTGGATGTGGAGTCGGAGGGAAAACCCCTCAGCCGGGAGAAGCTGGATTTTATCTATGAGCTCAAAACCGGCGCGCTGATCGAGGCGTCGATGCGGATCGGAGCGGTTCTCGGCGGAGCGGACGCGGGGCAGCAGGAACTGATCTCGCAGGCGGCGCGGGATGTGGGACTGGCTTTCCAGATTCAGGATGACATTCTGGATGTCGTCGGCGATGAGGCAGTCCTCGGCAAGCCGGTCGGCAGCGACGAGAAGAACGAGAAGACGACATATGTCACGATCCGCGGTCTGGACGCGGCGGCGCAGGATGCGGAGAGAATCTCCAAACGGGCGGTTGCTGTAATGGAGAGCCTGCCTGTGCAGAATATATACCTGAATGAGTTACTGAAATACCTGATCGGGAGAGAAAAATAATGTCGGTCCTTGATCTTATAAACGAACCAAATGATATCAAGAAATTGTCTCAGGAGCAGATGCCGAAGCTGGCGGAGGAGATCCGCACGTTTCTGGTGGAACACGTCGCGAAGACCGGCGGTCATCTGGCCTCCAATCTGGGCGCAGTGGAGCTGACGATGGCGCTTCATCTGGTTTTGAATTTTCCGGAGGACAAGCTGATCTGGGATGTGGGACATCAGTCCTATACCCACAAAATCCTGACCGGCCGGAAGGATGGATTTGACCACCTGCGCCAGCTGGGCGGTATGAGCGGTTTCCCAAAGCGGACGGAAAGCGACTGCGACTGCTTTGACACGGGGCACAGCTCCACATCCATCTCCGCCGGACTGGGAATGGCCCGGGCAAGAGATTTAAAGGGCGAGACCTACAGTGTGGTCTCGGTCATCGGGGACGGCGCCATGACCGGCGGACTGGCCTACGAGGCACTGAACAACGCGGCAGACCTGAAAACGAATTTTATCATTGTTCTGAATGATAATAAAATGTCCATCTCGGAGAATGTCGGCGGACTGGCCCGACATCTGGCGTCCATGCGCATGGCGGAGGCTTATCAGGAGTTCAAGAGCGATGTGCACAGCTCGCTGGACCGCCTTCCCTACGGGAGCGGGTGGCGCGGCGGATACATAAGACAAAGAGCAGCTTAAAGCAGCTGCTGATCCCAGGGATGATTTTTGAAAACATGGGAATTACCTACCTCGGACCGGTGAGCGGCCATAATCTCGGGGACATGCTTCACATTCTCCGCGAGGCGAAAAAGGTAAACGGCGCGGTGGTCGTCCATGTCCTGACAGACAAGGGAAAGGGATATCCCCCGGCGGAACAGAGTCCGGACCGGTTTCACGGGATCGGGCCTTTCGATGTTGAGACCGGCTATCCGCTCAAATCAAAGAAAAAGCCGGATTATACCGATGTGTTTTCCACTGTGATCTGCAAAATTGCGGCGAAAAATGACCGGGTTGTGGCGCTGACCGCCGCGATGGCGGACGGGACGGGGCTGAAGCGGTTCCGTTCGGAATATCCGGATCGGTTTTTTGATGTGGGAATCGCGGAAGGACACGCGGTGACCTTTGCCGCCGGGATGGCGGTCTCCGGACTGCATCCGGTGTTTGCGGTATATTCTTCCTTTTTGCAGAGAGGGTTTGACGAGATCGTCCACGATGTCTGTATTCAGAACCTTCCGGTGACCTTTGCCATTGACCGGGCGGGGCTGGTAGGGGCGGACGGTGTGACCCACCACGGGGTGCTCGATCTCTCATATCTGTCCATGATGCCGAACATGGTGGTTATGGCTCCGAAAAACAAATGGGAGTTGGCCGATATGCTCTGGTTTGCCTCCCGGTACGAGGGACCGGCCGCGATCCGCTATCCGCGCGGACAGGCTTACGACGGCTTGCGGGATTACCGCGCGCCGGTTCGCTGCGGAAAGAGCGAGTGGATTTACGAGGAGCTCCAGATCGCCATCTTTGCAGTCGGCGCCATGGTGGAGACGGCGCTGGATGTCCACAGGATCCTTCACGATAAGGGATATGACTGTTCTCTGATCAATGCCCGTTTTGTCAAGCCGATCGACCGGGAATCCATAAAAAGAGCGGTGGAGGAGCATGTTCTCATTGTGACGATAGAGGAAAATATGCTCCGCGGCGGCTTTGGCGAAGCCGTGGGTGCGTATCTGGATGAGCTGCATGCGGACACGGCATTTCTGCGGTTCGGGATAGAGAATCAGTTTGTCTGCCACGGCACGGTTTCACAGCTTCGGGAGAAGGTCGGGCTGGGTGCCGCCCATATGGTGCAAAAAATTATAGAGGCGTATGATAAATTATGAAGAGTCGATTGGATGTTCTGCTGGTAAAACGGAACCTGTCTCCCTCCAGGGAAAAGGCCAGGGCGATGATCATGGCGGGCGATGTCTTTGTGGAAGGCCAGCGGGAGGACAAGGCGGGGACCTTTTTTGAGGAGACGGTCAGCATTGAGGTCCGCGGGAACACGCAGAAATATGTCAGCCGGGGCGGGAAAAAGCTGGAAAAGGCCATGGAGCAGTTCGGCCTTGATCTGTCCGGGAAAATCTGCATGGATATCGGCGCTTCCACCGGCGGATTTACAGACTGCATGCTGCAAAACGGTGCGGAAAAGGTGTACGCCGTGGATGTGGGATACGGGCAGTTTGCGTGGAAGCTCCGCCAGGACCCGCGCGTCGTCTGTATGGAGAAAACAAATATCCGCTATGTGAAGCCGGAGGATATCGGGGAGGCGCTCGATTTTGCCTCCGTCGATGTCTCGTTTATTTCTCTGACAAAGGTGCTCGGCGCGGCGCGGGAGCTGCTTCGGGACGATGCACAGATGGTCTGCCTGATTAAGCCGCAGTTTGAGGCCGGCAGGGAGAAGGTCGGGAAAAAGGGTGTGGTTCGCGACCCGAAGGTGCATCTGGAGGTGGTGGAGCAGATTCTCTCCTTTGTGCGGGAGATCGGGTTTTCGGCACTTCATCTGGATTTCTCCCCGATCAAGGGGCCGGAGGGAAATATCGAGTATCTGCTTCACATTCAGAAAACCGGGACAGGAGAAGAGGGGGATCGGCTTGGCGCGGCGGCTGTGGTGGCGGCTGCGCACGCAGAGCTGGATTGATATATGAACCGTTTTTTTATTATCACAAATGAACACAGGGACCGCGATCTCTCCGTCACTCGTTCGATTCAGGATTATATCGAGTCGAAGGGCGGACAGAGCAGCTTCTATGTGAGCAACAAATCCGAGTGGAGCCGCCGCGGCCTTCGGGCGCTCGGCGCGGCGGATGTGGAGGCGGACTGCATCATTGTCCTCGGCGGAGACGGGACGCTGGTCCGGGCCGCCAGAGATATGGCCCGGATGGAGATTCCGCTGATCGGCGTCAATCTCGGAACGCTGGGCTATCTGTGTGAGCTGGACATGACGACCGTGTATGCAGCGATCGACGGCCTGTTCGAGGATCGCTATGAGGTGGAAAAGCGGATGATGATCGAGGGAACCGGACCGGATGAGGAAGCGGCCGCGGAACCGGCGTCTGCCCTCAACGATATCGTCATTCACCGTTCCGGCGGCGCGCAGCTGATCAATCTGATCCTCACGGTCAACGGAGAATATCTGACGACATACAGTGCGGACGGGATGATCATCTCCACCCCCACCGGTTCCACCGGATACAGCCTGTCCGCCGGAGGGCCGATCGTCGACCCGCGGACGGAGCTGCTGCTGATCACCCCCATCAACCCGCAGTCCTTTACGACGCGGAGTATCGTGGTGGGTGCGGACGCGCAGATTGAAGTCATGCTGTCCAAGCGCCGGCTGGAGCGGGACGAGGAGGCGGAGGTGACGTTTGACGGGGATCATTTTGTCACCCTGAAGGTGGGGGAACGCATCCGCATCCGGAAAGCAGCGGTCTCCGCACAGGTGATGAAGGTGAACCAGTTGAGCTTCCTGCAGATACTGAGGAGTAAATTCCAATCATGAAAGAACATCGTCAGGCAAAAATTCTGGAAATCATACGGCGCCGTCCGGTGGAGACGCAGGAGGAGCTCTGTGAGCAGTTAAACCGGGAGGGGTTCTGCGTGACGCAGGCCACTGTATCGCGCGATATACGGGAGCTGAAGCTGACCAAGATTTCTCAGGGCGACGGGAAAAAAGTCTATGTCGCGCTCAATGACAGGGGAGAAGATGAGGGGAGCGGCAGGTATCACCGCGTGTTTCGGGACAGCGTTCTCTCCGTCGATATGGCGCAGAATATTCTGGTGCTCCGGACGGTATCCGGGATGGCCATGGCGGTCGCGCTGGCGGTTGACACCATGGACTGTCCGGAGGTCGTCGGAAGCATCGCCGGGGACGACACCGTGATGTGCGCCGTGCGCTCCGCGGAGGAGGCCGCGGCGCTGGTGGGGCGGTTTCGGACACTTTTGACACAGCGATAGATGAGGTGTAAAGGATTATGAGAGAGTGGAAAGGAATTGACCATGTTACGTAACCTTCATGTGAAGAATCTGGCCCTGATTGAGGAGGAGGAGGTCAGCTTCGGTCCCGGCCTGAATATCCTGTCCGGGGAGACCGGGGCGGGCAAGTCGATCCTCATCGGCTCGATTCATCTGGCTCTGGGCGGGAAAGCCCCGGGGGAGCTGCTGCGCGAGAACGCGGAGTACGCGCTGGTGGAGCTGACATTCTCGGTGGGGGAAGAACAGCAGCGTGAGCTGGAAGCGATGGACATTTTTGCGGAGGACGGACAGATTCTCATGACGCGCAAGATCATGAGATCCGGGCGGAGCGTCTGCCGGATCAATTCCGAGACGGTATCCGCGGCGCTGATGCAGCGCGTGGCATTGCTGCTCATCGATATCCACGGCCAGCATGAACACCAGACACTTCTGACCAAAAAGAATCACATGCGGTATCTGGATGCTTACGCGAAAAAGGAGCTGGGGGACCGGCCATCCCTTCTGGCCGATGCATACCGGGATTATACGGAGTGCAGGCACCGGCTGGAGGAAGCCTCTCTGGACCGGGAACAGCAGCAGCGGGAGCTGGCTTTTCTGGAGTATGAGATCCGTGAGATTGAGGAGGCACAGCTTGTGCCCGGAGAGGATGAGGAGCTGGAAACGCAGTTCCGGCGGCTTTCTCACGGAAGGAAGATTCTGGAAGCGGCGGCCGCGTGCCGGGGATACACCGCGGATGGTTCCGCCAACGCGGCGGACAGCACCGGGCGGGGCGTCCGGGCGCTGCTGGATGTGGCGGAGTATGATGAACAGGCCGCCGCACTGGCGGATCAGCTTCAGGAGATTGACAGCCTGCTCAGCGATTTTAACCGGGATCTCGCCTCCTATCAGGATGGGCTTGATTTTTCCGATGAGATTTTCACGGCGACCGGGGAGCGGCTGGATCAGATCAACCATCTGAAGTCCAAATACGGAAAGACCATCGCGGAAATACTGGAGCAGAAGGCGGCGAAGGAGGCGGAGGTTGAAAAGCTGTCGAATTACGACGCATACCGCAGGCAATTGGAGGAAAATCTTGCGCAGGCGGAGGAGAGGCTGAAAGCGATATCCGGGGAAGTTTCCGCAATCCGCCGGTCCGCCGCGGATGTTTTTACAAAAGAGATCAAGCAGGCGCTTCAGGCGCTCAATTTTCAGGATGTGCGTTTGGAGATGGAGTTTCACAGGCTGGACCACTACACGGCAAACGGGTGGGATGAGGCGCGGTTTCTGATTTCCACCAACCCGGGGGAGGCCATAAAGCCGCTGGATGCGGTCGCCTCCGGCGGGGAGCTCTCGCGGATCATGCTGGCGCTCAAAACCGTGCTCGCGGAAAACGATGAGATCGAGACGCTGATCTTCGACGAGATCGACAGCGGCATCAGCGGCCGGACGGCACAGATGGTTGCGGAAAAGATGAAGGTCACCGCAACGGACCATCAGGTCATCTGCATCACGCATCTTCCACAGATAGCGGCCATGGCGGACACGCATTTTCTGATCGAAAAGACATCCGACGCGTCCTCCACCATCTCACGGATCTGTCGGCTTGACCGGGAGGAGAGCATCGCGGAGCTTGCGCGGATGCTCGGCGGGGTGAAGATTACGGAAGCCGTTATGGAAAACGCGCGCGAAATGAAAAAATTAGCAGATGCGGTAAGAACATACAGT
>JAJPYF010000123.1 GCA_021205085.1 Clostridiales bacterium | reverse complement strand
CTTGTATATTGATTCTAGTTGTGATATATTATCCATATAAAAAGCAACCGCCCACAAGGTGGGTTGACTAGATTAAAAGCAGAAATTCCACCCTTGCACCGGCCAAAGTTTAAGGGTGGTTTTTCTATGTATGACTACTTACAAAACGTAAAAACGAATGTAAGCTACGCGGTAAAATTTAGGGTTATCGTCAAGTACTTAAACTAACGATAACCCTAGTATTTAAGCCATTTTTCTAGAACTTCCCGGCCTTCGCCGCTTCCTCGACGGAAACAGCAACCGCAACCGTCATGCCGACCATCGGGTTGTTGCCCGCGCCGATCAGGCCCATCATCTCCACGTGCGCCGGAACGGAGGAAGAACCCGCGAACTGCGCATCGGAGTGCATACGGCCCATCGTATCGGTCATACCGTAGGATGCAGGGCCAGCCGCCATGTTATCCGGATGCAGGGTACGGCCTGTACCGCCGCCGGACGCCACGGAGAAGTACTTTTTGCCCATCTCCACACACTCTTTCTTATATGTGCCGGCCACCGGATGCTGGAAACGGGTCGGATTTGTGGAGTTTCCGGTAATGGAAACGCCGACATTCTCATGATGCATGATCGCGACGCCCTCCTGGACATCATCGCTGCCGTAGCATTTTACGGTCGCGCGGAGGCCAGTGGAAAACGGCTTCTCATAGATGACATTCAGCTTTGCCTCTTTATAATCATACTTCGTCTCCACATAGGTAAATCCGTTGATGTGGGAGATGATCTGCGCCGCATCCTTGCCGAGGCCGTTCAGGATTACGCGAAGCGGTTTCTGGCGAACCTTGTTTGCTTTCTCTGCGATACCGATCGCACCCTCCGCCGCCGCAAAGGACTCATGACCTGCCAGGAAGCAGAAGCACTCGGTCTCTTCCTCCAGAAGCATCTTGCCGAGGTTGCCGTGTCCCAGACCCACCTTGCGGTGATCCGCCACAGAACCCGGAATGCAGAAGGACTGCAGTCCCTCGCCGATGGCCGCAGCGGCATCGGAAGCCTTGCGGCAGTTTTTCTTAATCGCGATCGCAGCGCCTACGATGTAAGCCCAGCAGGCGTTCTCAAAGCAGATCGGCTGAATGCTCTTAATCTGGCTGTAAACATCAAGACCCGCGTCCTTTGTGATCTTCTCCGCCTCCTCGATGGAAGCAATGCCATATGTATTCAGGACCGCGTTGATCTGATCAATTCTTCTCTCATATGATTCAAATAATGCCATGGTATCTTACTCCTTTCTCGGGTCGATGATCTTTACTGCATCGGCTACACGGCCGTACTGACCCTTTGCCTTCTCCCACGCAACGTTGGGCTCATCGCCGTTTTTGATAAAGTCGGTCATCTTTCCGAGGCTCACGAACTGATAGCCGATCACCTCGTCGTTCTCATCCAGAGCAAGACCTGTGACATAACCCTCCGCCATCTCCAGATAGCGAACGCCCTTTTCCTTCGTGCCGTACATCGTCCCGACCTGAGAGCGAAGCCCCTTGCCCAGATCCTCCAGACCGGCGCCGATGGCAAGTCCGTCATCCGAAAATGCGCTCTGGGTACGTCCGTAAACGATCTGCAGGAACAACTCGCGCATCGCAGTGTTGATCGCGTCGCAGACCAGATCGGTGTTCAGTGCCTCAAGGATTGTCTTCCCCTGCAGAATCTCCGCCGCCATGGCCGCGGAATGGGTCATTCCGGAACATCCGATGGTCTCAATAAGCGCTTCCTCGATAACGCCCTCTTTTACATTGAGTGTGAGCTTGCAGGCGCCCTGCTGCGGCGCGCACCAGCCGATTCCGTGTGTAAAGCCGGAAATGTCCTCGATCTTTTTCGCGTGGACCCATTTCCCTTCTTCCGGGATCGGAGCGGGCTCATGCTTTGCGCCCTTGGCAACCGGGCACATCATCTGTACTTCTTTGGTGTAAATCATGGTGTGACTCCTTTCCATAAAACCTCATTGTTATTTTTTTAACGCCTTGCTCTATTTTGCCACAAAAATTTATATTCGTAAAGGGCAATTTTGTACCCGTTTCACGATTTCTCCCTGATTCTTATAGATGCATCCGGCCGGCACGACGCCGCGGACGGAAGAAAGGGGATAGATACTGCTGCCCGGGCAGACCACGGTACCCGGATTTAAGACGGAATTGCAGCCCACCTCCACATGGTCGCCCAGCATAGCGCCGAATTTCTTTCTCTCCGTGTCAATCTCCTCCTTTCCGTCCCGCACGACGACCAGCGTCTTATCTGACTTCACATTGGAAGTGATGGAACCGGCGCCCATATGTGCCTTATATCCCAGAATGGAATCCCCCACATAGTTATAGTGCGGCACCTGTACGCCGTTAAACAGAATGACATTTTTCAGCTCGACGGAATTGCCGACCACGGCGTTTTTCCCGACAATGGCGGAACCGCGGATAAACGCACAGTGACGGATCTCCGCGCCCTCATCGATGATCAGCGGACCGCCGAGAAAAGCCGTCGGCGCGATCTTTGCGCTCTTCGCCACCCAGACATACTTCTCCCGCTGCTCATACTTCTCCGGATCCAGCGTGGGGCCCAGATCTGCGATAAAAACCGGGAGCGCGTCCAGCAGCTCCCACGGATATTCTGCCGTCATCAGGTATTCGCTGGCGATGGTCTCATTCAGGTCGTATAAATTTTCGATTTTGCACTGTTCCATTTTGGTATCCTCCATAATATTTATTTTCTGCCGCTCTTCGTCTTTCTTACAGAAGAAGGGGGCTTTTTGTAATACTTTGCATCCTGCTCAAATGCCGCGCGAAGCGGATACTGGTTGTTTAAGCGCATCACTCCGGCGGTGCGTGTCCCAATAAAGCGGTTCAGCTTTTCCATATATTCCTCCGGTGTGACCGTCCCCTCCGCGACATAATTCAGACCCTTCTCCCAGCTCGCGGTGAGCTCCGGATTGAGCAGGGATTTGATGGACGCCGACACCACGTCAAAAATCATCTCCCCCATCAGCGTGGGCGTGATGATCTGAGTCTTTTTATTCAGAGCCAGATATTTGTTGGCGACCAGCTTTTTTAAGATCTCCGCGCGGGTCGCGCTGGTGCCGATGCCGCAGCTCTTGATCTGTGCGCGCAGCTCCTCGTCCTCAATCAGCTGTCCGGCGTTCTCCATCGCCAGAATCATTGAGCCGGAATTGTAGCGCTTCGGCGGGGAGGTCTCTCCCTCCTTAATCTCGTAACCCTTCACCGGCAGGCGCATACCCTTTTTCAGTTTGGACACCTCTTCCAGCAGCTTCGAATCCGAAGCCTCTGCCGGCGGAGAATTTTCCGCGGCATCCTTCGTCCTCTTTCCCGCAAAGGAATACTGCATCACCCGCAAATACCCCTCGTCGGCCGGCACCTTGAAATTAGAGAAGAAGCGCTCATTCTCTATCCCTGCCG
>JAJPYF010000161.1 GCA_021205085.1 Clostridiales bacterium | reverse complement strand
TTGAAGATATCAGAGTTTACGGAGGAAACGTATGCAATATCCAAAGTTTTTAAAAAAGGGCGGCACCATCGGCTTTGTGGCGCCGTCCTACGGATGTAATATCGAACCGTACCGCACTGCCTTTGACAGTGCGCTGGAGACATTCCGGAGTATGGGCTTTCAGGTGGAGCTTGGGCCGAACTGCTACGAGGGCAGCGGGATCGGCATCAGCAACACGCCGCAAAAATGCGCGGCGGAGCTGCAGAAATTCTACAGCAAGCGGAGCAACGATGTCCTGATCTCCTGCGGCGGCGGCGAGCTGATGTGCGAGGATCTGAATTATCTGGATTTTGATAAAATCGCGAAAGCAAAACCGAAGTGGTATATGGGATATTCGGATAACACGAATATGACCTTTCTGCTGACGACACTCTGTGATACGGCGTCCGTTTACGGTCCCTGTGCTTCTGCCTTCGGGATGGAACCGTGGCATGCGTCGCTTGAGGATGCGTTTTCTCTGCTGACCGGCGAGAATCTGACGGTTCACGGATATGAGCTCTATGAAGCGGAGAGCGGGAAGGATGAGGAAAATCCGCTGGCACCCTACAATGTGACGGAACCGCGGATAATGGTGAAGGTGCCGGATGAGGATGTCCGCATGGAAGGGCGTTTGATCGGCGGTTGTCTGGATGTGCTGACCCTGTATACGGGGACAAAGTATGACCGGGTGAAGGAGTTCGCGGAGAAATATAAGGAAGACGGGATTCTCTGGTTTCTGGAGGCCTGCGACCTGAATACGATGGGAATCCGACGTGCACTCTGGCAGTTGGAGCAGTCAGGATGGTTCCGGCATGTAAAGGGATTCCTGATCGGCCGGCCGCTCTGCCACGGGGAAGCGTTTCTCGGCATGAATCAGTATGATGCCGTGATGGGCATTTTAGAAAAGTATCATGTACCGGTTTTGATGGACCTGGATATCGGTCATATTCCGCCGGCGATGCCGCTGATCTGCGGGAGCTATGCGAAGGTGGAAACGTTTGGAAATGAGATTACGGTTGAGATGATCTTAAAATAGTTGCGGGTCGCAGTTATCGAGCGATGATCATTTTACAGATCGGATTTCCCTGCGAGGAGAACCGTTCTTCGTATTCAGTCATAATGTTGCCCGCATTCAGAGCGTCGTCGTGGTGGAGATCCCATGTGGAGGCCAGAAGTTTCCACCCGGCCGGTTCGATCTGGTCGAGGGAAAACGCAAAGAAATCCCGGTTGTCGGTTTTGAACTCAATCCGGCCGGCCGGCACGAGGATTTGGTCATAGCGCTTCAGAAACTCCGCGGAGATCAGCCGACGCTTTGCGTGGCGGTCCTTCGGCCATGGGTCGGAAAAGTTCAGGTAGATGCGATCCACTTCGCCGGGTGCGAACATGGCACAGATGTCGCTCGCATCCATGCGGATAAAGCGGATGTTAGGCAGCGGTTCGTCCTGTGCGTCGATTTTTTCCAGAGCACGGACGAGGACGCTGCTGTATTTTTCGATGCCGACATAATTAATTTCAGGATGCAGTTCGGCGAGGGCGGTGAGAAACCGCCCTTTTCCCATGCCGATTTCAATGCGGACAGGGTGATCATTCCCGAATATATCCTGCCAGTTCCCGGCCTGCGGGGACTCCTCGGCAAAGCATAGGTTATGGGCGGCGATGGCTTCTCTGGCGCCGGGGATATTTCGTAAACGCATGGGTACCTCCTGATTTGCAACGAAACATCTGATATTTAGAAAACTCTACTCCAGTTCAAACGCACCGGTATACAACTGATAGTACGTTCCCTTCTCCGCGATCAGCTTGTCGTGGTTGCCACGCTCGATGATGCGGCCCTGATCCAACACCATGATCACATCGGAGTTCATGATCGTGGACAGCCTGTGCGCAATCACGAACACGGTACGTCCCTTCATCAGCGCATCCATGCCTCTTTGCACGATGGCCTCGGTACGGGTATCGATGGAGGATGTCGCCTCATCCAGAATCATAACCGGCGGATCCGCCACCGCAGCGCGCGCGATGGAAATCAACTGACGCTGACCCTGGGAAAGGCCGCTGCCGTCCCCTTCCAGCACGGTGTCATAACCGTGAGGCAGCATCCGGATAAAACTGTCCGCATTCGCCAGCTTCGCAGCCGCGATACAATCCTCATCCGTCGCTTCCAGCTTTCCGTAACGGATATTGTCCATAACCGTTCCGGTAAAGAGGTTGACATCCTGCAGCACCACACCGAGCGACCGGCGCAGGGACGGTTTCTCAATATCCGCAATGTCAATGCCGTCGTAGGTAATCGATCCGTTCTGGATATCATAGAACCGGTTGATCAGGTTCGTGATCGTCGTCTTGCCCGCACCGGTAGCACCCACCAGAGCGACCTTCTGTCCGGGCTCCGCATACAATGTGATATCATGAAGCACGGTTTTCTCCGGATTGTAACCGAAGTCCACATGCTCAAACTCCACATGACCCTTCATCTCGACAAGCTTAAAGCTGCCGTCCTCCTGCGGAACCTTCCACGCCCAGTGCTTCGTGCGCTCCGGGCACTCCACCATGTTGCCGTCCTCATCAAAGCGAACGCGAACCATCGTTACTGTACCGCCGTCCTGCTCGACCTCTTCATCCAGCAGTTCGAAGATACGCTCCGCGCCGGCCAGTGCCATAACGATAAAGTTGATCTGGTTGGAAATCTGGCTGATCGGGTTGACAAAGCTCCGGGACAACTGGAGGAATGAGACAATGGCGCCGAGGGTCAGCACACTGATACCGGTCAGACTGACATTTGTCACTCCCGCAATTCCCATGGCTCCGCCGACAATCGCGATCACCACATAAAGGATAAATCCAATGTTATTCATAATCGGCATCAGGATGTTGGCATAGGTATTTGCCCTCGTCGCGCTGTCACAGAGCTCATTATTTACCTTGTCAAAGCTCTCCTTGGCCTTTTCCTCGTGGTTGAAGACCTTAATCACCTTCTGGCCGTTGATCATCTCCTCAATAAAACCGTTCTCCGCGCCCAGCGCAACCTGCTGCTTGATGAAATACCGGGCACTTCCTCCCGCTATCTTTCTCACAACCAACAGGATGATAACAACAAACGCGAGTACCACCAGGGTCAGCCAGAGGCTGACCGTCAGCATGGAGACAAACACAACCACAACAGTAATGCAGGAATTCAACGTCTGCGGCACACTCTGCGTGAGCATCTGACGAAGCGCATCCGTATCGTTGGTGTAATGGCTCATCACATCGCCGTGCGTATGTGTGTCAAAGTAACGGATCGGCAGCTTCTGCATGTGCTCGAACATCTCGTCACGAATCTTTTTCAGAATCCCCTGCGCGATGGTTACCATCAGCCGATTATAAATCAGCGCTGCCACAACGCCGCAGGCAAAAATAGCTGCCATCCGCAACAGATAGCGGAGCAATCCCGAAAAATCAGGATTGTCTGTCGTAAGCAATGGCGTGATATAGTCGTCAACTAAGGACTGGATAAAAAGACTGGCCAACGCTGTTGTGATCGCTGCCATCACGATACAGCAGACCACGATAATAAAACGCGCCTTATATTCACCAAGATAACTCAGCAGCCGCATCGTTGTACCCCTGGTATCTTTCGCACCCTTTTTCTTATTATTCACCGAGACCGCCTCCTTTCTGCTGAGATTCATAGGTCTCACGATAAATATCGCTTGTCTTCAGCAGCTCCTCATGTCTGCCGACCGCAACCACTTTTCCGTCGTCCAGAACAATGATCTTATCTGCGTCATCGATAGAAGCGACTCGCTGTGTAATGATAAACTTTGTCGTCTCCGGAATCGCCTCCGCGAATGCTTTCCGGATCAGCTTGTCGGTCTTGGTATCCACCGCGCTGGTGGAATCATCGAGGATCAGGATCTTCGGCTTCTTTAAGAGCGCCCGCGCGATACACAGCCGCTGCCGCTGTCCGCCGGAGACATTCGTGCCGCCCTGCTCGATGTAAGTATCATATTTGTCCGGCATCCGCTCGATAAACTCATCCGCCTGTGCCTGCTGACAGGCTGTCACGATTTCCTCGTCCGTAGCATTTTCATTGCCCCACCGGAGGTTTTCTTTAATCGTGCCGGAGAACAAAACATTCTTCTGCAGCACCATGCCCACGCCGTCACGCAGCACCTCCAGATCATAATCGCGGACATCCACGCCGCCGATCGTGACCCTTCCGGAAGAAACATCATACAGACGGGGAATCAGCTGCACCAGACTTGACTTCGCAGAACCGGTCGCGCCGAGCACACCGACCCGCTCTCCGGATTTAATCTCAAGATTAATATCCGACAGGACATCCCGATCCGCCTCCTCATGATAGCGGAAATTCACATGCTCGAACGTAATAGATCCATCCTTGATCTCCATAACCGGATTTTCCTTGTTTTTGATATCACTTTCCTCGTCCAGAATCTCAACGATACGGTTGCCGGACGCGATGGACATAACGATCATAACCAGAATCATAGAAATCATCATCAGGCCCATCAGGATCTGCATCGCATAGGTAAACATGCTGGTCAGTTGTCCGGTGGTCATACCGCCGGCGACGCCCGCGGTATTTCCGCTGGCGACAATCGCTTTCGCACCCATCCATGAAATCAGAAGAATGCACGTGTAGATCGCTGTCATCATGGAGGGCATATTAAAGGCCAGCGTCTTCTCTGCATGACTGAAGTCCTTAAAAATCGCCTCTGAAATTTTTCCGAATTTCTTCTCCTCGTGATCCTCACGGATGTAGGATTTCACCACACGGATCCCGTGAAGATTCTCCTGAACGACTTCATTCAGACGATCATAGGTCTTAAATACCCGTTTAAAATACGGATGTACATAAACGCTGATGAAACCCAGAACCACAGCCAGAATCGGAATCACAATCACAAAGATCAGCCCCATTCTCCGGTTGATGGTAAACACCACCGCCAGCGCGGCGATCACCATGATCGGACAGCGGACAGCCGTCCGGATCGTCATCATAAACGCATTCTGTACATTCGTCACATCCGTCGTCAGTCTCGTTACGATACTCGCCGTCGAAAAACGGTCGATATTGGAGAAAGAATATTCCTGCACCTTCGCGTACATATCCTTTCTCAGGTTCTTCGCCAATCCTGCCGACGCAACGGCCGCCTGCCGGCCGGCCAGCGCGCCGAACGCCAGTGAGATAAACGCGCACACCAGCAACAGTATGCCCAGCCTGATAACCACTGACATATTCGCCGCCTCGATGCCGTCGTCAATCAGACTCGCCATCACATAGGGGATCAGGATCTCCATCACAACCTCCACGATAACAAAAACCGGCGTCAGGATCGTCGCCCGTTTATATTCCCGCAGAGACCGCATCAGTTTTCGAATCATTCCACTTTCCCTCCTTTTTCACTACATTTTCCTGCATCCGATGGATGTAGGAAAAAAATACTTCAATCTCTTCCTCCGTAAAACCTTCACGCAACGTGTTCTCGATGTTGTCGAACTCCTGATCCATCTGGCACACCAGCGCCTGAGACTGGTCTGTCAATACCAGCCTCTTCAGCCGCGCATCGCCCGGAACACTCTGCCGTTCAATCAAACCCTTGCTGGCCATCAGACTCACCACCTTGGACGCCGTTGACCGCGTGATACCGAAATGCTTCTCCAGATCCCGCTGATAGACCGGTTTGTCGCCGCTCTTCGCGATATACCCGATAATCCAAGTGTTCTTTCCGGTCACATTCTCCACCTGCATCCGCGCCGGGGAGTTATCAATGACCCTTCCGATCAGATTCGCAAGGTAATGCACCTCATGCCCGATAAATTCCAGCATGCTTCACCTCCCGATTTTATGTTGGCATTCAAACAGTTTGAGTTCTAACATATGGTATCGCTTTTATATGGCAATGTCAACAAGCGATTTCCATAAATTTTCAGACGCTGCAGGCAAAAAACTGTTCGATTCGCACGATAGGATTCAGAACCAGGCTCGAAAATACTCTGAACAATTGCAAAATATGCAGAAAACGATTCTTTCGTTCTCTGCATATCTGTTTGCCCGTTGAATATTTCGCCTTTGTGATTTTAAAATATGATCTTATTCCGATTTTTCAACATCATGCCGCCGGAGATAATGACAAAGCAGCCGATAATAATGGCGCAGACACCGCCGACCACGCTGAACGCTCCGGAATAAGTCATTTTCTGATAAACCTTTTCCATGATCTTCCTCCTGTTTCGTCTCGTTCATCAGGCTCAGTATACCATCATTTCCAATCTCTGCCTAGTGCGATATCCTAAACTTTTCATAAATCCGGTTTGAAATACTGTATCAGCCGCCGGTTCGACAAGGCACAGATCCGGTCCACCGGCCAGGGACAGGCCAGCCCCTCCACCGTGCTGTAACAGGTCGCCGCCGATTCAAACAGGCAGTAGGTAAACGCCCCGTCACCGGCCACCTCCTCCGCCATGGGCGGGAGCGTATACTCCGCCACGGGATACAGCGTCACAGCCTCGTCGTTGATTTTCTCTTCATACAGATACAGGTGCGAATCGCCAAACCGCCCGGCAGAGACGGACAGCAGGAGATATTGCACCCCGTTTTCACTGAAAAAGCTGAGCCCCTGCGCATAATCGGGGATCTCCATCGAGAACTGTCGCTGCAACACCGTCCCGCTTTCTCCCTCCTGTAAAAGAAAAACGGACAGGCGTCCCTGGTCACGGAAAAGGGAATGGCTTGTCCCGACCCACAGGCGACCATTCTGATAGGCGACAAAGGAAGCGGTCACGCCGCAGGCGACCTCTTCATCGTAGCAGTCCATCTCGCTGATCTCCTCCCCGGTCTGAACGGCTGCCCCGATCCGGCTGCCGGAAATCCTGCCGAGACTGCGGGTCGTGCTCCTCGCCACCCAGAAACTACTGCCGTCCCATGTAATTCCGCCGACATGATTTTTTTCCGGAAGAACGATTGTCGTCAACAGCTCCCGGCTCGAAGCGTCCCTGTTGGAGAGAACATAGATGACCGAATTCTCCCGCCGGCTTTTATCGTAGGCAGTGACCAGCATATACTCCCCGGCAATGCAAAGCCCCTGCGGAACCATCTGCCTCGACTCCGAATCGCCGAAATCCGTGTTCTCCAGACCCGGAATCGCCGAGCTGTAATCCGCGCGGTACAGATTTCGAAAATCCGTATACTGCAGCAGCGCACGGGTAAAGGCCAGATCATAGCGGTAAGAGACGGATGTCTCCCCATCTGTAAACCCTTCCTCCCCGGAAGCCTCATCCTTCGGAAAAGACACTGTCCGGACTTGCCGGATTCCGATGAAAACAGCCAGAAAGCACCCTGCTGCCACGAGCAGATACACGATCCGCCGTCTCACGGCACATTCTCCGTTTCCGTTAACGCGAGATCCGCCAACCCCCATTCCGCCAGATGCTCCTTCCAGTCGCTCATCTGGATGATCGCCAGCTTCTCAATCCGTGTCAGCCGCTTAATATAGGCTTCGCGGTGCATTGCCTCGGACTGCGTCTCATACACCTCCAGACAGACCAGCCGGATCGGGCCGCGCCCACGGGTGTACTTCGCCCCTGCGCCGCTCCGGTGCGCCTCCAGCCGCTTCTCGATATTGTTTGTCCAACCGGTATAAAAGCTGCCGTCCCCGCACTCCAGTATATATGTATAGTTCATGGATACCCTCCCGAAATTCTCCTTAATTTTACATATGTAGCCGGCAGCCCATGCCGCCGGTCCATCTATATCAATGCAATCGGAAATCGTGTATCTAACTCATGAAAAATCCAAAACCATTTCAGTCCTGTCGCGCGATTGCAATTATACTATAGTATACACGATTTTCCGAAGACGGTGCCCGTTCTTTTTCTTTTTGGCTTTCTTTCATTGATTGGACGCCCCGCTACTCCAGGTAATTCAGCGGATTCACCGGCTCCCCGTCCTTTAACATCTGAAAATACAGGTTGCTTCCCTCGACACTGTAATACATGGTCGGTTCACTGACAAACCCGACCAGATCTCCCATTGCCACATAGTCCCCGACCTCCGCCTGAACCTCCTTCAGCTGGCCGTAAACCAGCTGATATCCGTCGCCAATGTCCATGACGACCGTCTCGCCGGTCTCCTCCGATGTCATAACGGAAAGAACCTCTCCCGCAGCAGCAGCCGTCACCTGTGCGTTGACCTCCCCCGCAATGATGAGGGCGGGGTTGTATTTATACTGATCCAGCGTCGCGAAATATACCGATTGATCCATGCTGTAATTCAGAATCACATCGCCCTGCAAAGGCCAGCTCAGCTTGTCCGACTCCGAGAAAGACAGGCTGCCCGCCCCGTTCTCCGCGGTGTCGACAATCCCCTGCGTGCTGTCTGTCATCTCCGGAGTCTTTGCTTCATCATCCGCGTCCGCCGCTTCACCGCCGGTTTCGTCCGCAGTGCCGGGCTCCTCCTCCGAACCGTCGGCATCCTCTGTCTCTGTTTCGGCCACATCCTCTTCGTCCTCTGTCCGCTCCGTCCATTCCGCTTCCGCCATAATAACCGCTTCCTGCTCTTCGTCCTCACGGTTCGCGGCTTTTCGGTACGAAATTCCCGCCAGCACGATCACAGCCGCCAGCGTAATCACCCCGATCGTGAGATAAGACTTCTGCGTCCTGTGTTTCTTTTTCTGATCCATAAGCTCCTCCATTCCCGGCTGCATTCTCTAAGCATTCTCTATTGCTAGTTTTGCCGGGAATGAAGATCTTATTCATATTTCTTCATTCTGTTTTTTCAATTACAATGTCCGAATAATAGTATTCCAGCAGTTCTTTGTAAGAAAATCCCTGTCCGGCCAACTGCTGCGCCCCGTACTGGCTGAATCCCAGACCGTGTCCGATCCCCTTTGTCACAATGCGGATTTTTCCCTCCAGTTCAGAAAAATAAAAGCATGCCGAGCGCAGGCCCAGCGCCGTCCGCACGGCCTCCCCGTTCACAACCGTCGACCCGTACTGTACCTGCGTCACATAATCGGCACTGTCCCTTTTCGCGATCACCAACGCGCCCGGAAGCGCCTCTGCATCCATCTCCTCCCCCGAAAAAAGCTCCGCCACGGCCGCGGCAAACGCCTCCTTTTCCATGTATTCCACGCACAAAAACCCATCCGCCAGAATATCCTCCGTACTGGGCACGCTCTGCAAGTAGACATATTCCTCCTGACCGGGGATTTCCGCCGCATTCCGCGTCTTCTCATTGGCCGCCGTGTGATACGCCGCCAGAATCAGCGTCCCATCAAAGGTCAGGACTTCTCCCTCCGTCTCTGAGACCGCAGTTCGCATTTTTTCCAGATTTTGCTCGTAGCTGTCGCCCCATGCCTCCCGCATGTCCGCCTCTGTCCACCCGGTCTCCGCCTCGCTGCCCTCACGGCAGATATTTGTCCGCGCGATCACCGCCTGCGCCTTCAGGCATTCCATCTCATAGTCGGCCGGAATCTCCGAGGCCAGCACCGCCGCCACCTGCTCCTCCACCTGCCCGTCCGTCTCCGATTCATGCAAAAACAAAGATCCGCCCCGAAGGTACACGGTCAGCAGCCACGGAATAAAAGCGGCCAAAATAAAAACAGAGCCGCAGAGCTTTACTTTTTCTCTCATGGTAAAACTCTATGACTCCGTTTCAGCTTTCATGCCACAAAATTTCTGCTCAGCACATTCGCAAGCGCCGCGAACTCTTCCAGCGTCAGTGTCTCGCCCCGCACCGTCAGCGGCTTCCCGATGGCTTCGATCGCCGATTCGATCTCTTCTTTTTTAAAGCTCAGCTCCGGTGAATTCTTCAGCCCGTTCACCAGTGTTTTCCTCCGCTGGTTGAACGATGCCCGAACCAGAGAAAAAAGCAACTTTTCATCCTCCACGCAAACCGGCGGGTTCTCATAGCGGGCCAGATGCACCACCGCGGACTCCACTTTTGGCTGAGGCATAAAGCAATCCGGTGTGACAACCGCCGCAATCTGCGGCTTCGCAAAATACTGCACCGCAAGGGACAGTGCGCCGTAATCCTTGGATCCCGGGCCGCTCTGCATCCGGTCTGCGACCTCCCGCTGCACCATCACCGTGATACCCGATACCGGCACAGACTGCTCCAGAAGGTTCATGATGATCGGCGTGGTAATATAATAGGGAAGATTGGCCACCACCTTGATGGGCTTCCCCTCATTTCGCTCTCTTGCAAGCGCGGCAATGTCCACCTTCAGAATGTCCTGATGGATCACTTCCACATTGTGAAACCCATGCAGCGTGTCCTCCAGAACCGGAATCAGCATGCGGTCGATCTCCACCGCCGTCACCGCCCGCGCGTTCGCCGCAAGGTACTGTGTCATGGTGCCGATTCCCGGCCCGATCTCCAGGACAAAATCATCCTCGGTGATGCCTGCCGCCGCGATGATATTTTCCAGCACATGCGGCGCGATGAGAAAATTCTGTCCGTATTTCTTCTGTAAAACAAATTTATGGCTTTCCAGAACCGCGCGGGTAATCTGCGGGTTCGCCAGATAGGGGCGCGGGGTGATGTTGCGCATGGGGTTCTCTCCTTTATAAATATAATGACGGATGCGTTAGATTTTCGGTATATATTTTACAGCAACCGGGCAACGCTTCGACAAACTAACCGCTAACTGCGACCAAGACGCTCAGGAAAGCCTTCGCGTCAAAGTCTCCGTAAGCGCTGGATTTCGTCTCAGCTAAAACCGCCCTACAAAAGTTGCTGGAAAATATATACCGAAAATCTGCCGCATCCTGTGCATACACAAGTAATAATTCGTTTTATACATGAAAAATATGTTTCGCATTTTCCTCGCTCACAGCGATAACTTCTTCCGGAGAGATCCCCTTCAGGCGCGCGATTTCTTCCGCCACGTAAATGATCAGGTCGGAGGAGTTGCGCTTCCCGCGAAACGGAGTCGGCGCCATATACGGGCAGTCTGTCTCCAGAACAATGTGCTCCAGCGGGACAGCCGCCGCCGTCTCCTTGGCTTTCCGGGCGTTTTTGAAGGTCACGACTCCGCCCAGACCGATATGGTATCCCAGCTTCACATATTCCATCGCCATCTCCGGAGAATAGGCGTAGCAGTGGATGATTCCGCCCAGACCGCGCCCATGCGCCGCGATCAGATCGAATGTATCCTGTGCAGCCTCCCGGCTGTGTACCAGAATGGGCAATCCGACCGCGCGGGCCAGCTCCATCTGTCGGACAAAGCAGTCCTGCTGCACCTCCCTCGGCTCCACATCCCAATGGTAATCCAGACCGATCTCGCCGATGGCGACGACTTTCGGGTTCGTCTCTGCCGTCCGGCGCATCCAATCCAGAAAGTCTTCGCTCAGAGCGCCCACCTCATCCGGATGAAGCCCCACCGCCGCGTAGACAAAATCGTACTGCCCCGCCAGTTCCACACCGGCGCGGCAGCCCGCAGGGGACGCTCCCACATTCACGATTGTGCCCACATTGCGGTCACGCATACCGGAAAGCAGGGCATCCCGATCCATATCAAACTGTTCGTCATCATAATGTGCGTGTGTGTCAAAAATCATCGGATCTCTGCTCCCGCCGGCATCTCGCGCTCCGGCGCCACCAGCGCCAGATTGCCTTCCGCGTCCTCCGCGCAGAGCAGCATGCCTTCAGACAGGACGCCTGCCAGCTTGGCCGGTTTTAAATTCACCAGCACCATCACCTTTTTGCCGACCATCTCCTCCGGCGTATAGTATTTCCTGATGCCGGAGACGATCTGCCTGGTCTGGCTGCCGATCTTTACCTGCGAGCAGAGCAGCTTTTTCGACTTTTTCACCGCTTCGCAGGCGATGATCTCGCCCACCTGAAACTGCATCTTTTCAAACTCTTCAAAGGTAATCTCTTCCTTCGCCTCAATATCAATCCCTTCGGTTTTCTCTGCACCGTCTCCGGATTCCGCTGCCGCGGCCGGGCGAAGCGCCTCCACCTTCTGCATCACCTCGTCGAGCTTCAGCCGCTCAAAAAGGATCTCCGGCGTATCTGTCACCCGGATCCCGTTTTCCCGCAGCCCGAAGGTCGCCAGATCCTCATAATCTCGCTTGCCGTCGTTCAGCATGGCAAGGATCTTCTCCGCCGTCTGCGGCATAAACGATGAAATCAGGTTCGCGCCAATGCTGATGCTCTCCACCAGATTGTAGAGCACCGTCGCCAGGCGATCCTGCGTCGCCTCGTCCTTCGCCAGCACCCACGGCATCGTCTCGTCAATATATTTGTTACATCTCTTGAAAAGGACAAAGACCTCGGAGATGGCATCCGCCACCCGCAGCTCTGCCATTTTCGCAGCGGCCCTGTCTCTGGCGCCCGTGACAACCTCTTTTAACTGAGCATCCACCGGCTCCTCTGTCTTTTTGTCCGTGACAACCCCGCCGAAATATTTGTTGCTCATGGAAATCGTGCGGTTCACAAGATTCCCCAGCGTGTTGGCCAGATCGGAATTCATCCGCTCCACCATCAGCTCCCATGAAATCACGCCGTCATTGTCAAACGGCATCTCGTGCAGGACAAAATACCGCACCGCATCCACACCGAACATGTCAACCAGCTCATCCGCATAGAGCACATTCCCCTTGGACTTGCTCATTTTCCCCTCACCCTGCAGCAGCCAGGGATGGCCGAACACCTGCTTCGGCAAAGGCAGATCCAGCGCCATGAGGAAAATCGGCCAGTAGATGGTATGGAAACGAATGATATCCTTCCCGATCAAATGAAGATCCGCCGGCCAGTTCTTCTGAAAGAGCTCTGAGGAATCCCCATCGGCGTCATAGCCGATCTTCGTGATATAGTTGGTCAGCGCATCCAACCAGACATAGACCACATGCTTCGGATCAAAATCTACCGGAATTCCCCATTGAAAGGAGGTTCGGGACACGCACAGATCCTGAAGTCCCGGCAGGAGGAAATTGTTCATCATCTCATGCTTCCGCGCCGGGGGCTGGATAAACTCCGGATGTGTGTTGATATGCTCAA
The DNA here is from genome assembly GCA_021205085.1 of Clostridiales bacterium. Lineage (GTDB taxonomy): Bacteria > Bacillota > Clostridia > Lachnospirales > Lachnospiraceae > Eubacterium_I. Next base: position 2,756 of record JAJPYF010000161.1, on the reverse strand, counting down.
TGAGCCGATCCGCATATTTGCTCATGCGGAAGAAATAGGCTTCCTCCTTCGCCGGCTGCACCTCGCCGCCGCAGTCCGGGCATTTGCCGTCCACCAGCTGCGATTCCGTAAAAAAGGACTCACACGGCGTGCAGTACAGACCTTCATAATATCCCTTGTAAATATCGCCCTGCTCATAGAGGCGGCGGAAAATCTTCTGCACCTGCGCCTCGTGATCCGCATCCGTCGTGCGGACAAAGCTGTCATAGGAGGTATTCATCAGATCCCAGATGTTCTTCACCTCACCCGAAACCGCGTCCACATATTCCTTCGGCGTGACCCCGGCAGCCTCCGCCTTCAGCTCGATCTTCTGTCCGTGCTCATCGGTGCCCGTCTGAAAATATACCTCGTAGCCCTCCTGCCGCTTAAAGCGGGCAATCGCGTCCGCCAACACGATCTCATAGGTGTTGCCGATATGCGGCTTCCCCGATGTGTACGCGATCGCTGTCGTCATATAAAACTTTCCCTTGCATGTCTTACACATTTCCCGAATCTCCTGATTTATATAAAATTAGCTGTAATTATGCAGAACCGAATGTCCGCACAAACAAAGCTCCCGTCCCCGCAAGGACGAGAGCAATATCATCAACAGTTATTCTTCTGTCTTCTCCGGCTCCGCTTCGCCCTCCGCGGATTCCTCTGCCGCAGCATCCTCTGTCTCTTCTGTTTCTTCTACGACCTCATCCGCCGTCTCTTCGGCCGCTTCCGTCTCCTCTGCGGTCTCCTCCGCATCGTCGTCAACGACCTCACACTCGACAACCTCTTCCTCACACTTCGCTCCGCAGTTCCCGCAGAACTTCGCGTTCGGCGCAACCGGGTGCCCGCAGTCCGGACATCTCTTGATTCCGCGAAGGTCGTCCTTCGATGCCTTCAGCTCGCCGATCTCCTCAAAAGCTGCCTTGATCGCCGCGATGCGGTCCTCGTACTCGCCGTCCGCATCATCCCGGTGGTCATGATAATACGCCTTTCCGAGCTCACGGTACATCTTCTGAATCGCACCCTCGCGCTCCTTAATATCCACGGAAATCTTCGCCGTATCCTTCAACTCTTTCGCTTTTGCCATCCCGTCCTTGCCCGCAGCCGAGATCGTATTTCCAATTCTGTTAAAAAAATCCATACTCGCCATAACATTTACCCCTTCCTTCTTTGATTCACCCAAAAGCGCATCGCGCTACTTGTTTTATTATACCCTATTTACCATTTTACGCCAAGTTCGGGAATATAAAAAAACCATTAAATTCACTCATATTCCGCTCGTTTTCGATACGCCGGAATGGACTGCACAGAGAGGCATGCAGGTCATCCTGCGCTTTTAAGGACAAATTACCTATCTCACACAGATATACACCATATATACCGCATAGAGGGCGACCATGCTGATCCCGCCGACGCGGCGAAGCTCCTGCTTTTTCCGGACAAGCAGCATCACATATGCGCTGATTGCGATCAGAAAAACCAGGTCGATCAGGTTTTCCCCGGTCACCGCGATCGGGCTGATCGCCGATGCAGTTCCTCCCACAAGCAGGATATTAAAAATATTGGAGCCGATGACATTGCCAAGCGCCATATCCGCCTGGTTTTTCCGGGAAGCCGCCACCGAGGTGACCAGCTCCGGCAGCGAGGTTCCGACGGAACATACCGTCAGCCCGACCAGCGTCTCACTCATGCCGAGGCCAAGAGCAATCGTTTCCGCGGAATTCACCACCATCTGTCCCCCGCAGACAATGGCTGCCGCCCCGCAGACAATATAGAGAAAACAGCGCAGGTTCGACAATTCTTTGATATCTTCCGATTCAATCTTCTCCCCCGACCGCATCGCTTTGCGGGCTGACATCACCATCCAGACCAGGAAGAAGACAAACATTGCCAGCAGAATCACTCCATCCGCATGTCCCACCTTCATACCGAGCGCTCCGACAGCCAGAAGAACCGCCGCCGCCAGAATGGAAAACGGAAACTCTCTCTTTAATGTCTTTTTTGAAATCGCAAGCGGCGCAAACACCGCGCAGACCCCGCAGACAATCAGCAGATTAAACACGTTTGATCCGATTACATTGCTGATCGCCATCCCGTTGCTCCCCTTCAGCGAAGCCGTGATTGATACGGCGCACTCCGGCGCGCTGGTCCCCATGGCGACCACCGTCATGCCGATGATAAAACCCGGCACATTCAGCTTTTTCGCAACGACCGCTGCGCCGTCCACGAAGAAATCTGCTCCCTTCACCAACAGCACAAATCCAACGACCAGGATAACTACCGCCACTGCCATTTTCTGCCCCCTCCTGTCCTATTTATACAAATGCAAGCATCCGACACTGTTTTCTGCAAATTTGCCCTGTTCTGGATAAATGCAAAAAACTCACATATGCAGAAAAACTGCACACATGAGTCTCATCCTTTAAGATTTGCCAGGTCCTGCAACCGAGATTGTTGACAAATCACGTATCCACGCAAACTACTCCCTCACGAGTTTTTTTACTATACTCCAAGACGGCTCGATTGTCAATAAACCTTTCAGAAAATACAATCGTTTTTTGGCATTATGAAAGCCCATCTGATTCTTTTTCCTCTCAGATGGGCTTGTTAATGAATATTCAAAAGTTTCACTATATAACCTCTCTTTCTATGAAATTGTAATCGGGACGACTATTCTCTTCTACTCTTCTTCGTCTCTTCTCCTCGTCCGCTTCGTTCGGTACCTTTTCCTTTCATTCTAT
>JAJPYF010000111.1 GCA_021205085.1 Clostridiales bacterium | reverse complement strand
CGTACAACACGGAAAATCATACGGACGAAATCATCCACAATCCCTATCCAGTCCGTATTACATCGGAAATCATACGGACTAATTTTGCCCACATTTCTATACAGTCCGTAAACCATAGAAGATAACTCATAGAAGATCAGTTTTTACAGAAAACTTCCCCCCTGCCCTCAAGTCGATACACGAATGCGCTAAAATGTGAAGTTTCAACACACAGACTCGCAAACGCTTCGCTTATTGCTCGTATCCCTCGCTTCGTTCGGTCATTTTACAAATCGCTTATCATGCCATTTATTATGCCATATCCTGCCATGGTATTTCAAGATTTTGTCATTATAAATGGCAAAATACAAACGATACGACTCTTACCAAATTAATAAATCTTTTTAATATAAAAAGGATTACTGCGAATCCAAGAAAGAACCTCGATTCCGCTCCGCTTCATCTCGGTCGTTTCTTGTCTTCCAATGAATACAGCCAAACAAAAAGACCCCTGAATGCAAGCATTCGGGAGCCTTTTGATTTGTCTGTATTCGCAGTAATCCTTACCTCTTCGAAAACTGCGGCGCTCTTCTCGCAGCCTTGAGACCGTATTTCTTACGCTCTTTCATACGAGGATCACGGGTCAGATATCCGGCCTTTTTCAATACCGGTCTGTAATCTGCGTCCACCGTGAGCAGCGCGCGGGCGATGCCGTGGCGGATCGCTCCTGCCTGTCCCGTATATCCGCCGCCCTTTACATTGACCATCACATCAAACTTGTCTGTGGTGTCTGTAGCGACCAGAGGCTGACGAACAATGATCTTCAATGTCTCAAAACCGAAGTAGTCATCGATGTCTCTCTTGTTGATCGTAACCTTGCCTGTGCCCGGCTTCAAATATACTCTGGCAATCGATTTTTTTCTTCTGCCTGTTCCGTAAAAATTGTTATTTGCCATGATCTATTCCCTCCTCCGATTAAAACGTCAAAACTTCAGGTTTCTGAGCCGCGTGTTTGTGATCCGGTCCGGCATATACAAAAAGCTTTTTGTACATCTGTCTTCCCAGAGGTCCCTTCGGGAGCATACCCTTGACCGCATGCTCGATCACTCTCTCGGGATGCTTTGCAAGCATCTCTTTCAGAGTAGTCTCCTTCATGCCGCCGATGTATTCGGAGTGATGATAATAAATCTTCTGATTCAGCTTCTTTCCTGTTACTTTCACCTTCTCGGCATTGACAACGATAACATAATCACCGGTATCAATGTGCGGTGTGTAGATTGGTTTGTGCTTTCCCCTTAAAATCTTTGCGATCTCTGCGGATAAGCGACCTAATGTATATCCTGTAGCATCCACTACATACCATTTTCTGTCAATAGCCTCATTTTTAGCCATGAATGTATCCATTGCATGTTCCTCCTTGAATCGATTGTCTGATCCTTATCAAAAGAGATGTCCGGTCACTTCTGCTTCGGATCATTGCGTTGGATCCTGTGCCCGCATCATCCGGTTTCCCGCACTCAGGCGTGTGGAAGGTGCCTGAAAAAGAAACCGCGGCCGCCGGATCCCACCCCGGTACCTGAAATGCCGCTGCACATTCTCTCGGAGATTTTGTCATGAAACGCACGACAAAAACACGTCTTGTCAGACTTTGATATTATATTACAGCCATTTTTTGGTGTCAACAGGTTTTTTCCGTTTTACTGATTTTTTTCGAATAAAATCCCCATCATCGTAAGCCCCTGTGCCGGCGCCGTCGGCCCCGCCGCCGCCCGGTCCCGCGCTTCGAGAATCCGGATCATCTCCTCCGGCTCCATCTGCCCCGCTCCGATCGGAATCAGCGTTCCCGCAATGATTCGCACCATATTATAGAGAAACCCGTTCCCGCTGATCCGGATCGTGATAATATCATCCTTCCTCGACACATCACAGGTATAGATGGTGCGCACCGTCGTTTTCGCCCCGGTATGAATGGAACAGAAGCTCTTGAAATCGTGCGTCCCCTCCAGCAGCCCCGCCGCCGCACGCATCCGCTCTGCATCCAGCGGATAGTGGTAAAAATACGTGTCCAGCCGCCGCGTCGGCAGCGGAAACATCCGGTTTAAAATCCGGTATTCATACGTCTTCGTACTCTCACAGTGCCGCGGATGCCAGCCGCTCTCCACCTCACAGGACTCCTGCACCACAATATCCGCCGGCAGGCGCTGGTTTAAGGCAAAGGAAATCTTCTCCGCCGGCATCCGGGTATCCGTGTCAAAAATCGCCACGTTTCCCATGGAATGCACGCCCGAGTCGGTCCGGCTGGCTCCGTCCACGCGGATCTCTTCCCCCAGCAGATCTGTCAGGGCAGCATTTAATTCTCCCTCGATGGTCACCCCGTTAGGCTGCACCTGCCACCCGCGGTAATTTGTTCCGTCATAGGCGACCACCAGCTTCACTCTTTTCATATCATATCCCCTGTCCACACAGTCCGATACAGTACACGCATCACAATCATCGCCGCCAGAAAGGCAATGACGACAGCGTAAGCGACCCGGTCTCTTTTCTCATATTTCAGCGGCCGCATTTTCGTCCGTCCCTCGCCGCCGCGGTAGCACCGCGCTTCCATCGCCAGCGACAGATCATTAGCCCGCCGAAACGCAGAGACAAAAAGCGGCACCAGAATGGGCACCAGACTTTTCACCTTCTGCAGGAGATTTCCCTCGTCAAAGTCTGCGCCCCGCGCCATCTGCGCTTTTTTCACCTTATCCGCCTCCTCGCCCAGAATCGGAATAAACCGGAGGGCGATCGACATCATCATGGCAATCTCATGAATCGGCACCCGCAGCCGGTTCAGGAAGCGCAGCCCCTCCTCTATACCGTCCGTGAGGCGGCTCGGAGAGGTTGTCAGCGTCATAACCGATGTCCCCACCACAAGGAAAATCAGACGGAGGGCGTAATAGACCGCACGGTGCACTCCCTCCCCGGTAATGGTGAGAAACCGCCATGAGAAAAGGACATCGTCCCCCTGCGTAAAAAACAGGTTGCAGACAACCGTGAGCACGACCAGAACCATGATGGCGCGCACCCCTTTGAGCATCATCACAAAGGGCACCTCCGACAGGGCGATTACCGCCGCCAGGAAGACAATCGCCAGAACCCATCCCACCGGGCCGTTGATGAGAAAAAGTGCCGCAATATATAGGATTGTAGAAAATAATTTTACCCGCGGATCCAACCTGTGAATGACGGAATCCGCCGGATAAAACTGCCCGAGCGTAATATCCTTTAACATATCTTTCGGATCTCCCTCTTTGCCTCCCCGAGATTCGTCACATCCGTCCGGACCGGGAAGCCCCGCCCGGCCAGATCCGTCATGAGATAGGTGACCTGCGGCGCGGACAGAGAAGCCTCCTCAAGCTCCGGCACGCGGGAAAAAATCTCCGGCGGCGTACCGTCCATAAGGATCTCCCCATGATCCAGCACAATAATCCGATCCACATAGTCCGCGACATCCTCCATGCTGTGAGATACCAGCAGCACCGTGATATGCATCTGCTCGTGAAACTCCCGGATCAGCGCAAAAAGCTCATCCCGTCCCCGCGGGTCCAGTCCGGCCGTTGGCTCGTCCAGAATCAGCACGGACGGATTCATTGCAATCACACCGGCAATCGCCGCGCGCCGTTTCTGTCCGCCCGACAGGTCAAACGGCGACATCTCCCAGCAGCTCTCCGGAAGCTTCACCCGGCGCAGTGCCTCCCTCGCGCGCTCAAACGCCTCCTCCTGCCCGAGACCCTGATTCTGCGGACCGAAGGCCACATCCCGGATCACTGTCTCCTCAAAAAGCTGATACTCCGGATACTGGAAAACCATCCCCACATTGCCCCTGAGCGCGCGAAGAGAAAATCCCGCGGCGGCAATATCCTGCCCCTCATAGTACACGTTCCCCTCCGTCGGCTGCAGCAATCCGTTAAACATCTGGATCATCGTGGATTTTCCGGAGCCGGTATGTCCGATGATGCCGATCAGCTCCTCCTCATATACCGTGAGATTGACATCCTTTAAAACCGGTTTCCCATGAGCAGCACTGCCGTAAGAATAGAAAACATGCTTCAGACACAGCTTTTCCTTCCGCATGGCAGGTGCGGTTTCTTCTGTATCTGCACCGGGTTTCTGCCGGTCTGCCGGCCTGTCACCCGCCCGGTGCGCCAGCTCCGCGATCGCATCCGCGAGCTCTTCCCGGGTCAGGATGTCCTCCCTGAGCGGATAACCTTCCTGCCGCAGTTCCCCCGCAAGCCGTGCGATCTGAGGGACATCCATCCCGTATGTCTTCAGCATCTCAGTCTGCGAAAAAATCGTCCGGGGACTCCCCTTCATCGCCACATGCCCGTGCTCCAGCACAAAAACATAATCCGCATCGACGGCCTCCTCCATATAATGGGTGATCAGGATGACCGTGACGCCTTCCTCCCGGTTCAGCCTATGCGCTGCCTGCAGAACCTCACGGCGGCCGCTCGGATCCAGCATGGCCGTCGGTTCATCCATGATAATGCATTTCGGATGCATAGCCAGCACACCGGCCACCGCGACCCGCTGCTTCTGTCCTCCGGAAAGATGGTTGGGCGAATGGCGGCGGAATGCTGTCATCCCCACCGCATCCAGGCTCTCCTCCACGCGGGCACAGATCTCCTCAGAAGGGATTCCGAGATTCTCCGGGCCGAATGCCACATCCTCCTCCACCACACCGGCCACGATCTGGTTGTCCGGATTCTGAAAAATCATGCCTGCGGACTGGCGGATATTCCATGTCTCCCGCACATCCTCCACATTCTTTCCGTCTACCAGAAGCGTCCCCTCCGTTGGGGTAAGCAGAACATTCAGATGCTTCGCAAAGGTTGATTTCCCCGATCCGTTCTGTCCGAGAACCGTGATAAACTGACCGGCTTCCACCTCCAGGTCGATTCCGTCAAGCGCCGTGACCTCACCGATGACCTGCCCTTCATCGTCCCGTTTTTCAAACCGGTGTTTCAGATTTTTCGCCGTGATAAAAGCCATGTTGATCCCATCTCCCCCGACTCCGTCCGCAGGAATTCGTCCTCTCTACAAATAGAGGCTGCCCTTTCCCGGGCAGCCTCGCCGATTCCGTTATCGCAGCTGTCTATCCTGCCATGTACAACCGTCTATTCCGTCGTCTCCGTACTCTCCGCTGAGCTGTCTGTCGATGACGACTCCTGCGCTGCCGCCGCATCCGCTGCTGCCTGCGCTGCCGCCGCATCCGCTGCTGCCTGCGCTGCCGTTGCATCCGCCGCTGCCTGTGCCGCCTGAGCAGCCAATGCCTCATCGCTCCACTGTGCCGCCACCGCCTTGATCGTTGCCAGATCATTGGTCGCAATGGCAGCATTGATCGCCGCTACCGCCTCCGCGTTGCTTGACGATGTTCCTACCTCGTAGATCGTCGGCGACATCTTATAAGTCGTCGTGTTAAAGATCTCCCGGCTCTCCTCCACGCCGTCCACCGTCACAACCTTCCACAGGCGTGCGGTCTTTCCGGTATGGGAGCTCTGCACCTTTGTCACGGTTCCGATCGCGGCATCGGTAGCCTTAAACTCCACCGTGGCCTCCGTGGTACTCGTTGTCTCGCTCACAAAGGAGACCGAACGGTTGGAGTCTCTGGTCTCCTGCCCGTAAACCGTGAACCGGATGGTCGATCCGTCTGTCGCACCCTCGATGTAGATCGGCGCGTCCGTAGTATTCGTAAACTTAAAATCCTTATATGTCCCCGCAATCGCCGCGTCCGCGGAGGGATCTACATAGCTGACGATCATGGAGTGTCCGTACCGCTCCACCACCTCAAGCTCCGCGCGTATCACCGCATTGTACAGCGTCGTAGACACCTGGCAGATGCCGCCGCCGTAGGACTCCACCGTGGTTCCGTTCTCATAAGCGCCGGCCAGGGCATACCCGTTATCTGCGTTAAACGGGCTGCAGGTCTCGTAGACCGAAAATGTCTCGCCGGGATAAACCACCGTCCCGTTGATCTTAGCAGCACTCGTGGCAAGGTTCGTTTTGCGTGCGCTGGCAGAGGTAGAATAATCCGTGCTGTAGGTCCCGAGGACATCCTGCACCTTCGCCAGCTCCTCCTCCGTCCCGTCCGGCTCGGTCACCTCGACAACCAGCTCAATACTGGCATCCTCCTGCCATCCGTCGGAAAAATACTCTGCGATCGCCTGTACAGACGCCTCCACGTCCACTTCCAGGCCGTTCTGTCCCTCTATGATGACAAACTCGCCGTTCTCGCGCGTCAGGCCGTAATCAACCGCTTCCTGATTGAACTCATCCACATTCGCTTCAAGCCATGCCGTCGCCTGCTCCTCATCGGCAACCAGCGTCAGGGGAAGTACCTTATCCTCATTCTCAAGATCCTTCTGCTCCTTGTAGCGCCGGACAAGATTCCCGGTCCTGCCGTACTGCAGAGCCTCCTGCAGGGTGGCGTCCACATCCTCCGAAAATTCGAGATCCCCCAGCGTCGTCTCTACGGTATTCTCCTCCGCCGCCAGCGTGACCGTCTGCCCGGAAATCTCATCTACATAATCGCTGATCGCTTCCCTCGCCTCCGTATAGGTCATACCGCCCACATCCACGCTGCCGATAAAAACACCGTTCGCGATCGTATCCTCTCCGTCTGACTGCTGCGCCCGCGCATCGACCGCAGCCCAGCCCACTGTCAGGAGAGCTGCCACAGCCAGCACCGGAACTGCTTTTATCCATCTCTTCATCGTTTCACCCTTCCGCATATTAAACAGCCAACGCTGACAAAAGCATCGTCACAACCATGGCAACCAAAACAATGATCACGATGATTGATGTGATAACCCGTTTCTTCTTCGACTTCTTATACATCGCAGCCTCCCAGCTCTGGCAGAATTCATCCGTATCAGTCCTTATTCTATGCCAAATACGTTTCGGATTCAAGTATCTTTTTCATTTCTTAACAAAGAATTCGCATTTGTAACAATTCTATGCAGACGGCAAAGAAGGGAGACCCGTACAGATCCCCCTTCTCCCTGTTCCTGATATCATTCCCGAATGATGTCTGTTCCTCTCATTCTCATGCCGGGAATCAGAAGATATCCTTCTCCTCCGCATACACCGAGGGGAGAATGGACGCAAGGTTGGAAAACTCCTTGATGTTGTGCGCAAACAGTCCCTGCGGAACGATCGGCGGAAGGCTGACGCCCTCCGGAAGCGCTTTTACCACTTCACCGGTCTCCGTCATGACATAGCCGATCCAGAATCTGGAGCAGAACATCACGCCGTCCTGATACGGATACCATTTGTGGGTCATCACAGCCGCACAGGAGCTCTCTCCGATCGCGCAGACCATGGATTTGCATTTCTCTGTGCCGAGAGCCGCCATGTCATATCCCAGATCAGAGGGCTTTTTGAAACAGAGCTTTAAAAACTCCGCGCCCGGTCCCACATCCTCGATAATGTAGTGATTCACACCCCATGTCTTCTCATTCATCGGGACGGAAGGGTCGGTCACATAGTCCGCCCGGTCAGCCCGTGCAAAATAGTGATCCTCCGGATCCCAGATCTTGTATCGCAGGTCGGAACCGACGGAATGCCACGGAAACCACCAGTCCAGCATCTCGCTGGTCACACCCGGCATATAGGTCGTGTTGCAGACCTCTGCCGTGCCGTCCTCGAGAATGCCGTAACCGACCTGACAGTAACCGGCCTCCTCGTCCTTTCCCTCCAGGAAAAGCTGCCGCTTCTCAAACGGGATCAGTGTCTTCGGATCCGCCGGGCCTGCTGCGAGTACCGCCAGTTTTTCCTCCGGAATCGGTGCAAGATCCTGCTCATAATACTTGTAATAGGAGAGATTTTTCTCCTCCTGTGAAACTCCGACTTTCTTTCCTATAGTCATACCTCCGATTGTTGTAGCAGAATGATTAATAATTTCCTATGCTCATTGTATAATTACAAAATTCGTTTGTAAAGGGAAGAATCTGTGTTATACTTATTCCCGAAAGGAATGAATTATGGAAAACAGCATTCAACGCACCGATCTGTTCAACATCCGGTTTTATGAAAAAACCCGGTTTCACGGCAGCTTTTGCGGCATGCACTACCGCATTGAAAAAATTGCCGATGGAGAGGAGACAAAGCTTTGCGCAACCGTCTGGCCGGGTCCCTACAACTTTGACCATACCGCCGATGATCTGAAAACATCCGCTTTCTTCGACTTCAGCAATGAGGGGCTGGATGCTGTCACGGAATATCTGAACGGGCATTTCCGGGAGCATGTGGAAGAGTTTAAAGGCACGCTTCTCCACTGACCTGTCGGCAGGCAGACGCAGCGAAAAACCGGGAGCATCGTGATCCGATGCTCCCGGCCTGTATCAAGCGGATGATGGGAATCGAACCCACATAGCCAGCTTGGGAAGCTGGAGTTTTGCCACTAAACTACACCCGCATTGCCTGACGAGGTTGATTTTAGCTCATCTCTTTCAATCTGTCAAGCATTTCCGTATTCTGCTACTCCGTGACAGCCGCGATCTCCAGGGAAGACACGGCTCCGTCGCTGATGCCGATTGTCAGCGTGCTGTCCCCCTTCTCATAGATCAGGGCACTGTCCGTCTCTTCATCCGCCTCGCCGTAGGCTGCGGTCACATCTTCCTTCGCGCTGCCGATGCAGATGCCCTCATCGGTCTCCACCGTATCATCCATAAACACTACCGAAGATACATAGTCCACATCGTCCACGGGATATGTGTTCAGCTTGAAGCCGGAGTAAGTATAGACCTTATCCAGTCCCTCAAACGCACAGCTCTCAGACTCAAAATAGCTGTAGTCATCGCCCAGGCTCTCGATGATGGGTGCCGCCTCGGCATTCATCACAATCGTCGTACCCTCGATCGTAACCGTATAGGCATCTGCCTCCTGTGCGGAAGTCTCCGCGCTCTGTGCGCTTTCCCCCGCCGCAGCCGCACTCTCCGCAGCAGTCTCCGAACTGCTCTCTGTGCTCCCGCACGCCGCAAGGCCGACCGCCAGAACCGCGACCATACCCGCCGCCAGAATTGCTCTCATTTTCTTCATTCTTGTTCTCCTCTCGTTTTATTCACTGATTTCACGATCACTTTAATAGCTGATGATCTCACCATATTCTTCCAGCTCCGCGTACTGCGCAGCTTCCATCTCCTCATAAAAACGGATTTTCTCCGCATAAACCTCCTGATACTCCTCATCCTCCCGGTAATCCGTCAGGTCATAGTTTTCCGTCAGATATGCGCCGAAATATTCCGACATTTTCTCCGCACCGGTCAGGTTCAGGTGAAGTCCCGCGTCATAGGTATCCGTGCTGTAATCGATGCCGATCTCGTCTGCAAGGTCGATATAATTGAAATAATCCAGCCCGTACTCATCGGCATACGCCGCGATCTGCTCATCCCACTCGTCATACCAGTAGGGATAGAGACTCGGTGATTTGACAAGCACCAGTGCGATGCCGTTCTCTTCACAGAGCTCCCGCATCCGGTCCAGATAGCTCATGGCATTCTCGCCCAGCGTATAATCCGCCAGGATGTCCGGCTCCGGAAAATCATCCACCGGCCGCACATCGACACGCATATAGTAGCCGTTATGCGAAACCTTTTTGGTCTGAAACATATACTTCACATCATCCGCAGTCAGCTCTGACCACCGGGAGTGATACCGCAGGATCGGAAAAAGGTAGTCAGCCATATTCTCATCCTCCGTCATGGAGGCCCGAATCGCCCCGATCTTGGCGGGGGAAAGCCGCATCCCGTCGATGGTCATCCGGTTGTAAGCCTCACTCTGCGGCTCATTGTACTTCAGCGCCAGAACATTAAAAACGACCACCTTCGGTGTCTCATACTGCAGCGTATCCTCCAGCAGATAGTAGGACTGCCACACCAGCTGCTGCGCGGAACCCCGGATGTAGCTGGTGATCCCATATTCCTCATAGAGCGTGATCGGGGAAAAATTCTCATATACCTCGCAATCACCGACGAAGACCACCTCATGTTCCGTCGTCTCCTCATAATATTCCGCGACAAAAGCGCCCTCCACGATATCCGACACATATTTCGGCATCAGCAGCCTCTGCAGGAGGAACAAAACGATAAGAACCGCCGCGATAAAAACGGCCAGCGCAATCAGCCGCTTCGGAAATTTCTTTGTCTTACCCATACACATTCCCCCTAGAACTGATTGTAGATGAACTGGCTTGAATCATACCCGATGCCATATGCCCCGAAAACGAGAACAACGACAAGGAGTCCGCCAAATACAACATATTTCCATGCAGCCGGCGCCGCCCAGATCAGATCCCGCACACTGCCCTTTTTCTCCTCCGTCATGCTGACGGCAAAAAGGACAACGACGCAGACGCCCAGCAGCGCATACTCCGCGCCGGTCAGGCCGAGACCGAGAAACGCCTCCGGCGTCAGGCTCCGGATCCGGAATTTCACAAACATATTCCCGAACATCCGGAAGGTCAGCGGTACATCGCGGTAACAGTCAAACATACGAAGGGAGCTCATCAAAAGGATCGTCCGGACGATCTGAAACGCGCTCCACCACTTTTTATCCTTCACATGGAACCGGCCGTGGAAACGCCGGTACAGCGGCTCCAGCTCCTGGGAGATCATGATCACTACAAAGTTCATCAGACCCCAGACGATAAAATTCCAGCTTGCCCCATGCCAGATACCGGTCGTAAACCATACCACAAAGGCAGACAGATACACCGGCACGCGCTTTCCGATGGCTTCGCCGAACTTTGCCCGTGAAAACTTCGAGAGCTTCAGCATCGGCTTGCAGACGGAGATCGGATAAAAGATGTAATCCGTAAACCATGTCCCCATGGTAATATGCCACCGTTTCCAGTATTCTTTGATGCTCTTTGAAAAATAAGGGCGGATAAAGTTCTCCGTCACTTTGATCCCCATGGTCTGGGCAATGCCGATCGTAATGTCGATACCGCCGGTGAAATCCGCGTAGAGCTCCAGTGCATAAAAAAGCATGCCCACCAGAACGAACGCACCCTGATACGTGTCCGTGTCCCGGATGATCGCGTTGACCGCGGTCAGAATCCGGTCCGCAATGACTACCTTCTTAAAATATCCCCAGAGAATCCGGTAAAGGCCGTAGCCGACAACCTTCAGGTCAAAATCATGCTGTTCAAACAGTGACTGTGCCAGATCGCTGAACCGGCTGATCGGACCCTGTACCAGTTGCGGAAAAAAGGATACAAACAAGGCCAGCTTAAACGGATTTTTCTCCGCCGGGCAGGTGCCGCGGTACACATCGATGATATATCCCATCGTCTGGAAGGTGTAAAAGGAGATGCCCATCGGCAAAACCAGATCCAGCAGCGCAAACTGCTTCGTGCTGTGAAATGCCGCCAGGATACTGTTCACATTTGAAATGGCGAAATTCGTGTATTTCAGTACCGCCAGAATGCCGATATTGATAAACAGGCACAGCAGAAGCCACTTCCACTGCCGCGACTTGATGCCGGCTTTGTACGCCTTTTTCTCTTCTTTGGAGAGGATCGACTTGTTTTCCCTTATGTATGCCTTCTGGGTCTGCGCCAGCGCATCCAGCTTTAAGCTGATCAGATAGGTCGTCACCGTGGTCGTCGCAATAAAAATCAGGTAGGTCGGTCCCGCGATATAATAAAAGACATAGCTTGCAACGAGCAGCATCGGCCACTGGCATTTCTTCGGCAGCACATAATAAAGGACAAACACCACCGAGATAAATGCGATAAAGCTATATGATGTAAATAGCATGGCTTCCTCTCTTACTCGTCCTCATCCTCAAGGCGGCAGATCAGGGCATAGAGTGCCTGCGCCGAGTTGAAGTTCTTCTCCACGATCTCCTCCGCGGGGATAACCACATCATACTCTTCGCTGATCTCTGAGATAATCGATACGATATCAAAAGAATCAATAATCTTGTCATCCACCAGTGTCGTGCAGGTCTCAAAGTCCACCTCCGGGTGGAGTCCCTGTAAAATCTCCATCAAAGCTTCCATCTTATTTTCTCCTTTTCTTTTCGTCATATATCTGCTTTAAACCGTTTCGGTCAATCTTTCCGTTGGCCGTCAGCGGCATCTGCTCCAATGCATAGGTATGGTTCGGAATCATATAACGGGGAAGGGCTTTTTTCAGTCCGGCCACCAGATCCTGAACCGTTGCCTCTCCCACATAGAAAAGCAAAATTTTCTCTTTTTCTTTGTCATAAATACAGCAGGCGCTGCGAACACCCTCGATACGGTTCACCTGAACCTCGATCTCCCCCAGCTCGATCCGGTGTCCCATATGCTTGATCTGATAATCCTTCCGGGAAATAAACATCAGCTCTCCGCGCTCATTGAGCCTGCCGATGTCACCGGTACGGTAAATCAGCTCATGGTAGTGCGGATTCAGGGGATTCTGCACAAACGCCTCATCCGTCTTTTCTTCATTGTTATAGTAGCCCAGCGTCAGCGCCGTGCCCCGGATACAGATCTCGCCCGGATCGCCCTGCGCCGGAACCCGGTCATTCTCATCCAGAAGCAGAATTTCCGTGTTGTGGAACGGACATCCGATCGGGATTGCCTCGTCGTCAGCGAAATCACGATCCACCTCATAGTAGCAGCTCATGCCCGTTGCCTCGGTCGGCCCGTAAAGGTTCAGAAAACGTGCATCCGGCAGTACCTCCCGCCAAAGCCTGAACTGTTTGATCGGGAACACCTCGCTGCCGAACGCAACCGTATGCAGATACTTCGGCACCACTGTCCGGAAGGTTTTCATCGAAGAAATCATCGTCAGCGCCGACACCACCCAGCAGATGGTATTAATCTTATATTCATTCAGGAATTCCACCAGCTTTACCGGGAACATAAACAGCTGCCGCGGCGTCAGATAGGTCGTCGCGCCGCATTTCAGGCTGGAAAACAGTTCCTTTAAGCAGGCGTCAAAATACAGCGGCGTCTGATTGGCAAAAACGGATTCTTCCGTCACACCCAGCACCTCCGTGAGATTGTCCACATAGTCTATGACCGACCGGTGACAGGCCACGACCCCCTTCGGAATCCCCGTGGATCCGGAGGTAAATACAATATAAATCGGATCCGTATCGATTGCGCGGTCACGAATCTCAGCCAAAACCGCATCCTCCGCCGGATAACGGGAAATCTCATCGTACAGCAGGGCTTCCCCGTGAAAGTCCTCAAACTCTTCCAGCTGGCTTTTCGTTGTGCTGTCGCAGATCACAACCCGCGGCTGCAGATTCTGAAAAATCAGCTCCACGCGGAAACGCGGCATCTCCTCATCGATCGGAACATAAAAACACCCGCTGTAGACCACACCCCAGAACGCCGTGATCATATGGGGATGGCGGTTCATAAAAATAACCACCGGCTCCCGCCGATATCCTCGCCGGGCAAGACATGTCCCGATGCTTCTGGCCGCCTGAGACACTTCCCGAAAGCTCATGCCCATACTCTCATTGGCAAAAGCCAGCTTGTCCGGAAACCGCTGCACGGTCTCCTCCATATATTCCAGAATATTTCTCTGCATCTTTATTCTCCCGTTATATTTCAATCAGATTGCGGTATTTTTCCTTTAATTTCCCTCCGCAGAGCTGCACCGAACGCTGTGCCAGCACTTCCATGGCGTCCAGAAACTCCCGCCCGATGGGGTAATCCTTTTTCACAAGAGACAGCTCCGTACACCCCAGAATGTTAATCTGCGCTCCCTGCCGCAGCAGATGCGCGGAGACACGGTGAAACTTGTCCAGATCTACAGGTGTACCGGCCTTGACATTGTCATAGATAATCTCCATGACATATCGCTGGTGACGCTCATCCGGCAGGATGACATCAATCCCCATTTCCCGCAGATGTTCCTGGAACAATCCGCTTTGAACGGTACCGTCCGTTGCCATGACTCCCACCTTCCGAATCCCGTTTTGCGAAAGCTCCTCTCCCGTCTCATGGATGGCGTGGATGATAGGAACGGAAATATTCTCCGTCAGCTCCCTGTGAAAATAATGTGCCGTAATGCAGGGAATCCCGATATAATCGACTCCCTGCCGCGCCAGAGCCTGCCCGATGCGGATCATTTCTGGTGCCGGGCTTTCCTCTGACCGGCCCAGTATGTACTCTGTCCGGTCGGGAATATGCGGGCAGTTATACAGGATCATATCAATGTGATCCTGATCCCGTTTCGCCTCGGTCATCCGGATGATCAGCTTCAGATAGCAGGCAGTCGCCAGAGGTCCCAGACCCCCGATCACTCCAAGCGTCATATCTATCTCCTTACAACCGTTTTCTATTCGATCGTGGAATCCGTGGTCGGTGTGGCAGGATAAAGGCTCTGATCAAAAATATGGCTGTTGCTGTGCGCCTCGGAATACTCCAGCAGTTCTTCATCCGTCAGGAGGAAGAACTCTCCGCCCGAGCTGCGGGGCGTCGCGTCAAAATGGTACCAGCCGTCTCCCACGTCCACCAGACTCCAGTAATGGCTGGAGTGACTGGTATCGCTCTTTACCACATCAATATTTGGAATATCCGCCTGCGTCAGCAGCGCCTTGCAGGTGGAAAAATATATATAGCAATCTCCGGAATGAGTCGTAAATCCCTGATACGCCCCGTTTGTCCAGCTATCCTTCTCGGAAGTGCTGACATAGCCGATCGTAGAGCGTGCCCAGTCATAGATTGCCCGCGCGATCTGCTTTTTGGTCATATCCTCCGTCGTGATCTCGTCGAGAACCTCCTGCGCCATCTCCAGTACGGTCTCCTCATCGACGTTCTCCTCCGGTTTTTCACTGATCGTGATATAAGTCGTCTCCTGTACGGTATTTCCCGCTGAGTCCGTTGCGGTGTAGGTCACCGGGTACATGCCCGCAGTTTCTGCATCGACCTGACTGGTATCGACCTCCAGCTCCACATCCGTATCACAGTTATCCGTCACCGTAATGCCGGATTTATAAGAGATCGCATCTCCGATAAAGGCGGTCAGCGTCATAACTCCCTCGATGACCGGCGCCTCATCATCCCGGATGACCGTGATCTGTGAGGTCAGCTCTGTCTGGTTGCCGCCCTCGTCCGTAAGCACCACAACTGCTTCCACCGTCCCCGCCGCGGTCAGATCCGGCAGCGTGCGGAAGGCACAGGTCACATCCGTCGCATCCGTGACCTCCGTCACAATATCCTCCACGGAAACCTCCCCGCCGACATTGACAGAGAGATCACAGGTCTCCCCCTGCGGCGGCGTCGTATCCTCTATCATCAGCGCGGATTCCCACTCTTTTCCCCGCGCAGACAGGACAACTGTGTATTTTCCCACATGATTCAGCTCAATCGCGGAGACATCCGTCACAAAGGAGATCTCCACATCCTCATCGCCCTCTTCAAGAAAATCGGAAGCCGAAAGCTCCTCCGCCCCCGCTTCGATCGTCAGCAATTCCACAACCGGATTAAAAACAACCACATGCTTCAGAATCAGCAGAACTGCAATGACAAGGACAAAGACAGCCACTACTGCCGGCATGGTCAGCCCGCGCTTCCTCCGGCGCACAACAACATGTCCTTTCATATTGCTCTGTCTTTCCTCTCTACCCATCGTTCTGCCCTTATCGTTCACTGTTCTCAGAAAATTAATAGTCTTGTAAC
This sequence comes from Clostridiales bacterium, assembly GCA_021205085.1. Lineage (GTDB taxonomy): Bacteria > Bacillota > Clostridia > Lachnospirales > Lachnospiraceae > Eubacterium_I. Next base: position 262 of record JAJPYF010000111.1, on the reverse strand, counting down.
ACTTGTGTCGATTTTTACATTAATCTGATACATTTTACCCCCCCCACACAGTTCTGTCAATAGTCCGGGCTTTCTGTTTTCGGGAGATGATTGTTAAATTTCAGAAATATAATCTGCCGCAGTTGTAGGAAAAGTATGTCATCGGCAAATTCTCAGGGCAAGTCAGAAGCGAAAAAATAGCTGCACAAAAAAAATCATCCCTCTGCCTGTGCACCTGTCACAAACAGAGGGATGAAAAACTATACAATGTTCACAAAATCAT
>JAJPYF010000159.1 GCA_021205085.1 Clostridiales bacterium | reverse complement strand
CCTAAACATTTACTGCCAGTTTTTTCTTAGATACCCTTTACATCTATATCTTGGATAACAAAAGAAATTATGGGGGATAGAAATGAAAGAGAAAGTCATGTACGAAATCAGTGATGTAATGGAAATGCTTGGTATCGGCAGAACTACAGCATACAACTTTATAAAAGAGGCTTATAAATAACGACAACTGAAATCAATCATCAGATGGCAGGAAAATTCCTGCCATCTATCCTGCATACTATGAAGGTCATCTGAGACTAAAACCCAGAATTCATCAAAGGCGATAATACCACTTTGCCTGCGCGCCGCGTTTCATCCATCAGGATGATCCGCTGGTTTTCCGAACTGCGGAAGGACAGCATCAAATTCTTTTCCTCCTCGATGAAAGGGCCGTCCACAAGGACATCGATATAACCAAGCAATTCTTCTGTATACTCTGTATATTTTTTACCACCTTCTACCAAGTCAGCATCCAACAGATATCCCGTGAATGCCCAGATAGTTTTCCCCGGATATGTCTGTTTTACTTTACGAACAAAATCAATGAGTCCCTCCTGATTCTCCGGCTCAAAAGGGTCCCCACCAAGCAATGTCAACCCTGATATATATGACGGCTTTAACTCCTCCAGAATCTGGTTCTCAGTCTCCTCCGTAAACTTTTCTCCGTGGCAAAAATCCCATGTATCCGGCTGGAAACAGCCCTTGCAGCGGTTCCGGCACCCGGATACAAAGAGACTGACCCGGACGCCCGGGCCATTCTCCGTACTGAATGCTTTAATTCCTGAATAATACATTATAAGTGCAATACCCTCTCTTTGATCTCCTGCGTCCGCCCCTGATTCCAGAACTGGGTGCCGATGTATCCGCAGGTTCTCCGCGCCACATTCAGCGTGTTCTGGTCACGGTTCCCGCAGCTCGGGCACTCCCAGACCAGCTTACCGTCCTCCTCCTTGATCTGGATTTCGCCGTTGTACCCGCAGATCTGGCAGTAGTCGCTCTTGGTGTTCAGCTCCGCATACATGATGTTGTCATAGATATACTGCATCACGGCAATGACCGCATCCAGATTGTTCTGCAGGTTCGGAACCTCCACATAGCTGATCGCGCCGCCGGGGGAGAGTGCCTGGAACTGCGCCTCGAACTTCAGCTTTTCAAACGCATCGATCTCCTCCGTCACATGGACATGGTAGCTGTTGGTGATATAATTTTTGTCCGTCACATTCGGGATCACGCCGAACCGCTTCTGCAGGTACTTTGCAAACTTGTATGTCGTGGACTCCAGCGGGGTTCCGTAAAGGCTGAAGTCGATGTTGTTCTCCGCTCTCCACTTCGCGCAGGCGTCGTTCATATGCTGCATAACCTCCAGCGCGAACGGCGTCGCAGACGGATCGGTGTGGGATTTGCCGGTCATATAGCGGACGCACTCACACAGCCCCGCATAGCCCAGAGAAATCGTGGAGTAGCCGCCGTAGAGCAGCTTGTCAATCTTCTCGCCCTTTTTCAGCCGGGCAAGCGCCCCGTGCTGCCAGAGGATCGGCGCCACATCGGACGGCGTCCCCTTTAAGCGGTTGTGGCGGCACATCAGCGCACGGTAGCACAGATCCAGCCGTTCATCGAAAATCTGCCAGAACAGATCCATCTTTCCGCCGGAAGAGCAGGCGATGTCCACCAGATTCAGCGTAACCACGCCCTGGTTAAACCGTCCGTAATACTTCGGCTCGTTCGTCTCCGGATCCACATAGGGAGTCAGGAAGGAGCGGCAGCCCATGCAGGTGTAGCAGTGCCCTTCGCCGTTTTTATCGACTTTGTTCTGAAGCATTACCTTCTCGGAAATATAATCCGGCACCATCCGCTTCGCGGTACACTTCGCCGCCAGCTGTGTCAGATACCAATACGGCGTGCCCTCACGGATATTGTCCTCCTCCAGCACATAGATCAGCTTCGGGAAAGCGGGGGTGATGTACACGCCCTTCTCGTTCTTGATGCCCTGAATCCGCTGCTTTAAAACCTCCTCTGTCACCATGGCCAGATCGTCCCGCAGCTGCCCCTCCGGCACCTCGTCCAGATACATGAAAATCGTGATAAACGGAGCCTGTCCGTTGGTCGTCATCAGCGTGATGACCTGATACTGAATCATCTGCACGCCCTGCTTGACTTCCTTTTTCACGCGCATCTCCGCGACGCGGTTGATCGTCTCCTCGTCCGCCTCAATGCCGGTGTCGGCAAACTCTGCGGCGACTTCCTTGCGGTACTTCTCGCGGCTGACCTGAACGAACGGCACCAGATGCGCGAGGGAGATGCTCTGTCCGCCGTACTGGGAGCTGGCGATCTGCGCCACGGCCTGCGTCGCAACGTTGCAGGCGGTGGAGAAGCTCTTCGGCCGCTCGATCATGGTCTCACTGATCACCGTGCCGTTCTGCAACATATCCTCCAGGTTCACCAGGCAGCAGTTGTGCATATGCTGGGCAAAATAATCCGAATCATGGAAGTGGATAATGCCCTCCTCGTGCGCCTCCACCACATCCTGCGGAAGAAGGAAACGCCGGGTGATGTCCTTGCTCACCTCGCCGGCCATATAGTCGCGCTGTACGCTGTTGACCGCCGGATTCTTGTTGGAATTCTCCTGTTTGACCTCCTCATTGTCAAACTCCAGAAGGCTTAAGATCTGCTCGTCGGTGGAGGTGGCCTTACGCACCAGCGCCCGCTTGTAGCGGTAGGTGATATAATTGCGTGCCACGGAAAACGCCCGCTGGTTCATAATCTGGTTCTCAACAAAGTCCTGAATCTCCTCCACGGACAGTGCACGGTTCATGCCCTCGCAGATCGTGCGCATATTTGCGGAAATCACGGCAATCTGCTCCGGCGTCATCTTCTCCACATCGGATACGCTGTCATTGGCCTTGACCACGGCTGCTGTGATCTTGTCCAAATCAAAGGGAACCTCGGTTCCGCTTCTCTTGATAATTTTCATATAGATTCTCCTCTCTCATGAGCTAAATATAGTATAATCGGCGTCTGTGAAATCCATTCTACTATATCTTGTGGTTCGGCGCAAGGGAAAAATCTATATCTAGTGATTTTTGGCAAAGTTGCATAAAAAACGAACGGGCGGATGCCTGTATGGCATCCGCCCGATTCCGACTATATTTCACAATTAACTATCTTTTCCAATGAAAACAGCAGCAATTCCTCATCCGCCACTTCCGCCTGAATCTTTTCATCAAAACCACTTTCGGAAAACAAAGCATAATACAGCTTCGCCTTGTCCGTCAGGGGAGATAATTTTGCTTTCACATCCAAATACTCAGAATATCGAAACGGATGACTTTTAAATTTGCACTCTCCTACCAGATATCTGTCCGCTTCCCTGTTAATTGCCAGTATATCAATTTCTGTTTCCGCCAACGCAAGAGCACGCCGCTGTATTTAATCACGAACTGAGCTGCGCCCTGTCCAACGGCCGATTTTTGTATAACGAAACGGAAGCTCATTCTTTT
>JAJPYF010000122.1 GCA_021205085.1 Clostridiales bacterium | reverse complement strand
GATTAATATGGATGAAATGAGTAAAATCATATTTAAATAATGAATAGACCGGAACAGGAGGAGAGATCATGACCGGAAAAAGAGAGAATTACATCACGTGGGATGAATACTTTATGGCGGTGGCAAAGCTGGCCGGGATGCGTTCCAAGGATCCGAATTCTCAGGTGGGATCGTGCATTGTCAGCGAGGACAATAAGATTCTTTCCATGGGATACAACGGGTTTCCCCGGGGCTGTTCCGATGATGAGTTCCCGTGGGACAGGGAGGGCGATGAGACCGAGACGAAGTATCCGTATGTGGTTCACAGCGAGCTGAATGCGATCCTCAACTACCGCGGCGGGAGTCTGGAGGGGGCGAAGCTCTATGTCTCGCTGTTCCCGTGCAACGAGTGTGCCAAGGCGATCATCCAGTCCGGAATCAAGACGATTGTTTATGAGGAGGACAAGTATGACGGAACGCCGTCGGTGCTCTCCTCCAAACGGATGCTGGACGCTGCCGGGGTGCGGTATTATCACTATCAGAAATCCGGAAGGAATCTCGAGATCACAGTGTAAATTAATGGAAAGGAAATTGTGCAACTTTACTAAAAAAATACATAAATTTGACGCAGTATTGACAAAACATTAAAAAGCGTGTTATCATATCAGTAAGTTTTGGGAGTAATTTTTTATATGATGACGCGGGAGAATGGAGAGCGAAGAATAGTCGTTGGATGGAGTGCGGCTTCTTCGCTTTTTGTGTGTCTTTTTTTGTCGGAGGCGAAGGGGTTTTATGTGGGAATATCTGGAAGAAAACGGAATAGAGGCCGGGACTGTCCGGCTGGTGCGGCAGATTCTATCTGATATTCTTCCGGAGACGGTTTTTACGAAGATTTTTCTCCTCAAAGGCGGAATGACGAACCGGACATTTGTCCTGCGGTGTGAAAATGCGTCCTATCTGCTGCGTCTGCCGGGCGCCGGATCCGAGTACATAGTGAACCGTGTGCATGAGAAGGCCGTTTATGATTCCCTCCGGGGGAATGATATCACGGAGGAGGTTTTGTATATCAACGCGGAGAACGGGATTAAGATCTCCGGTTTCCTGGAGGATTATCATGTCTGTGACAGCCGGAACCGGGCCGAGGTCGGCCGGTGCATCCGGAAAATGAAAGCGTTTCATGCGCTGCAGCTGCGGGTCCCGCATACCTTCGACGTTTTTGAAGAGATTGGTAAATATGAACAAAAGGCCGGTGATTTCTCGGATCGCTTTGCCGACTGCCGGGAGACGAGGGCAAATGTCCTGTCCCTGAAAAATCTCATCGAGGCGGATAAGCGGGAGGCGTGCCTGTGCCACATTGACGCAAATCAGGATAATTTTCTTCTCAATGCAGATGATGTCCGGCTGATCGACTGGGAGTATGCCGGAATGAGCGACCCGTACATCGATGTGGCCATGTTCGGGATTTATGCCGGTTATGAGAAGGACGATGCAGACTGGCTGATCGCGGAGTATCTGGGGGCGGAGGACGGCCCGCACACGCGGATGCAGGTTTACGCATACATGTCCGCGGGAGCGTACCTCTGGGTTCTGTGGTGTGAGATCAAGCGCGCGAGCGGGACAGACTTTCAGGAATATGAGGCGGTTCAGTACCGCCTTGCAAAATCGTTTTATCAATATGCGATAGAGCTTCGCGGGGATGTCCGGCATTGCTGAGTGCCGGTTCCCGAAGCGGGTTTTTGAGCAAATGATATATATTTTCATTGTGAAAGGAGGGCAGGAACCAACCATATGACAGCCGTTCTGCGTGGAGCGGCGGATATTCTCAGGAGAGAAATGATTGAAATAGGAAGGAGAAAAGAATGCAGGAAAATGCACAAGCAACAAAAAACTCAAATATGACAAAATGGATGACTCTCATCATTGTGGCGATCGCGGGTGGTCTGATCACGAAGCTGCCGTACCTGCGTGAGACTTATATGACGCCTCTGCAGGCGGCGACAGGAGCGACCAAGACCCAGCTGGGTATCCTGATGTCCGCTTACGGTATTGTCAACTTTATCTGTTACTTCCCGGGCGGAGTTCTGGCGGATAAGATCAGCTCGAAAAAGCTGATTATCTTCTCCTGCTTCGGCACGGCAGCAGCGGGATTATGGTATTGGACGATGCCCGGCTTTGTGTGGCTGGTTGTCATCCATGCGATCTTCGCGATCACGACGGTTTTCACATTCTGGGCAGCCATGGTTAAATCCATCAACAGTCTCGGAGGTCCGGAGGAGTAGGGACGTCTGTTCGGTTTCCTTGAGGGCGGCCGCGGCCTGGTCGGAACGCTCGTTGCCTTCGGTTCTGTCGCTGTTTTCGGCATCGCGGTCGACGAGGTCGGCGGAATGAAAAACGCAATCCTTTACTACAGTGTCCTTCTTCTGGTTGCCGGCGTGCTGGCGATGATCTTCATGAAGGATAACAAGCCGGTAAAGACAGGAAGAAAGAGCGATGCCAAGACATTCAGTCTTGCCAATGTTGCGGCGGTTGCGAAGATGCCTACCGTATGGCTCTGCGGAGTCCTCGGCGTCTGCAACTATTCCGCACTGATTTTCCACGGTTATGTCACGGCTTACCTCTCCGAGGCGTTCGGATTGAGCGATACGGTTGTTGCAAACCTGAGCGTTGTGCGTACATACTTCATGATGATGATCGGCGCGTTTGTGGCCGGACTGATTTCCGATAAAGTGGGAAGCCGGATCAAGTTTATGCAGTGGGCATTCCTCGGCATGGCTGTCTTTGCGACGGTTTATGTTGCAGTGCCGGCGGGCGGAACGGCTGCGATCTACATCATTGTTGCAAACTTTGTCTGCTTCGGACTTTGCCTGTACAGCATCAAGGCGCTATACTTCTCCACGATCGACGAGGTCTTTGTTCCGAAGGCACTGGCAGGAACGGCGTCGGGAATTATTTCCCTGCTGACTTATATGCCGGAGATGTTCCTCTATGTTGTTTCCGGTAATATGGTTGACAAATATGCAGGAACGGCCACACCGCTTGCGGGATATAAGCACTGCTTTATCGCGATGGTTATCCTTTCCGCATGTGGTTTTGTCTGCGGCATCGTGCTTGTCAGGTTGAATAAGAAGGCGAAGGTACGTCTGGAAGCAGCCGGAGAGCTGTAAAACGAAAAGGGGAAAAGAGATGGATAAGACGAAATTGTTAAGCTCCTGCGAGTCAGATTATAACAGTGATCTGCACAGTTGGATCGACATCGAGCGCCAGGTCGCCAATCTCGCCAAGGCCGGATTTACCCATACACAGTGGATGCAGAACTGGGAAGGCGAGTATATGTACAGCCCCAGCGAGATGTTTCAGGTTCGGGATCTGATGAATCATTACGGGATCCATGCCCACAGCATCCATGCTACGGAGGGCGGAAAGCGGACGATTCGGGTGGACGGCCGCCCGGTTTTCCGGAACCGCTACCGTTTTACGGACATCCGCAAGGATTACACCTCACTGAATGAGTATACACGGCTGGCCGGTGTCGACCTTCTGAAAAACAGGATTGACCTGTGCTCCCACATCGGGGCGTCGGTCATGGTCCTGCACATGCAGCTTCCCTATAAGCTGTTTGAGGAGAAACCGGACGAGAAGACCGCGTACTACCGGCAGGTATTCAAATCCTTCGATGAGATTGAGGGATATGCGAAGGCGGCAGGCGTGCGGATCGCCCTTGAAAACCTGATCTGCACGCCGCAGAGCTGGCAGGATGAGCAGTTTGACCTGTTCTTTGACCGCTATGACGAGGATTTTCTCGGGTTCGCGTATGATTCCGGACACTGTGCGCTGATGTGCAGGGAGGATCTCTATCATTTCCTGCGGAAGTACCACAAGCGGATGTATGCGACCCATCTTCAGGACAACGAATCCATTTCGGATGAGCTGTTGTACCAGGAAGACGGAATACAGGCGGACACGGAGGTGCTGATCCATGACCGGCACTGGATTCCGAATGTGGACGGGACATTGGATCAGGGGATTCTGGACTGGAAACTGATCGCGGAGTATGTGGCGAAAGCGCCGATGCAGCTTCCGGCGGATTTTGAAGTGATGATCGCCGGGAAGGACGGCTCCGAGGAGGATGAACTGCGGCAGCTGAAGGTCTGCCATCGTCAGGCAGAGCTTTTCTATCAGATGGTGCTTGATGCGAAAAAGTAACATGGCAGTAAGATAATTGTGCATAGAGATGACATCTGCCTGATTCACGGAATGATTCGCGGATCCGGGCAGATGTTTCTCGTAAAGGGAGGAGGAGCGTCTGTGAAGAAAAAAGAGGGGTTGCGAGGGAAGCTGGATTGGGTTATCATTATGGTACCGTTGGCTGTTGTGCTCGGCCTGTGTTTCCTGTTTTTTTCGTGGCCGGAGCAGTCGAAGGAGACACTTACGCTGATCCGGTCATTTTTGGGGGATGATCTCGGCGTATATTATATCCTCCTCGGGATCGGCGCCGTTTTGGTTTCGCTGTACATCGCGTTTTCAAAATTTGGGCAAATCCGGCTGGGCAACACCGAAAAGCCGCAGTACGGTTCGTTTCAGTGGGGGACGATGATCTTTACCTCCACGATGGCGGCGGATATTCTCTTTTACTCACTTTGCGAATGGGCGCTTTACGGGGAAGACCCCTATATTGTCAGCCTGGGAGGAATGCAGAAATGGGCGCCGACCTATGCGCTGTTCCACTGGGGGGCGATCGCATGGAGCTTTTATGTGATTCTGGCTGTGGCATTCGGCTTCATGCTGCATGTGAGAGGACGGGAAAAACAGAAGTTTTCGGAGGCATGCCGGCCGGTGTTGGGAAAAAGGGTGGACGGTGCGCTCGGACGGGCGATTGATCTCCTCGCGGTGATCGCACTGCTCGCGGGGACGGCGACGACATTTTCCCTCTCCGCACCGCTGCTCTCGGCGGCTGTGGGACAGGTGTTCAACATTGCGGGCGGGATCTGGCTTACGATCTCCATCCTTCTGGTGATCGCGGGCGTTTATACGCTGACGGTCTGGTTCGGGATGAAGGGGATCTCAAAGCTGGCGAAGGCCTGTGTTTATTTTTTCCTGGCGCTTCTGGCTTATGTACTGTTTGCCGGAGGGGAGGCCAGATATATTATCGAGACGGGGGTTTCTTCCATAGGGAACCTTCTGCAGAATTTTATCTCCATGGCCACATGGTGCGACCCTGCGCGGGAGACCGGGTTTGTTCAGGACTGGACGATTTTTTACTGGGCGTACTGGATGGCATGGTGTGTCGCGACGCCGTTTTTCATCGGTGTGATTAGTAAGGGCAGAACGATAAAAAATACGATACTCGGAGCATACGGGTGGGGACTGGCCGGGACGTTCATGTCCTTTATCGTCCTCGGTAACTACGGGATGTCGCAGCAGGTGCAGGGTATTGTGGATGCGGTCGGACAGATCGCGGCGGGGGAGGCGATCTCCACCGTGATTCTGGCGATTCTGGGAACGCTGCCGGCAAGCAGGTGGATCATCCTGCTTCTGGTGATTACCATGATCTCCTTTTATGCCACGACATTTGATGCGCTGACCATGGTGGTGTCCTCCTACTCCTACCGTTCGCTGAAGTCGGGTGAGACACCGGACCGGAGAGTACGGGTTTTCTGGTCGATTCTGTTTATTCTGCTCCCGATTGCGCTGATTTCTTCCGAGAATTCGATGAATAATCTGCAATCGGTGACGATCATAGCCGCGTTTCCGATCGGATTGATCATATGCCTGATTATGGCAAGCTTTTTTAAGGATGCGGGAGCGTATCTCTCGGAGAAAAAGAACCGGGATGAGGAGGTGCAGGACACATGATTTGCAAAGAGGATGTAGAGGAGGCCATAGAGTTCAGCCCGGTCATCATGGCAGTGAAGGACTGGGAGGGTGTGGAGCGCTGCACTCAGATGGAGTCGAAGGTCGTGTTTATCCTCTTCGGCAGCATCTGCAATATTGCTGAGATTGTAAAAAAAGTCCGCGAAGCCGGGAAGGTGGCGATCGTCCATATGGATTTGATTGCGGGACTTGGAAATAAAGAAGTGGCCGTCGATTTCATAAAACAGACGACGGAGGTCGACGGGATTATCACAACCAGACCCGCTCTGATCAAGCGGGGCAGGGAGCTGGGACTGTTTACCATTCTCCGGTTTTTCATGCTGGATTCCATGGCGATGGAGAATCTGAAAAAACAGGAGGAGGCGGTGTCGCCGGATATGATCGAGATTCTGCCCGGCGTGATGCCGAAGGTGACGAAACGGCTGGTCAGAAAGCTGGATGTCCCGGTGATCTGCGGCGGCCTGATCGCGGACCGCGAGGATGTGATGAACGCCCTTCAGGCGGGAGCGGTGGCGATTTCGTCCACCAATACGGAAGTCTGGAAGCTATAACATCAAGTTATGACTATATATTTTAAGGGAGGAAACAGGATGTATGACATTGTGATCATCGGTGCGGGAGTGTCGGGATGTGCGGTGGCGCGGGAGCTGTCGCGGTACAAGCTGGACATATGCGTGCTGGAGAGAGAGACCGATGTGTGCGAGGGGACGAGCAAGGCCAACAGCGGCATTGTTCACGGCGCGTTTGATGCGGCGCCGGGCAGCCTGAAGGCAAAGCTGAACCTTCAGGGCAATCTTATGATGGGGGAGATGGCCGGGAAGCTGGATTTCCCGTTTAAGAGAAACGGCTCCATGGTCGTCTGCCAGGGCGAGGATGAGATGCCGAAGCTTCAGGAGCTGTTGGAGCGCGGCAAAACAAACGGAGTTGAGGGACTGGAAATCCTTTCCCGCGAGGAGGCGCTGAAGCTGGAGCCGAATCTGGCGGATACGGTCTACGCGGTTCTCCATGCGCCGTCCGGCGGGATTGTCTGTCCGTTTGGGATGAATATCGCTTACGCGGAGAATGCCGCGGTAAACGGGGTGGAGTTTCAGCTTGGCACAGAGGTTCTTGACATCAAAAAGGAGGCAGACGGTTATCTGCTTCACACCAGTCAGGGGGATGTGTCTGCGAAGATTGTGATCAATGCAGCCGGTGTCTATGCGGATGTGTTCCACAATATGGTCAGCGAGGATAAGTTTACCATCGTTCCGAGAAAGGGAGAGTACTGCCTCTTCGACAAGAGTGTGGGCGATCTGGTGTCACACACGATTTTCCAGCTTCCGGGCAAGATGGGCAAAGGCGTTCTGGTGACGCCGACGGTTCACGGAAATCTGCTGATGGGACCGACGGCGGTGGATATCGAGGATAAAGACGGAGTATCCACAACGGCGGAGGGCCTGGCGAATGTACAGAAGATGGCGGAGCTGTCGGTCAATACCATCCCACGCCGTCAGGTGATTACATCGTTTGCCGGACTCCGTGCACACGATGACCGCGGCGATTTCATCATCGGAGAGGCGGCCGGCGCGAAGGGCTTTATCGATGTGGCCGGAATCGAGTCTCCGGGACTTTCCTCTGCACCGGCGATCGGGCTGTATGTCCGGGACATCGTGGCGGGCATGACGGAGCTGACGGAGAAAGAGGATTTTATCGAGACCAGAAAAGGAATTGTCTCCTTCCAGTCTCTGAGCAAAGAGGAACAGAAAAAACTGATTGCCGAAAATCCGGCCTACGGCAAGATTGTCTGCCGGTGTGAGACGGTGACGGAGGGTGAGGTCATGGATGCGATCCACCGTCCTCTGGGCGCGACGACGCTGGACGGCGTGAAGCGCCGCACGAGAGCGGGCATGGGCAGATGCCAGGCGGGCTTCTGCACGCCGCGGACGATGGAGATTCTGGCCAGAGAGTGCGGAAGCGACATGGCGCAGATCCGTAAGAACGGCATGGATTCCGGACTGATCGTCGGAACAAATAAAGACAGGCTGTAGGGAGGAGAGGGACTTATGAGACAATGTGACCTGATGATTGTTGGCGGCGGCCCTGCGGGCCTTGCGGCTGCGGCTGCGGCCAGAGAGAGCGGAATCGAGGACATTCTGATCATTGAGCGCGATAACGGGCTCGGCGGTATCTTAAACCAGTGCATCCACAACGGATTCGGCCTTCACACCTTTAAAGAGGAGCTGACCGGCCCTGAGTATGCGCAGCGGTATATTGACAAGGTTCTGGAACTGGGGATTCCCTATGAGACGGAGACGATGGTGCTGGATATCTCCGCGGATAAAGTAGTGACGCTTTTAAATAAGGACGAGGGGCTGACGGAGGTGCAGGCCAAGTCGGTGATTCTGGCGATGGGCTGCCGGGAGCGCCCGCGCGGAGCCTTAAATATTCCGGGCTACCGCCCGGCGGGCATCTATTCCGCCGGCACCGCGCAGCGGCTGGTAAATATCGAGGGCTTTATGCCGGGGCGCGAGGTTGTGATTCTGGGCTCCGGCGACATCGGCCTGATCATGGCGCGGCGGATGACGCTGGAGGGCGCGAAGGTGAAGGTCGTGGCAGAGCTGATGCCCTACTCCGGCGGACTGAAGCGAAATATTGTCCAGTGTCTGAATGATTTTGACATTCCGCTGAAGCTGAGCCACACCGTGGTGGATATCAAGGGAAGAGAGCGCGTGGAGGGGATCACGATCGCGGAGGTGGACAACACCGGCCGTCCGATTCCCGGCACGGAGGAGGAGTACACCTGCGATACGCTGCTTTTATCCTGCGGCCTGATTCCGGAGAACGAGCTCTCCCGCAGCATGGGCGTGGAGCTGAATCCCGTGACGAACGGACCGGTGGTCGACGAGAGCCTGGAGACAAACATCCCCGGCGTCTTTGCCTGCGGTAATGTCCTTCATGTGCATGATCTGGTTGATTTTGTTTCCGAGGAAGCATCGATGGCAGGCCGTCACGCGGCGGATTACATCCTGCGCGGCGAGGAGGAGAAGGCCGGAGCGATTCCCATGGTGCCGCAGGGCGATGTCCGTTATACCGTGCCCTGTTCAATCCATGTGGATCACATGCAGGAGAAGATGACGGTTCGCTTCCGCGTGGGGCGGATTGTGAAAAACTGCTATACCTGTGTCTATCTGGATGATGAGCGTGTCATTCGCAAGAAACGTCCGGTGGTCGCGCCGGGCGAGATGGAGGAGATCGTGCTGAAGCGCGAGGTTCTCGAACAGCATATGCCGATCGGTAAAATTATTGTGAAGGTAGAGGAGGAGTAGGGATGGAGAAACGGGAATTAATCTGTATCGGATGCCCGATGGGCTGCAACCTGACCGCTGAGATGGAGGGGGACAAGGTCGTATCCGTCACAGGCAATACATGCAAGAGGGGCGATGATTACGCCAGAAAAGAGCTGACAAACCCTACCCGCATCGTGACTTCTACCGTTATGGTGGCGGAGGGCGGTATGGTCTCCGTAAAGACCGCGTCGGATATTCCGAAGGGGAAAATCTTTGACTGTGTCAAACAGCTGAAGGGCGTAGAGGTATCCGCACCGGTTCATATCGGACAGGTGATCGTGGAGAATGTCGCGGGAACCGGAGTTCCGGTCATCGCGACGAAGGAAGTACCGGCTTGACGTCAGAAGAGGAGCAGACTATGAAAAAATATATCATGGCGTTGGATCAGGGGACGACAAGCTGCAGGAGCATTCTCTTTGATCATCAGGGGAATATCTGCAGTGTGGCACAGAAGGAGTTTACTCAGATTTATCCGCAGCCGGGATGGGTGGAGCATGACCCCATGGAGATCTGGTCCTCCCAGCTGGCGGTATCTATGGAGGCGATCGCAAAGCTGGGGATTTCCGCAGTGGATGTCGCGGCGATCGGGATCACAAACCAGCGGGAGACAACGCTGGTCTGGAACCGTCACACGGGCGAACCGGTGTATAACGCGATCGTCTGGCAGTGTCGGAGGACGGCGGACCGAATCGAAAAACTGAAGGAGGATGGTCTGGCGGAATATGTGCAGAAAACCACCGGACTGATTCCGGATGCTTATTTTTCCGCCTCCAAGGTGGCATGGATTCTGGATAACGTGGAGGGCGCAAGGCAGGAGGCCGAGGAGGGCAATCTTGTCTTCGGAACCATTGATACATGGCTGATCTGGCGGCTGACCCGCGGTACCGTTCATGTAACGGACTATTCAAACGCAGCACGGACGATGATGTTTGACATCCACAAGCTGTGCTGGGACGAGACGATTCTCGGATATTTCGGGATTCCGAAGTCCATGTTGCCGAAGGTCCGCCCTTCCAGTCATATCTACGGATATACCGAGACCAATGTGCTGGGGGCGAGTATTCCGATCTCCGGCGCGGCGGGCGACCAGCAGGCGGCGCTCTTCGGGCAGTGCTGCTTTGAACCCGGTGATGTAAAGAGTACATATGGAACCGGCGGATTTATCCTGATGAATATCGGGAAGGATTCGCAATCGCTCTCCTCAAACGGTCTGCTGACCACTGTTGCCGCCTCCGTGGAGGGAACGGTGCAGTATGCGGTTGAGGGCAGTATCTTTGTGGCGGGCGCCGGCATTCAGTGGCTCCGGGATGAGATGCAGCTTGTAAAAAATGCGGCGGAGTCAGAGGAGTACGCGAAATCCGTCCCGGATACAAACGGGATGTATGTGGTACCGGCCTTTACCGGGATCGGCGCGCCGTACTGGGATCAGTATGCCAGAGGCACGGTGGTCGGACTCACCAGGGGCTGCAACAAGGCGCATTTTATCCGGGCGACGCTGGAGTCCATCGCGTATCAGAATAAAGAGATCATTGAGATCATGGAGAAGGAGTCCGGCGTGAAGATTCACAATCTGCGTGTGGACGGCGGCGCGTCCAATAATAACTTCCTTATGCAGTTCCAGGCGGATATGCTGGGAGTCGATGTGCTCCGGCCGAGCTGTGTGGAGACGACGGCGCTGGGAGCCGCTTATCTGGCGGGGATTGCCGCGGGTTACTGGGACAGCCTCGACGATGTTCGCCGGAACTGGGAGCTTGCACATACGTTTACCCCCGATATGGATGAGGAGACGAGAGAACGGCTGATGAAAGGCTGGCGCAAGGCAGTGACGCGGTCGCTCGACTGGGCGGAAGACTAAAAGATCATATAGCAGTAAAAAACGGGAGACTGCCAATCAGCAGCCTCCCGTTTTTCATTCGGGTATTACAGGATATCGATGTATTCCCCCGCAAGCGCCTTGTTCATGCTGCGCACGGCGCAGAATTTTCCGCACATACTGCAGGTGTCGCTGTGATCGTCCTCCGGCAGACGCGCGTCGCGGATCGCCTTTGCCGTGTCCGGATCAAGGGCACATGCAAACTGTGCGTCCCAGTCGAGGTTCCGGCGGGCCTCCGCCATCTTGTCATCGATGTCCCTGGCGCCGGGAATGCCCTTCGCAATGTCCGCCGCGTGGGCCGCGATCTTTGTCGCGATAATGCCCTGACGGACATCCTCCACATTCGGGAGTGCGAGATGCTCCGCCGGTGTGACATAGCAGAGGAAGGCTGCGCCGCTCATGGCAGCGACCGCGCCGCCGATCGCCGCGGTGATATGGTCATATCCCGGAGCGATGTCGGTGACCAGAGGACCCAGTACATAAAAGGGCGCGCCCATGCAGAGAGTCTCCTCCACCTTCATATTCGCGGCGACCTGATCCAGCGGCACATGCCCCGGCCCCTCGATCATGACCTGAACATTGTGCGCCCAGGCGCGCTTGGTCAGCTCACCCATCCGGACCAGCTCCTCAATCTGACAGACATCCGTCGCATCGGCCAGACAGCCGGGACGGCAGGCGTCGCCCAGAGAGATGGTCACGTCGTATTCCTCGCAGATATCCAGTATCTCATCATAGTGCTCGTAAAACGGATTCTCCTCGCCGGTCATGGACATCCATGCGAAAACCAGGCTGCCGCCGCGGCTGACGATGTTCATTTTCCGTTTGTGTTTTTTGATCTGCTCGATCGTCTTCTGCGTGATGCCGCAGTGGAGCGTGACGAAATCCACGCCGTCCTCCGCGTGGAGACGGACGACATCCACAAAATCCTTTGCGGTCAGAGTGGCGAGGTCACGCTGGTAGTGGATGACGGAGTCGTAGACCGGCACCGTGCCGATCATGGCGGGGCATTCGCCGGTCAGCTTCCGGCGGAACGGCTGTGTATCTCCGTGGCTGGACAGATCCATGATCGCCTCTGCCCCGAGAGAAACGGCGCTCATGACCTTCTCCATCTCGATATCGTAGTCCTTGCAGTCTCTGGATACGCCGAGATTGACATTCATCTTCGTGCGCAGCATGCTGCCGACGCCCTCCGGATCGAGGCTGGTGTGGAGGCGGTTCGCCGGGATGGCGACCTTGCCCTCTGCCACGAGCCCCATCAGCTTCTCCACGGGCATATGCTCCTTTTTGGCTACGGTTTCAATCTGTGAAGTGATAACGCCTTTTCTCGCTGCATCCATTTGTGTGGTGTAAGTACGCATTGTTTTCCCTCCTTAAATGCAACTGTTTTCTATAGCGACGCAAAGTGGTGTCCCCGATGCACCGCTTTCTCTATTATAAACCATTCGGCTTTGAATGCAAGCGGCATGTAAAAATCCGGTTGATTTCTGCGGAAAAACGTGTAAAATGTTCTCTGGTATTTACAGTAGTTTTATGGGAATGGGATGTTTGTCAGATGATTATGAAAAAACTGGGAATCAAAAAAGAAGACTTGTTATTTTCCAACCGGGATCTCTGGATGCTGCTGATTCCGCTGATGATCGAGCAGATTTTAAATGCCCTGATGGGAACAGTGGATACCATGATGGTGAGCAATGTGGGCAGTGCTGCGATCTCGGCGGTTTCTCTGGTGGATTCGATCAATAACCTGATGCTTCAGGTGTTTCTGGCGCTGGCGGCAGGCGGTACGATTGTCTGCTCCCAGTATTTGGGAAAAAAGGAGGAGGACGAGTGCAACCGGGCTGCGCAGCAGGTCTTTCTGACGATGCTGGTGATCTCCGTTGTAATTACGGTGCTCTGTGTTGTGTTTCGCTATCCGCTGCTCCGACTGGTATTCGGCCAGGTGGAGGCGGATGTGATGGAGGCGTCCCAGACCTACTTCCTTGTGACGGCCCTGTCATATCCGTTTATCGCACTTTTCAACGCGAATGCGGCTTTTTTCCGGGCGGAAGGGAACTCCCGGCTGCCTATGATCGTTTCGGTTATCTGTAATTTTATCAATATCGGAGGCAATGCGATCATGATCTTCGGCATGGACATGGGCGTTCTGGGAGCGGCGCTCTCGACACTCATTGCCCGTATCGTTATGGCAGTTGTCATGATCAGCCTGCAGCGGAGACCGAAGCAGGTGATCGTGATCCGGAATTATGCAAAAATCCGGCCGGAGATGGCTCTGATCGCGGTGATCCTCTCCGTCGGGATTCCGTCCGGCATTGAGAACGGGATGTTTCAGTTCGGCAAGCTGGCGATTCAGTCCACGGTGTCTACGCTGGGAACGACGGCGATCGCAGCGCAGGCGATGACGAATACGCTGGAATATTTAAACAGTGTGGCGGCCATCGGCGTCGGTATCGGGCTGATGACGGTTGTGGGGCAGTGTATCGGTGCAGGGAAAAAGGATCAGGCGGTTTACTATATTATCAAGCTGATTGTGATCGCAGAGGTGACGGTGATTGTGACCTGCCTGCTGACTTTTGCGGTGACAAGGCCGGTTACGCAGATCGCCGGCATGGAGGCTGCCAGCGCCGAAATGTGCTGCTTTATGATGAAGTGGATTGCGATCATCAAACCGTTTGTCTGGGCGATGGCCTTCATCCCGGCCTACGGCATGCGCGCGGCCGGGGATGTGAAGTTTTCCATGGTGGTATCCACCGTCAGCATGTGGGTCTGCCGCGTGGCACTCTGCGTCTATCTCTGCCGTGTGCAGGGCTTCGGTCCGATTGCGGTCTGGATCGGGATGTTTACCGACTGGACCGTCCGGGGAATCGTCTTCGGTATCCGGTTTCGGAGCCGAAAATGGCTGCACCATCAGGTGGTTTGACGGAGCAGAGGTTTATTTTGCGTGGTCGTCCTCTTTTTTCACAACCGGAGGCGGGTAGGGATAGAGCATCTGATAGGATTGCTCTTCGGCTTCCGTCAGCGGCGCGGAGGGAATCAGGCCGGTCTGGTCATTGACGGACGCGGATTTTCCCAGATAGTCATATTCATCGCCGCAGTCACAGCGCTTGTTTTTTTCAGACATAAAAATACTCCTTTCACAGTTTTGCGTTTAGTATCTGTGAAAGGAGCGTTTTTATTCTATTCATTTGTTATGACAGCGTGATCGATGACAAACTGCATCGCTTTGTCGAGCCCGAGCTGGTCCCGGATGCAGTCGAGTTCCTCCTCGCCGAGCTGTTCGGTGAAGGCCGCGCAGTCCATGCCCTCCTCCTCGGCAAGGAGCCGGAGCTCCTCCGTCATTTCCGCGTCGGAGACCGTAATCCCCTCCGCGGTGAGGATGGCGTGGAGGACAGATTCCGAGCGGATGAGGCGGACAGCCTCGTCCATTTTGCTGCTGCGAAGCTGCTTCTCGGTCCGGCCTGACCGCTTGCACCATGTCTCCAGCGTCATTCCCTTCTCCTCAAGGTCAAAGAGAAAGTCCTCATACAGCTCCTCAAAGACATCCTGCTTTAACCGGCGGTCGACGGGAATCCGGGAGTCGGCGATGATCTGATCCAGAAGGCTCCGGCTCATCTTTTCCTCTGCGGAAAGCCGCCGCCGTTCCTCCAGCTCCTCCCGAATCCCGACGCGCCACTGGTCCAGTGTCTCATGCTCGGAGAAATCCCGCGCAAAGTCGTCGTCGAGCGTTTGAAAGGACACGGTTTTCTTCCCGTCCTCGCCGTGGATGACGACCGCGTTTCTCCGCTGGTTTCTCAGCAAAACTTTCTCCACCTCTGAATCCTGTACGGTCAGATCCGGCTGCTGTACATGCAGCCCCTTATATTTTCCCAATTTCATAGTATGTTGCACCGCGATTCCTGTAAATTTGATTCCGTTGCTCTGCTATGGCGTAGTATACCACAGGGCGGAAGGATACCACAATCTCATTTTAATCAAAAGTTCGCCTTTTTTTTCGGCGGCTGATGTGTTATGGTAGAAAAGACAGTGACAGAGTGAGCGTAATCTGATCGGGAGGGATCATATGGCAGAGGAAAATAAATTTGCGTTACTTGTAGATGTGGATAATATTTCACCGAAGTATGTGTCGGTGATGTTGAATGAGGCAAAGTCTTACGGGAGCGTCAGTGTCCGCAGAGCTTACGGGGACTGGACGGACCGGCAGAAAAAGACATGGAAGGAATGCCTGCTGGAGAATTCCATCATTCCCATCCAGCAGTACAGCTATACGACCGGAAAAAACGCGTCGGATTCGTCTATGATCATTGACGCGATGGACATTTTGTACACGGACAATGTGGACGGGTTTATCATTGTCTCCTCGGACAGTGATTTTACCCGGCTGGCCATGCGGCTGCGGGAGGCGGGAAAGATCGTCATCGGCATGGGAGAGTCCAAGACGCCGAAAGCGTTTGTCCGCTCCTGCGAGGAGTTTAAGGTGCTGGATGTTCTTTTCCAGAATACAGTGGAGGAGGAGCAGAGCGCGTCGGCGGAGGCTGCAGCGGCAGAGGAGGAGGATATTTCCGTGGAGTCCTCCCCGATTACAAAGCTTTCCAAGATCAAGAGGACCATTTTCGATATCATTGACAAGAATTCGGATGAGGATGACACGATGCTTTTGTCGGAGCTGGGGCGGCTGCTGACCCGCAAATATCCGGATTTTGACGAGCGAAATTACGGCAAATACCGGAAGTTCAGCGAGTTTATCCGCATGATTGACGGCCTGGAGGTCGTTATGGTGGAGTCCGATGATAAGCAGCGCACGCCCATCGCCTATGTCCGGCGGCAGGTGAAGGAGCCGGCTGCGCAGGCGGAGAGCGGTGCGCAGGGCAGCAGTGCCTCCAAAAGGAAGAGGACGAGAAAACGCTGAAATCGTGAAGAGGGCGTGCGTAAATATTTTCTGATAGAGAATGTACTGAAAAACGACTTCAACGCGGGCACGCTCTCGCTAGTCTCCGCACGCAGCGGTACATAAGAGAC
>JAJPYF010000033.1:13831-60490 GCA_021205085.1 Clostridiales bacterium | reverse complement strand
GCGCAAAAACAGGGAAAAATCCAGATAAGGAATTTAAAGGAACATTTAATGTAAGAATACCGCCAGATTTGCATAAAAAACTTGCATTAAAGGCAAATGCGAAAAACGAATCGCTAAATTCGATGGTGGTGAGAGCTATTGAACAATATGTATTTACCGAGGAGAGTCAGCAAAAAGAAGAAGGAGTGTCTGAAGCATACAATATTTTCTCGCTTCCCATACATGAAAATACAGTGGTAATTGATACAAAAACAACAGCAAACCAACGGAACTTTTATCAGCGGCCATTATTTAAATAATGTAAGAGGATTTTAGAATGATAAAAAATTTGTCAGAATATTTTCTGGATGAGTATGAATTTTATTTACAAAAAGTATCGTATGATAAAATGGACAATGATATAGACGATGCAGAAAATAGATTCCAATGCGAAGATAATTTTCAGGCGGAGGTAATTGAGCAAAAGTGTGTTAAGTTGATTGTTACAAGGACTATTCGGCGAGAACCGGCAGGAATATTTGAATTATCTGTATCATTTGGCGCAATTTTGACTTTTAATCCTGAGAAGATAGATGAGTATGATTGGCATAGTATTAATGTTGCAGAAGAATTTAAATTGAACGGAGATTTTGTCATTGGAAATTTGATGAGCAGAATATCATTATTAATTGCGGAAATTACAGCATCTTTTGGACAGCCGCCGATAATACTTCCCCCTATTGTGGCAAAGTAGTGATGTCTCGAATATGCGGAGGATTTTACATATGAATCAGAAAAAAGGTATACCGATTATTGGTGAATTCATTCAACAGGGAGATGATACTGTCTTTTGTGGTGGCCGTTATGCAGACAATAATTCACTGATATCGTAATATAAACCATGCTTTCGGTAACAGACTACATTGTCAATGTGGAGTGCAATGTGATATGCCTCGCGAGATTCTTGGCTATTGTCGAGTCTGGGTTCGCAGATTAAGAAAATCGGCAAATACCATGGAAATTCTAAGACGATTTCTTCGGGAATAATTGAGTAGAGAAACTGTTTGTAGATGTGATTGTGGCACCACATAATGTCTCTGTAAAGAGAATTTCTGCATCTGATTTGCGAAGCCGGGATGCTCGGGGAAGACGTTTGGTTTGTATGCTGGGTTCGGTCATGGCGAGTAGATCTTTGAATCTGAGGGATTTAATCTGGTCTGTGTTAATGCTCATCTTTTGGACTCCTGTTGGTATCTGGTGCAAGTGATAGATTGTTACCGCATCTTCCAAAAGCTTTTCTTACGTTTTTTGCCGCGCTTGCCGGCTCCATCCCCGTACCGTTTATTCAGGTATTTCACATACTCATAGATGAGCGGGAATGTGTCGGCGGGCATGGTTTCCAGCATCTGAATGGTGGAGACGAGATCGCTGTCTTCGTCCATATCGCAGAACATTTCCCAGCCGCGAACATCGTAATACCGGCAGATTTCATCGATTTTCGGAAAGGAAGGATGGAGGTTGTTGGTGGAGACCTTCTGTATATAACTCGGAGAGGCGCCGATGCTGAGGCTGAGCTGCAGCATGGACGGCTTCGCCTCCTGATCGATATGCCTCAGCAGATTTTTGATAAAAATATCGATGGCTTGCATGAAAACTTCCTCCGGTGTGATTGCATTTTTGGTTTTCTGCTAGTATACTATACCAGTATACACCTGAAAACACGAACAGAGAAGGAGAATTTTTTATGAAAGGGATTATTTTGGCCGGCGGATCGGGCACACGGCTTTACCCGTTGACCATGGTTACATCGAAGCAGCTGCTGCCGATCTATGACAAGCCGATGATCTATTATCCGATGTCGGTGCTGATGAACGCAGGGATTCGTGATATCCTGATCATTTCCACGCCGCAGGATACGCCGCGGTTTGAGGAGCTGCTGGGAGACGGCAGCCACTTCGGCGTACATCTTTCCTACGCGGTGCAGCCCAGCCCGGACGGTCTGGCGCAGGCGTTTGTCATCGGAGCGGATTTTATCGGGGATGACACGGCGGCGATGGTTCTCGGAGACAATATTTTCGCGGGGCACGGCTTCCGCAAGCGGCTGAAGGCGGCGGTGGAGAACGCGGAGTCCGGCAAGGGCGCGACCGTGTTCGGATACTATGTGGACGATCCGGAGCGCTTCGGCATCGTCGAATTTGACCATACGGGAAAGGCGATCTCAATCGAGGAGAAGCCGGAGAAGCCGAAGAGTAATTACTGTGTGACGGGACTCTATTTTTACGATAATCAGGTCGTTGACTATGCGAAAAATCTGAAGCCCAGCGCGCGCGGTGAGCTGGAGATCACGGATCTGAACCGGATTTATCTGGAGAGCGGGCAGCTGAACGTGGAGCTTCTCGGACAGGGCTTCACATGGCTGGACACCGGCACACATGAGAGCTTGGTCGACGCCACGAACTTCGTCAAGACCGTGGAACAGCACCAGCACCGCAAAATCGCCTGCCTGGAGGAGATCGCTTACTTAAACGGGTGGATCACGCGGGAGGATGTCCTGCGCGTCTACGAAGTCCTGAAGAAAAACCAGTACGGCCAGTACCTGAAGGACGTTCTCGACGGAAAGTATCAGGACGGGTTATATTAATTATATTAATTGAAGTAAGTGCGAAACGCGTCATGATGTAGAGGGGATTTGTACAGAGTACACTTCGAAAGCGGGTAGTACGGAGCCGCCGGTACTTAGAGACCGTATTCTGGTCTCTTATGTACCGCTGCGTGCGGAGACTAGCGAGAGCGTGCCCGCGTTGAAGTTGTCTCTGGACAAATCCGTAATATAACAATATGGCGTTTCGCAAAAAAATATATAACGGAGGGACTTTTTTATGACAATCATCGTGACCGGCGGCGCCGGTTTTATCGGAAGCAACTTTATTTTTCATATGCTGGGCAAGTACCCCGACTACCGCATCGTGTGTCTGGACTGCCTGACCTACGCGGGCAACCTCTCCACGCTGGAGCCGGTGATGGACAACCCGAATTTCCGTTTCGTGAAGGAGAGCATCACGGACCGGGAGGCGGTTTACCGCCTTTTTGAGGAGGAGCATCCGGACATCGTGGTGAATTTTGCGGCGGAGAGCCATGTGGATCGTTCCATCGAGAACCCGGAGATCTTCCTTGACACGAATATCAAGGGGACGGCGGTGCTGATGGATGCCTGCCGCAAGTATGGGATTACGCGCTATCATCAGGTTTCCACCGATGAGGTTTACGGCGACCTGCCGCTGGACCGGCCGGATCTGTTTTTCACGGAGGAGACGCCGATCCACACGAGTAGCCCGTACAGCTCGTCCAAGGCGGGCGCGGATTTGCTGGTGCTGGCGTATCACAGGACCTATGGCCTGCCGGTGACGGTGAGCCGCTGCTCGAACAACTACGGGCCGTATCATTTCCCGGAGAAGCTGATCCCGCTGATGATCGCCAATGCGTTGAATGACAAGCCCCTCCCGGTGTACGGAAAGGGTGAGAATGTCCGCGACTGGCTGTATGTGGAGGATCACTGCAAGGCAATCGACCTGATTATTCACAAGGGCCGCGTGGGGGAGGTCTACAACATCGGCGGACACAATGAGATGAGAAATATCGACATTGTGAAGATGATTTGCAAGGAGCTGGGCAAGCCGGAGAGCCTGATTACCTATGTGACGGATCGGAAGGGCCACGATATGCGCTATGCGATCGATCCGACGAAGATTCACAATGAGCTGGGCTGGCTGCCGGAGACGAAGTTTGCGGACGGTATCAAGAAGACGATCCGCTGGTATCTGGACAACCGCGAGTGGTGGGAGACCATCATCTCCGGAGAGTATCAGAATTATTACGAGAAAATGTACGGAAACCGTTAGCCGGGAGGTAGGACAGGATGAAAGTTTTTGTGACCGGTGTGGCCGGACAGCTCGGCCATGACGTGATGAATGAACTGGCAAAGCGCGGATATGAGGGGATCGGCACGGATCTCGCGCCGGCCTACAGCGGCGCGGCGGACGGAAGTGCCGTGACGGCCATGCCCTATGTGTCTATGGATATCACGGATGCGGAGATGGTCGACCGGACAATCACGCAGATTCAGCCGGATGTGGTGGTGCACTGCGCGGCGTGGACGGCGGTTGATCTGGCGGAGGATGAGGACAAGGTTGACAAGGTTCGCGCCATCAATGCGAGAGGCACGCGAAACATTGCCGAGGTCTGTCGCAAGCTGGACTGCAAGATGGTCTACATCAGCACGGATTATGTCTTTGACGGACAGGGCGAGGAGCCGTGGCAGCCGGACTGCACGGACTATAAGCCGTTGAATGTCTACGGGCAGACGAAGCTGGAGGGCGAGCTGGCGGTGTCGGAGCTGCTGGAGAAGTTTTTCATCGTCCGTATCGCATGGGTTTTCGGCGTGAATGGGAAAAACTTTATCAAAACCATGCTGAATGTCGGGAAAACGCACGACCAGCTGCGGGTGGTTGCCGATCAGATCGGCACACCGACCTACACGCTCGACCTTGCGCGGCTGCTGGTGGACATGATTGAGACGGAAAAATACGGATACTATCATGCGACCAACGAGGGCGGCTACATCAGCTGGTACGATTTTACGGTAGAGATTTTCCGACAGGCGGCGGCGCTTGGGCACGCCGAGTACGGCCGGGAGAGTTTGGTGGTGGCGCCGGTGACCACGCAGGAGTACGGGGTTTCCAAGGCGGCGCGGCCGTTCAACAGCCGGCTGGACAAGTCGAAGCTCGTGCAGAACGGCTTCACACCGCTGCCGACATGGCAGGATGCCCTCGGCCGGTATTTAAAAGAGATTGATTATGAGTGAACTGACGATCGCCATCGTCGCGTACAAAAATTACCGGGACGTGGCGGCGGCGATTTCTTCTTATAAGAAATATGCCGCGCCGGACGCCGACTGCCGCATTTACATCGTGGACAACAGCAGCGGCGAACATGACTGTGCCGCCGACAGAGCGGATCTGCTGGCACAGATCAAGGGGGATGACTGGGTTTGCTACATCCCTGCCGGGGAAAATCTGGGGTTCGGGCGCGCGAACAATCTTCTGCTTGACCGGCTGGATTCCCGGTACCACGCGATTGTAAACCCGGATATTATTTTTCGTGACGACCCTTTTGCGGCGATTTTGCCGTGGATGGATGAAAGGCCGGAAGTGGGGATGTGTATTCCCCGACTTCTCGATGAAGAGGGCAATCTGCAGCCCGTCTACCGGAGAGAGCTGACGGCGTGGGATCTGTTTGTCCGCATGTTCGGGAAAAAGGTTTTTCGGAAGCGTTACCGGTGGCACACGATGCAGGATATGGATTACACAAAGTCGTTTCAGGTTCCCTTCGGACAGGGAAGCTTTCTCGTGATCCGGACGGAGCTGTTTCGGAAATTGCACGGGTTTGACGAGGAGTTTTTCATGTATGTGGAGGACGCCGATCTGTGCAAACGGGTGAATCAGGTGTCAAAGCTCATGTATTATCCGGGCGCGGCTGTGGTTCACAGGTGGGAGCGGGCTTCCCACAGGGACAGAAGGCTGTTTCTCGAGCATCTGAAGTCCGCAGTGAGGTATTTTCGGAAGTGGGGATGGTTCGCCGGACATGAGATATAAGACAGAGAAGATAGCGATTTTAGTTGCCTCATATAACGGAGAAAAATATCTCGGCGAGCTGTTGGACTCGCTGCTGGCGCAGTCCGAGACCGGTTGGGTCGCGTATATCCATGATGACGGCTCGACAGATGGGACGGCGGTGGTTATCGCGGAATATGCGAACCGATATCCGGAAAAGTTTGTCTGCGTGGAGGGCGAGCCCTCCGGTGGAGCGAAGAATAATTTTTTCTTTCTCTTCCGTCAGGTGGAGGCGCCGCTGTACATGTGCTGTGATCAGGACGATGTGTGGCTGCCGGATAAAATGGAGAAGACGCTGCGGCGGATGCGCGGCAGCAGGGGAGCAGAATCTTGTGATCCGATGACAGGGGCGGAAAGGGAAGCACTCTGTGATAACGTGGGAAGGACAGCGGAAATTCCGCGTCTGGTTTTCAGTGACCTGCGGGTCGCAGACCGGGAACTGCACCCGATCGCGGACAGCATGAATCAGTATCAGCGGCTGCACTGCGAGGATCTTGCCGCCTGCCATTTGATGATTGAGAATGTCGTGGTGGGCTGTACGATGATGGTCAACCGTGCGCTGCGCGACCGCTTGATCGAGGTGACAGACCTGACCGATGTCGTTATGCACGACTGGTGGGCGGCGCTGATTGCCGCACAGTTCGGGGGAATCGCTTATCTGGATGAGGCGACCATCCTCTACCGCCAGCACGGGGACAACGAGCAGGGCGCGCGGAAGTTCGGTCCTTCTTATATTATGTATAAGCTGACCCACAGCAAACAGGCGATCCGGGGAGCCGTCGAGGAAAAACAGCGGCAGGCAAGACTGTTTGCCGAGATATACGACCTTCCGGACGATTCCGCGATTCGCCTCTTCGGGGACGCGCTCGACGCCGGGAAGCTCAGGCGGATTCGCCTGTACCGTCAAAGCGGCGTGCGGAAAAGCACATTCTCCCGGAATATGGGACTATATATTTTCGGGTAGTTATGTTTTTGAAATATATAGATAAATAAGAGAGAAGCGAAGAAAGATGGGGGGAATATGCACAGAATACACTTCATAAGCGGGTAGTTCGGAGCCGCCGGTACTTAGAGACCGTATTTTGGTCTCTTATGTACCGTTGCGTGCGGAGTCTAGCGAGAGCGTGCCCGCGTTGAAGTTGTTTCAGTGCATATTCCAATCAAACATTTTAGAAAATAGAAAAGGAGCACTTTCATGGGACAAATTAAAGTGGAAAAAAACGCCGGCGGCATCGCCGGACTCTGCGTCATCGAGCCGACCGTTCACGGCGATGCGAGAGGTTATTTTATGGAAACCTACAATCAACGGGACATGGAGGAGGCGGGTCTGAACATGGTCTTCGTTCAGGACAACCAGTCTTCTTCCACAAAGGGCGTGCTGCGCGGCCTGCATTTCCAGAAGGAATTCCCGCAGGGCAAGCTGGTCCGGGTTGTCCGCGGCGCGGTCTTTGATGTCGCGGTCGATCTGCGCGGAAACAGCGAGACCTACGGCAAGTGGTTCGGCGTGGAGCTGACCGAGGAAAATAAGAAGATGTTTTACATCCCGGAGGGGTTTGCCCACGGATTTCTGGTGCTCTCGGATCTCGCGGAGTTCTGCTACAAGTGCACGGATTTTTATCATCCGGGCGACGAGGGCGGACTGGCGTGGAATGACCCACAGATCGGAATCGAGTGGCCGCAGCTGGTTGGGGAGTATTCCGGCACAGCCGGTGCGGAGGGGTATCGCATGAGCGACGGCTCGCCGCTGAACCTGAGCGAGAAGGATCAGAAGTGGCTGGGGCTGAAGGATACCTTCATTTTTGAGCGGTAAAAGGAAGAGGAGCTGACGTTTTGACAGAAAATGGGCTGAAGGAAAAGTATATCATCCGGGGCGACCGAAAGCTGCGCTTCGGCTACACGACGGGGAGCTGTGCGGCGGCAGCGGCGCAGGCGGCGGCGCGGATGCTGTTTTCCCGAAAAGCGGTGGATGCGGTGCGTCTGACGACGCCGAAGGGAATATCGTTGTTTTTGGAGCCGCTTTTCCCCCGTTGGGACGATGAGTCGGCGAGCTGCGCCATTCAGAAGGATGCCGGGGACGACCCGGATGTGACGGACGGCATTCTGATTTATGCACGGGTCAGAAAATGCGGCGGGGCCTGTCGGCGGCAGGGTGAGAACGGACGCGAGACGGGAAGCGGGAGCGCGGACGACGGGCAGCCGGAAAACATCGCAACGATTGACATCCGCGGAGGAGAGGGCATTGGCACGGTGACCCTTCCCGGTCTGGAGCAGCCGGTCGGCGCACCTGCCATCAACCGGGTGCCGCGGCAGATGATCACGGAGGAAGTACAGGCGGTCTGTGAGGAGTTTGGATACACAGGCAGTCTGGAGGTGACGATCTCGGCTCCGGAGGGACGCAGGCTGGCGGAGCAGACCTTCAACCCCCGTCTGGGGATTGAGGGCGGTATCTCCATTCTGGGGACATCCGGCATCGTAGAGCCGATGAGCGAACAGGCCGTGATTTCAACGATTGAATTGGAGCTGCGCCAGAAAGCGGCGCATCAGAGATACATTCCGGTCACGCCCGGAAACTACGGCGCAGATTATCTGAACGAAAATTTTCCGTTTGGTCCGGAGGCGGCGGTCAAGTGCAGCAATTATGTGGGGCAGACCATCGATCTGGCGGTCAATCTGGAGCTGGACGGTCTGCTCTTTGTCGCCCATATCGGGAAATTTGTCAAGGTTGCGGGCGGCATTATGAACACCCATTCCAGAGAGGGCGACGCCCGGATGGAAATCCTTTCCGCCGCGGCGCTGCGGGCGGGAATTGACGCCGACCGCGCGCGGCAGATTCTGGACGCCGTCACCACAGACGAAGGGCTTCGCATCATTCACGGGACCGATGCATGGCAGCCGACACTCGACATTCTCACAGAGAAAATCGAATATCACCTGAACCGCCGGGCACAGGGACGCCTGCAAGTCGGCGCCGTCATCTTCTCCAAGGTATACGGGGAACTCGGCCGGACGCGGAACGTGCCGGAGCTCTTAGAAAAAATTGGGGCGCAGAAGGTAACGAGAACGTAGGTTAGAGTGTTTGCGAAACTTGTTTTTGTATGGGGATGGGCGTTGAAGTTGTTTTCTGGCACATCCATGCTATAATAACTTTGCAGTTTCGCAATCACTCGTTTCATATGATAGAGAGAAGGCACACTATGATTTACTTTGTCGGCGCCGGCAGCGGCGCCCCCGACCTGATCACCGTCCGGGGACAGCGCCTCATCCGCGAGGCGGATGTGATCATCTACGCCGGTTCCCTTGTCAATCCGGCACTCTTGGATGAGCGGAAGCCGGACTGCACGGTTTACAACAGTGCGCGGATGACACTAGAGGAGGTTCTCGCGGTGATGCGGGAGGCAGAGCAGAATGGCTTGATGACCGTTCGCCTTCACACCGGCGATCCCTGTATTTACGGGGCTGTCCGGGAGCAGATGGACGCGCTGGATGCACTGGGGATTGCCTATGAGAGCTGTCCGGGCGTCAGCTCGTTTTGCGGCGCGGCGGCGGCGCTGAATCTGGAGTACACGCTTCCCGATGTGTCCCAGAGCGTGATCATCACCCGCATGGCCGGGCGGACGCCGGTGCCGGAGCGCGAGAGCATCGCTTCTTTCGCGGCGCACGGGGCAACGATGGTGATTTTTCTGAGCGCGGGATTGTTGGAAGAGCTTGAAAAAGAGCTAGTTGTCGGCGGCTATACGGAGGCGACTCCGGCGGCGATTGTCTACAAAGCCACATGGCCGGAGGAGGAGTCTTACCTCTGCACAGTCGGGACACTGGCGCAGACGGCGGCGGCGCACGGCATCGCGAAAACAGCGCTGATCATTGTCGGCGATGCGGTGGCGCACAGCGGGTACCGGAGATCTGACCTTTACAATCCGTCCTTTGAAACGGAGTTCCGAAAGACAGATCGGTGAGAAAATGAGAAAAAAAGAGATTGCGGTAATTTTTTTCACAGAGCAGGGGGCGCGGCTGGCCGAGCGTGTTCGGGATGCATTGGCGGAATATGACGAAGAAATGCCGTGCCGCTCATCGGCAGAGGGGCAGGCCGGTTCGGCGCGCGTTGTGCTATACAGCAAGATCGGCGCGCAGAATTGTCAGAGTGTGGATGCAGTTGCGGTGCGGGAGTCTCTGCATGACTGGTGCGCGAAGGTGTTTCCGGCCGCGGATGCGATTCTTTTCATCGGAGCGGCGGGCATCGCGGTGCGCACGATTGCCCCGTTTCTTGTCTCCAAGACGACGGACCCGGCGGTGCTGGCGGCGGATGAGCGGGGAAACCACGTGATTTCCCTCCTGTCCGGACATCTGGGCGGGGGAAATGAGCTGACGCTTTTCCTGGCTGACAGGCTGGGAGCGGACCCTGTGATCACTACGGCCTCGGATGTCGGCGGGAAGCTTGCGGTCGATGTCTGGGCGCAGAAAAACAACCTGTACATCACGGATTTGCAGGCGGCAAAGCGTGTCGCCGCACGCATCGTGGGCGGGGAACCGGTCGCCTTTTATTGCGAAGACGATGGGAAGGTGCGCGGAACGCTTCCTGCGGAGTTCTTTCGGCTGACTCCGGCGAATCCGTCGCGACTGAGCCGGACAGAGCCGGAGGAGGGCAAATTGTCGGAGGGTAAGGATTCAACGCATCCGAAAGAAATGTGCCTCTCGGCGGCGGTGATTGTTTCCGTTTTTAATGACGCTGTAATTCGTGATATCTCCGAGGAAGCAAAATCCTTGTTCCTTCCGACGGAGGAAAGCGGGAAGAATATTCCCACGCTTCATCTGGTTCCGCGTGCGGTCGTCCTGGGGGTCGGCTGCAAAAGAGGGAAGTCTTTTGAGGAGATCCGTGATTTTGTTTGCGGAGTATTGCGGGAAAATCATATTTCTCCGCACAGCGTTTGCGCGGTCGCGTCGATCGACCGGAAAGCGGATGAGCCGGGGCTTGCGGCGCTGGCGGGAGAGTTCGGTGTGTCGTTTGAGACATTTTCTGCGGAGACACTTCAGGCGGTTCCGGGGGAGTACAGCGCGTCGGATTTTGTCGCCGGAGTGACCGGTGCGGACAATGTCTGTGAGCGTGCGGCCATGGCGGTGCTGACAGAGGAGGAGCAGCAATCGGCGCGGTTTCTGTGCAGGAAGACGGCCGGAAACGGAGTGACGGCGGCGCTTTTGGAGCGGCCGTGGGAGGTGTCCTTTGAATAAACTTTTTGTGGTGGGCA
Source organism: Clostridiales bacterium (assembly GCA_021205085.1). Lineage (GTDB taxonomy): Bacteria > Bacillota > Clostridia > Lachnospirales > Lachnospiraceae > Eubacterium_I. The sequence continues at coordinate 49,602 of JAJPYF010000033.1, read as the reverse complement.
TCGGCCCGGGGGCTTACGAACAGATGACGGTGCGGGCGGTGAATATCCTGCAAAGCTGCGAGGTGATCGTCGGATATACGGTGTATGTCGATCTGGTTCGGGAGCATTTTCCGGGGAAACGGTTTCTGACGACGCCGATGACGCGGGAGATCGAGCGGTGCCGGATGGCCTTTGAGGCGGCAGCCGCCGGACAGACCACGGCGATGATCTGCAGCGGGGACGCCGGTGTCTACGGAATGAGCGGCCTGATGCTGGAGATCGGGGGAGAATTCCCCGGTGTGGAGGTCGAGATTGTTCCCGGCGTGACGGCTGCTACCGGCGGAGCTGCGGTGCTTGGCGCGCCGCTGATGCATGATTTTGCCGTGGTCAGTCTGAGTGATCTCATGACGCCGTGGGAGACAATCGAGGCGCGATTGCTCGCCGCGGCGGAGGCGGATTTTGTGATCTGCCTTTATAATCCTTCCAGCAGGAAGCGGAGCGGTTATCTGCAGAGAGCCTGCGACCTGATTCTCCGCTACCGGAGCGGCGACACCGTCTGCGGCACGGTGTCCAATATCGGGCGGGAGGGGGAAACGGTGGCGCTTTTTCTCCTGCGGGAACTGCGGGACGTACAGACCGATATGTTTACCACGGTTTTTATAGGAAATTCTCAGACAAAAGTGATCGGCGGCCGGATGGTGACGCCGCGGATACCCCTTTGTCACATTAATCATGTGTTATCCGGAGAAGAAAAATGACTGATACAAAGAAGCGGACAACAGATGCCGGGAAAAGCGATCGGATGGGAAGACGGTTCCTCCTCTTTGCCGGTACAACAGAAGGGCGGGAGCTGGCGGAGTTCCTGGATGGGCGGGGAATCCCCGCTCTTGTCTGCGTGGCGACGGAGTACGGGGAGGAACTGCTGCGGCAGACTGCCGGTATCGAGGTGCGTGTCGGCCGGATGGACGCCGACAGGATGGCGGCGCTGATTCGAGGGGAGCAGCTGTTGGCGGTCATCGACGCGACGCATCCTTACGCCGATGAGGCGACCCGGAACATTCGCTTTGCCGCCGGGGAAAATCGGACGGCATATTACCGGCTTTTGCGCGGTGAAACCAAGACAGAGCCGGGCGATGGAACTGTTGTGTTTGAGGATGCTGCGTCTGCCGCCCGCTGGCTGGACGGGCAGCAGGGGAATATTCTTCTCACGACAGGGATAAAGGAGCTGCCAGTTTTCGCGGAGACGATCGCGGACCGGGAGCGGCTTTATATCCGGACACTTTTGCAGGAAGAAATTTTTGAAAAAAAAGCCCGATACGGCCTTTCCGGGAAACAGGTGATCTGTATGCAGGGGCCGTTTTCGCGGGAGATGAACGAGGCGACGATCCGGATGACCGGTGCGAAATATCTGGTCACGAAGGAGTCCGGCGGGGCGGGCGGTTTTTCGGAGAAGGTGGAAGCGGCAAAAAACTGCGGCGCGGCCTGCGTCGTGATTCGGCGTCCGCTGCAGGAAGCGGGATATTCTGCGGAGGAGATTCGGGGGATTGTTCTGAAGATATGGCAAGCCTATGCGGAGAAGGAGTCCGGCACATCGGAAAATGTGAATATATATGGTGGTCAGGCGGCAGTTCTTTCTGCGGGTGTAGGAAGGAAAACGCGCTGCGTCACCCTTCTCGGCATCGGTATGGGCAGCCGGGAAAACATGACGCTGGAGGCGGTCGCGGCCTGTGAGGAGGCGGACTGCATCATCGGCGCCGCGCGGATGCTGGATGCGCTGCGGGACTTCCATAAGCCGAACGCTGTATTGTACCGGCCGGATGAGATCGCGGCTTATATCGAAGAGCATCCGGAATATGGAAAAATTGTCGTCGCTTTTTCCGGCGATGTCGGCTTTTACAGCGGGGCAAAGCGCCTGCCGGAATATTTCGGGGATGAAATGCAGGTTCGCCTGATCCCCGGCATTTCCACGGCGGCATATTTTGCCGCCCGCCTTCGGATGCCGTGGGAGGATATGGTGCTTGCCAGCAGCCACGGGAGAGAGCCGGATTTGATTGGGATGGTCCGGCAGAACGAAAAGGTTTTCACGCTCGCCTCCGATGCAGAGAGCATTCGGAAAATTGCCGGAAAGCTTTTGTCTTACAGCTTTGACGCGGTGAAAATGTACGTGGGCGGCGATTTGAGCTACCCTTCCGAGCATATTTATGAGGGGACTGCCGCAGATTTTGCAAAGTTCCGGGGCGAGGGAATTTTTGCAGCGGTGATTGTCAATTCGCAGGCGTGCAGCGAGGCAGTCACCTGCGGCATTCCGGACGGTGCGTTCTTGCGCGGAAACGTTCCGATGACGAAGGAGGAGGTGCGGGCCGTTGCGCTTGCAAAGCTTCGCCTGACGCGGGACGCTGTTGTCTATGATGTCGGTGCGGGGACGGGATCCGTCGCCGTGGAGTGCGCCCGCATGGCGGATCGCGGCAAGGTTTACGCGGTCGAGCAGAAAGAGGAGGCGTGCAGCCTGATTGCAGAAAATCAGAAAAAATTCGCGGTTGATAACATTGAAATTGTTCCGGGACAGGCGCCGGAAGCGCTGCGCGGTTTGCCCGCGCCGACCCATGTGTTTATCGGAGGGAGCGGCGGCAGCCTGAAAGAAATTCTGGCCGTGATTTCTGAGAAGAATCCGTCAGTCCGGATTGTGCTCAACTGCATTACTCTGGAAACTCTGACAGAAACCCTCGCGGCGGCGCGGGACCTGCCGCTGGAGGTTGAGGATATCGCGAGCGTCACTGTCGCGAAGGCCAGACCGGCCGGCCGTTATCATATGATGGAGGGGCAGAACCCGGTCTATGTGATTACGATGACGGGAAAAGGAGGAGCTCCATGCGATACCCGCGCTTCATGATCGCCGCCCCCGCGAGCGGCAGCGGAAAAACCCTGATTACCTGCGGGATTCTGCAGGCGCTTGTCAACCGAAAATGGAAGCCGGCCTCCTTTAAATGCGGGCCGGATTACATTGATCCTCTGTTTCACACGAAGGTCATCGGGACGCCCTCGCGGAATCTGGACACCTTTTTTACACCGGCTCAGACCGTCCGCTACCTCTTCGGCCGACAGGCGGCGCAGGCAGATGTCTCCGTCATGGAGGGAGTCATGGGATTTTACGACGGCGTGGGAGGCGTCACGGCACGGGCTTCCTCATGGGAGCTTGCGGATGTGACGGATACGCCGGTGATTCTCGTGGTCAATGCAAAGGGAATGAGTCTGTCCGCGGTTCCGCTGATTCAGGGATTTCTGGAATTTTGTCCGCAGGGAGAGCGGGCGGCGGGAACAGAACACAACAGCCATATCCGGGGCGTGATTTTAAATCAGATTTCCCCGGCGGTTTATCCGGGGTTAAAGGAGACCATCGAAGCTGCGCTGCCGGTTCGGGTGTTCGGCTATGTGCCGCGGGTGGAGGATTGTGTGATTGAGAGCCGCCATCTGGGGCTGGTGACGCCGGATGAGATTGCGGGGCTTCGGGATAAGCTGAATAAACTGGCGGAGGTGCTGGAAAAAACGCTGGATCTCGATGCGATTCTGCAGATGGCCGGTGAGGCCCCTGATCTGGGCTGTGCTATGTCGGATGATATCCGGACAATCGTTGAAAAATCTCTTCGGGAGAAGCTTCGGATCGCCGTCGCCCGTGACGAAGCGTTCTGTTTTTATTATGAAGATAATCTGGAGCTTTTGCAGACGCTCGGCGCGGAACTCGTTTTTTTCTCCCCGCTGCATGACAAGGAGCTGCCCTCGAATGTTCAGGGATTGCTCCTCGGCGGCGGCTATCCGGAATTGTATGCCGGGCAGTTGAGCGCGAATGCTTCTATGCTTGCATCCCTACGCCGGGCAATCCGTGCCGGGCTGCCGTATCTGGCGGAGTGCGGCGGGTTTCTGTATCTGCATGATACCATGGAGGACATGCAGGGGAAAATCTGGCCTATGGCGGGAATTATTCATGGACATGTGCACCGGACGAATCGTCTGACCAGCTTCGGGTATGTCACGCTCACCGCAAACCGTCCGCAGATTTTCGGGGAGACCGGGTGCAGCATCCGCGCCCACGAGTTTCATTATTTTGACAGCTCGGAAAACGGGGATGCGTTTCACGCTCAAAAGCCCGGCAGCAGCCGAAGCTGGGACTGCATGGTTGCAGGGGATGCTTTCGCGGCGGGATTTCCTCATTTATATTATTATTCCAATCCGGAGTTCGCCGCGCGGTTTTTGCGTCAATGCCGGCTCACAGCTTCACAAACTCCGGTGTCCTCCGGTGAAAAACAGTAAAATACCGAAATCCGCAGCTTTTCAGCAGGTCGGGAATCCGGTCAAAACCGAAGGCGATCTGCTCCGGTCGGTGTGCATCCGAGCCGAGAGTAATGATCTCCCCGCCCAGTTCGTGATAGCGGCGGATGATCTCCTCCGTGGGATTGGGATGTCCCAGCCCGTAGCGTAAGCCGGCCGTGTTGACCTCGATCCCCTTTCCACGGCGGATCAGAAGCCGCAGGATCTCATCGATCACGTCCTGATAGCGTGAATAGCTGTAGAATTTATTGCGGTTCGGACCATAGCGGACCACATAGTCGATGTGACCGTACACATCAAATTCATCAAAAACCCGGATGTTTTCCGGAATGGATTCAAAATATTCCAGATAGGCTTCCTCCTCGGTCCGCCCCTCGTAGTAGGCGGGATAGTAAGGGTCCGCGCCGTGTACGACATGGGAGGAGCCGATGACAAAGTCAAAGTCGTGTGTGTTCACCAGATCGCGGTGGATTTCGGCCAGGTGCGCCTGAAGCCCCAGCTCGATGCCGGTGTACACGGGAAACCGGCCGCGGTATTTTTCCCGCAGACGCGCAATTTCCGGAAGATATGCGTCAGGATCCAGCAGAAACAGATCCGGGTCATCCGGATAGTCCAGATCCAGATGGTCTGTGATGCAGATGCCGTCTAATCCCAGTTCCATTGCCTTTTTTATCATCGCCTCCGGAGCAGCGTCGCTGTCGCCGGAGAAGGATGTGTGCATATGAGTGTCCCACATTATAAAATGTCCTCCCCGAAAGTCAGAATATCATAAATTGCGGAAAACGGAAAGGGATTCCGGTTATTTTATGGGCATTTCCTCTAAAAACAGGAAGAAAAATAAGGAGATAGATAAAAAATTAACAAAATTTAAAATTAACCGTCGGAAACTATTGAAATCTTGGTTCTAATTGGGTAGAATAGGGAAAGATTGGATGAGAAAGTCCAGTTAGTATGGGTTTATAAAATTATTCTAGGAGGAATGAAAAATGGCAGTAAAAGTTGCAATCAATGGATTTGGCCGTATCGGCCGTCTGGCTTTCCGACAGATGTTTGGTGCAGAGGGATATGAGATCGTAGCGATCAACGACCTTACCAGCCCGAAGATGCTGGCGCATTTATTAAAGTATGATTCTTCACAGGGCAAATATGCCAAGGCTGACACGGTAGTCGCCGGTGAGGATTCCATCACGGTTGACGGACAGGAGATCAAGATCTACGCGGAGCCGGATGCAAACAACTGCCCGTGGGCGAAACTGGATGTTGACGTTGTTCTGGAGTGCTCCGGATTCTACACTTCCAAGGCAAAAGCGCAGGCGCACATCAACGCAGGCGCAAAGAAGGTTGTCATCTCCGCTCCGGCAGGCAATGACCTTCCTACCGTTGTTTATAATGTAAACCAGGACATCCTGACCGCTGAGGATACCATCATCTCCGCGGCGTCCTGCACCACCAACTGCCTTGCTCCGATGGCACAGGCTCTGAACAACCTTGCAACCATCAAGAGCGGTATTATGTGCACGATTCATGCTTACACCGGCGACCAGATGACACTGGACGGCCCGCAGCGCAAGGGTGATCTCAGAAGATCCCGTGCGGCGGCTGTGAACATCGTTCCGAACAGCACCGGCGCTGCAAAGGCGATCGGACTGGTTATCCCGGAGCTTTCCGGCAAGCTGATCGGCGCTGCACAGCGTGTACCGACCCCGACCGGTTCCACCACGATGCTGAACGCGGTTGTTGAGGGGAATGTCACGGTTGAGGAGATCAACGCGGCGATGAAGGCGGCTGCGAACGAGTCCTACGGTTACAATGAGGACGAGATCGTTTCCTCCGATATCATCGGCATGACCTACGGTTCTCTCTTCGATGCGACCCAGACCATGGTGCTTCCGCTTGACAACGGCACCACACAGGTACAGGTTGTTTCATGGTATGACAATGAGAACAGCTACACAAGCCAGATGGTTCGCACCATCAAATACTTTGCTGAGCTTGCTTAATGGTTCACACAGTATAATTTTGGTACAAAGACTCTTAAGGGTCCGGTCAGATAAGGGCCGGACCCTTGCTTTTTCTATATTTTAAAGGAGATTAAGACATGGGATTAAATAAGAAATCCGTAGACGACATTAATGTAAAGGGCTTGAAGGTCCTCTGCAGATGCGATTTTAACGTACCCTTAAAAAACGGCCAGATCACCGATGAGAACCGTCTGGTTGCGGCGCTTCCCACGATCAAAAAGCTGATCGCGGACGGCGGCAGAGTGATTCTCTGCTCCCACCTCGGCAAGGTAAAGACCGAGGAGGACAAAAAGACTAAGACACTGGCTCCCGTTGCGGCGCGCCTGTCCGAGCTGCTCGGCCAGGAGGTCAGGTTTGCGGCGGATCCGGAGGTAGTCGGACCGAACGCAAGGGCAGCGGTCGCGGCGATGAAGGACGGCGATGTGATTCTTCTGGAGAACACCCGCTTCCGTCCGGAGGAGACGAAAAACGGCGAAGCTTTTTCGAAGGATCTGGCTTCCCTCTGCGATGTGTTTGTAAATGACGCTTTCGGAACAGCTCACAGAGCGCACTGCTCCAACGTGGGTGTGGCGCAGTTGGTGGATACCGCGGTGGTCGGATATCTGATGCAGAAAGAGATCGACTTCCTCGGAAACGCGGTGGAGACACCGGAGCGTCCGTTTGTCGCTATCCTCGGCGGTGCAAAGGTGGCGGACAAGCTCAACGTGATTTCCAACCTTCTCGAGAAGTGCGACACGCTGATCATCGGCGGCGGCATGGCTTACACCTTCCAGAAAGCGATGGGATATGAGATCGGAAACTCTTTGGTTGACGATACGAAGATCGACTACTGCAAGGAGATGATGGAGAAGGCAAAATCCCTCGGAAAGACGCTGCTCCTTCCGGTGGATTCCGTGACCATCGACAAATTCCCGGATCCGATTGACGCTCCGGTGGAGACCGAGGTGTATGATTCCGAGAATATGCCGGCAGACCGTGAGGGCTGCGACATCGGACCGAAGACACAGGCACTCTATGCGGACGCTGTGAAGTCTGCGAAGACCGTGGTGTGGAACGGACCGATGGGCGTGTTTGAGAACCCGACGCTGGCAGCGGGCACGATCGCGGTGGCAAAGGCGCTGGCAGAGACCGATGCAACGACCATCATCGGCGGCGGCGATTCCGCGGCGGCGGTCAACCAGCTCGGCTTCGGCGCACAGATGACCCATATTTCCACAGGCGGCGGCGCGTCCCTTGAGTTCCTCGAGGGCAAGGAGCTTCCCGGCGTGGCGGCAGCGAACGATCGTTAGAGAATAGAAAAGGAGACATTTATCATGGCAAGAAAGAAAATTATCGCTGGAAACTGGAAAATGAACAAGACCCCCTCCGAGGCGGTCGCTCTGATCAACGAGCTGAAGCCGCTGGTGAAAAATGACGATGTAGACGTTGTATTCTGCGTACCCGCCATCGACATCATCCCGGCGATCGAGGCTGCGAAGGGTTCCAATATCCAGATCGGCGCGGAGAATATGTATTATGAGGAGAAAGGCGCTTACACCGGCGAGATTGCTCCGGCGATGCTGACCGATGCGGGCGTGAAATATGTCATCATCGGCCACTCTGAGCGGAGAGAGTACTTCGCGGAGACCGATGAGACCGTTAACAAGAAGATGCTGAAGGCGTTTGAGCACGGCATCACCCCGATTGTCTGCTGCGGCGAGACTCTGACCCAGCGCAAGCAGGGCATCTACATCGACTGGATCCGTATGCAGATCAAGATCGCATTCCAGAATGTGACCGCGGATCAGGCGAAGACAGCGGTGATCGCTTACGAGCCGATCTGGGCGATCGGTACCGGCGAGACAGCCACAGCCGATCAGGCAGAGGAGGTCTGCGGCGCGATCCGTGCCTGCATCGCGGAGGTCTATGACGAGGCGACGGCAGAGTCCATCCGCATCCAGTACGGCGGATCCGTAAACGGCAAAAACGCAGCCGAGCTCTTCGGCAAACCGGACATCGACGGCGGCCTTGTCGGCGGCGCGTCCCTGAAGCCGGACTTCGGATCGATCGTGAACTACTGATCTTATAAGGTAGAGGAAGAACACAATGAAGAAACCAATTGTTTTAATGGTTCTCGACGGCTACGGCCTCAATGACAATCCGGAGGGCAATGCCATCGCCATGGCAAACACCCCGGTGATGGACTGCCTGATGAGGGAGTACCCCTTCGTGAAGGGCAACGCCTCCGGTCTGTCGGTCGGCCTTCCCGACGGGCAGATGGGCAATTCCGAGGTCGGCCATATGAACATCGGCGCGGGGCGCATCATCTATCAGGATCTGACCCGCATCACGAAGTCCATCGAGGACGGCGACTTTTTTGAAAATAAGGCGCTGCTCGCCGCGATTGAGAATTGCAAGGAGCACGACTCCGACCTTCATCTGTGGGGACTGCTCTCCGACGGCGGCGTGCACAGCCACATTACGCATCTGTACGGTCTGCTGGAGATGGCAAAGCGCCACGGGCTTACCAAGGTGTATGTGCATGCATTCTTAGACGGCAGGGACACCCCGCCGGCGTCCGGAAAGGGCTATGTGGAGCAGCTTCTCGCGAAGATGGAGGAGATCGGCGTGGGTCAGGTGGCTTCTCTTTCCGGCCGGTATTATGCCATGGACCGCGATACGAACTGGGATCGCGTGAAGCAGGCATATGACTCCCTTGTGTCCGGTGTCGGCGTGCAGGCGACTTGCCCGGTGCAGGCGCTGGCGGACTCCTACGCGGCGGGTGTGACGGATGAGTTTGTCCTCCCGACCGTCATCACGGACGAGGCCGGGCGGCCGTTGTCGCTTGTGAAAGAAAACGATTCCGTGATCTTTTTCAATTTCCGGCCGGACCGTGCCAGAGAGATCACGCGTGCGTTCTGCGACGACGCGTTCACGGGATTTGAGAGAAATTTCATGAAGCTTACCTATGTCTGCTTCAAGGACTATGATGAGACGATTCCGAACAAGATCATTGCCTTCGAGAAGGAGTCCATCTCCAACACCTTCGGCGAGTTTCTCGCGAAGGCGGGAAAGAAACAGCTCCGTCTCGCGGAGACCGAGAAGTACGCGCATGTGACGTTTTTCTTCAACGGCGGCGTCGAGGAGCCGAATGTCGATGAGGCGCGCCTGCTGGTGCCCTCGCCCAAGGAGGTGGCCACTTACGACCAGAAGCCGGAGATGAGCGCACCGGAGGTGGGCATGGATCTGGTGGAGGCCATCAAATCCGACAAATACGATGTCATCGTCATCAACTTTGCCAACCCGGATATGGTGGGACATACCGGCGTGATTCCGGCGGCGGTAGCGGCGGTGGAGCGCGTGGACAGCCTTGTTGGCGACGCGGTGCAGGCCATAAAGGATGTGGACGGGATTCTCTTTATCTGCGCCGACCACGGCAACGCGGAGAAGATGATCGACTACGAAACCGGGAAGCCGCATACGGCGCACACGACGAATCCGGTGCCGTTTATTCTGGTGAACGCGGATCCGTCTTATCGCCTGAGAGAGGGCGGATGTCTGGCGGACATCGTGCCGACGCTGATCGAGCTGATGGGGCTGGAGCAGCCGGCGGAGATGACAGGGAAATCCCTGCTGATCCGGTAAGAGATAAAATGTACAGAGCCTGGAAATGGCGGGGGTTTGTCCTGCCGTTTCCGGGCTTTTCCTGTGCCGGACGAAAATGGAATCGTTATTTTTTCACAGAGTTGAATATCTTTTATTAGATAGAATGTATCAGAACAGAAATGGGGATTTGGAGAAAATGAGAACTCACAGGATATGTTTTGCGGCTGTGGTTGTTTTGTCAGCCGCCCTTTTTGCGGCGATACCGTCGCAGGTCTCGGCTGCGGAGGAAGCGGATACAGCGGGGACATGGAGGGAGGATGCGCTTCTTGCGGCTGACAGCATCCTCTGTTTTGACGCGCTTACCGCGGAAAACCGGAGCGATTTTGAGGTGACAGTGACGGATGTGGAGACCGGCTTTATTGAGAACGACGGCGACTGGTGGTATGTCGAGGACGGCAGGATCGCTTTTCTGACGACCGGGACGGTGCATGGAACGGTTGCGGGAATCACGGCGGACTGGGAGGTCACGGACGGGAAGGTCGATCTGCCGGTCACGGACATTACATACCTTCTGGAGAATGCCATGCAGCCGGTGGGAACAACGCTGTATGTCTGGGGCGGCGGCTGGAATGCGGCCGACACAGCAGCCGGTGAGACCGCGCTTTATCAGGGCGTTTATCCGGAGTGGGCGCAGTATTTTGCCGCCAATGCGGGCAGCGGGTATTCCTACAAGGCGGGGAAAAGCTCATGGGAGAGCGGAAACCGGAAGTGGCGGTTTTACGGGCTGGACTGCTCCGGCTTTATCGGATGGGCGGTGTATAATTCCATTCTCTCCGAGGGTCAGCCGGGCGGCTATGTGTTCAAATCCTCGAAGGTTGCCTCCACGCTGGCTTACTGCGGGTACGGAACGGCGCAGAGCTGCACGCCCTACGACACCTTTCAGGCGGGCGACATCGTGAGCATCAGCGGGCATGTTTTTCTCTGCCTGGGGCAGTGTGAGGACGGCAGCGTCCTGATCGTCCACAGCACGCCGAACGGCGGCGTCCAGCTGAGCGGGACCGTTTCGGGCGGGTCTTCCTCGCAGGCGTCCGAGCTCGCTGCTGACTTTATGAAAACATATTATCCCGCATGGTGGTCCTGCTTCGGCGGCCAGAAGACGGCGGTGAGTGCGTCCAAATACCTCTACGGGACAAAATTTTCATGGGCGTCGGACGACGGAATCGCGGACTCAGCCGGACTTCGCGGGAAAACGGCGGAGCAGGTGCTGGAATATCTGGCCGCAGAGTGAGAACTTCTGCGCAAAAATCAGTTGAAGTATGATTGTTTTTGCGTTATGATACAGAAAGGTATTGCGATTTATACGGGGAACCGGAGATCGCTGCAACAGAAATGAAATGCACAGAAGGGAACGGATGGTTATGAAAGAGTACAGACCGGTGAAAGAGGGAAAGGTGCGGGAGATTTACGATATCGGCGACAGCCTGATCATGACGGCGACAGACCGGATCTCCGCGTTTGATGTGATTTTGAAAAACAAGGTGACGGACAAGGGCGCGATTCTGACGCAGATGTCCCGGTTCTGGTTTGATTTTACAAAAGATATCCTGCCGAATCACATGATTTCCACGGATACGGCGGATATGCCCGAGTTTTTCCGGACAGAGCGCTTTGACGGAAACAGCATGAAGTGTCAGAAGCTGAATATGCTTCCGGTGGAGTGCATCGTCCGCGGCTACATCACGGGCAGCGGCTGGGCGAGCTATCAGAAAGACGGCACGGTCTGCGGGATTTCGCTCCCGGAGGGGCTGCAGGAGTCTGAGAAGCTGCCGGAGCCGATCTATACCCCGTCGACGAAGGCGGAGATCGGAGATCATGACGAGAATGTAAGCTATGAGCGCACCGTCGAGATACTGGAAAAGCAGTTTCCGGGCAGGGGTGAGGAGTACGCCGCGAAGCTTCGGGATTACACGATCGCCCTCTATAAGAAATGCGCGGACTACGCTTACGGCCGGGGAATTATCATTGCGGATACGAAGTTTGAGTTCGGTCTGGACGAAGAGGGCAATGTTATTCTGGGCGATGAGATGCTCACGCCGGACAGCTCCCGCTTCTGGCCGCTTGAGGGCTACGAGCCGGGCAAGAGCCAGCCGTCCTATGACAAGCAGTTTGTGCGTGACTGGCTGAAGGCGAACCCGGACAGCGATTATCTTCTCCCGGACGAGGTGATTGAAAAGACCGTGGAGAAATACAAAGAAGCATTTGCACTGTTGACGGGGAAAGAGTTCCGATAATCTTGGATCGGACGGCTTGAAAACCACGCGGAGGTTTCTATGCAGGAGATTATACAGACAGACGCGGCTTCGGACAGGCTTCGCGAGGAGTGCGGCGTTTTCGGCATTTATGATCTGGACGGGGCGGATGTCGCGTCCACCATCTATTACGGCTTGTTTGCCCTCCAGCACCGGGGGCAGGAGAGTTGCGGTATCGCAGTCAGCGAGACCTACGGCCCGAAGGGGAAGGTTACTTCCCACAAGGACATGGGGCTGGTGAGCGAGAGCTTCACGGCCGACCGGTTAAAGTCCATGAAGGGGGACATCGGCGTCGGGCATGTCCGCTATTCCACGGCGGGGGCTTCCACGCGGGAAAATGCCCAGCCGCTGGTCTTAAACTATGTAAAAGGAACGCTGGCGCTGGCGCATAATGGGAATCTGATTAATGCCCTTGAGCTTCGCCATGATCTGGAATATACCGGAGCGATTTTTCAAACGACCATCGACTCTGAGGTCATCGCCTACCACATCGCGCGGGAGCGCCTGCACAGCGCGACCGTTGAGGAAGCGGTGCGGCGGGCGACGCGCAAGATGAAGGGAGCCTATTCCCTCGTCGTCATGAGCCCGCGCAAGCTCATCGGGGCACGCGACCCCTTCGGTTTTCGCCCGCTCTGCATCGGGAAGCGGGACAACGCATATATTATCACATCGGAGACCTGCGCCCTCGACACCATCGGGGCGGAGTTCATCCGCGACGTCCTGCCGGGCGAGGTGGTCACCATCACGGAGAACGGCGAGCTTCTCTCGGATATGACAAACGCCATTGCACCGGAGCGGCAGGGCAGATGTATTTTTGAGTATATTTATTTTTCAAGGACGGACAGCCGCTTTGACGGCGTCAGCGTCTACGACGCGCGCATCATGGCGGGACGGTTTCTGGCAAAGGATTCGCCGGTGGAGGCGGATCTGGTGGTCGGCGTGCCGGAGTCCGGCAACGCGGCAGCTCTGGGCTATGCCATGGAGTCCGGCATCCCCTACGGCGTGGCTTTTATGAAAAACAGCTATGTGGGGCGGACATTCATCAAGCCGAAACAGAGCAGCCGGGAGCAGAGCGTCCGTGTCAAGCTGAATGTCATCCGCGAGGCGGTGGAGGGCAAACGGATCATCATGATCGACGACTCCATTGTCCGCGGCACGACCTCAAACCTCATCGTCAACATGCTGAAGGAGGGCGGCGCGCGGGAGGTTCACGTGCGCATCAGTTCCCCGCCGTTTCTGTGGCCCTGCTACTTCGGCACTGACATTCCGGTGCGGGAGCAGCTCATCGCCTACAACCGCACGGTCGAGGATATCCGGCAGGTCATCGGCGCAGACTCCCTCGCCTACCTGAAAAACGAGCGCCTCGACGCCATGGCAGGCGGGCTTCCGATCTGCCGCGGCTGCTTCACGGGGAAATATCCGCTCGACCCGCCGGAGGAGGATATACGCGGTGACTACGAAAGGTGAGCGACGCTTATCGTGGAGTATATAATAGTAATTACAGGAGGAAATATATGAGTAACGACAGGTACTCCAGCCCGCTTTCCGAGCGATACGCGAGCAAAGAAATGCAATACATTTTTTCACCGGAGAAGAAGTTCCGCACATGGCGGCGTCTCTGGATCGCCCTCGCGGAGACCGAGAAAGAGCTGGGTCTGGACATCACCGATGAGCAGATCGAGGAGCTGAAAGCCCACAAGGACGACATCAACTTTGAGGTGGCGAAGGAGCGGGAGAAGCTGGTTCGCCACGACGTAATGTCCCATGTCTACGCCTACGGCGTCCAGTGCCCGAAGGCGAAGGGCATCATTCACCTCGGAGCGACCTCCTGCTACGTGGGAGACAATACGGATATCATCCTGATGTCCGAGGCGCTGCAGCTCGTCCGTAAGAAACTGGTGAACGTGATCGCGGAGCTGGCGGCTTTCGCAGACCGCTACAAGGCGCTGCCGACGCTGGCCTTCACGCACTTCCAGCCGGCGCAGCCCACGACCGTAGGCAAGCGCGCCACGCTTTGGACGCAGGAGTTTCTGATGGATCTGGAGGATCTGGACTATGTGCTCGGTTCCCTGAAACTGCTCGGCTCCAAGGGGACGACCGGGACACAGGCGAGCTTTCTGGAGCTCTTCGACGGAGATCAGGAAACGATTGATAAGATTGACCCCATGATCGCGGAGAAAATGGGCTTTTCCGGCTGCTATCCGGTGTCCGGGCAGACCTATTCCAGAAAAGTAGACACGCGGGTGATGAATGTGGTGGCGGGTATTGCGGCCAGCGCCCACAAGATGTCCAACGACATCCGCCTGCTTCAGCATTTGAAGGAAGTGGAAGAACCCTTCGAGAAAAACCAGATCGGCTCCTCCGCCATGGCATACAAGCGCAATCCCATGCGGAGCGAGCGTATTGCCTCGATCTCGCGCTATGTGATGATCGACGCCCTGAATCCGGCGATCACATCCGCCACGCAGTGGTTTGAGCGGACGCTGGACGACTCCGCAAACAAGCGTCTCTCCATCGCGGAGGGATTTCTGGCGATCGACGGCGTTCTTGACCTCTGCCTCAATGTGGTGGACGGTCTGGTCGTCTATGACAAGGTCATCACCAAGCATCTCATGAGCGAGCTGCCTTTCATGGCGACCGAGAACATCATGATGGACGCCGTGAAAAAGGGCGGCGACCGGCAGGAGCTCCACGAGCGGATCCGTCAGCTTTCCATGGAGGCCGGCGCGAATGTCAAGCAGAACGGCCTGGACAACAATCTGCTGGAGCTGATCGCGGCGGACGAGAGCTTCGGGCTTTCGCTGGAGGAGCTTCAGGCGGCGATGGATCCCGCCCGCTACACCGGCCGCGCAGAGCTTCAGGTGGAAAATTTCCTGAAAAACTGTGTCAGCCCGGTGCTGGAGGCGAATCGCGACCTTCTGGGCGTTACGGCGGAGATTAATGTATAACGACGGGATTAAAAAAGAATATAAATGTATGGAGGGTTTCACATGGAAACAGAGTTATTGAAAGATTTTAAGGAGAAGTTCGGCGACGGCGGCGACATCCGCAGGTATTTTGCCCCCGGCCGGGTCAACATGATCGGCGAGCACACCGATTACAACGGCGGGCACGTTTTCCCCTGCGCACTCACGATCGGCACCTATGCCATCGTCCGCAAGCGGGACGATCGGAAGATGCGCTTTTACTCTCAGAACTTCGAGGAAATCGGGATTGTGGAGGCGAGTCTGGATCACCTTGTGTACGATAAGGCGGCAGACTGGACGAACTATCCGGTCGGCGTTGTCTGGACGTTTATCGAAAAAGGATATGCCATCGACACCGGCTTTGACATGCTGCTGTTCGGAAATATCCCCAATGCGTCCGGCCTTTCTTCCTCCTCTTCAGTGGAGGTGGTTGTCGGCGTGGCGCTCCGCGACCTGTACGGCCTGGAGGGCGTGAGCATGCAGGACATCGCCCTGTTCGGCCAGTACTGCGAGAATCATTTCAACGGGGTCAACTGCGGCATCATGGATCAGTTCTCCATTGCCATGGGCAAAAAGGACATGGCGATTTTCTTAGACTGCAGCGATCTTTCCTATACCTATGTTCCGCTGGAGTTGAAGGATGCGAAGATCGTCATCGCCTGCAGCAATAAAAAGCGGGGCTTGGGCGACTCCAAGTACAACGAGCGCCGCGCCGAGTGTGAGCAGGCCGTGGAGGAGCTGCGCGCAAAGCTGGATATTCATACCCTTGGCGAGCTGACCGAGGAGGAGTTTGAAGCGAACAAGGATCTCATCAAGAGCGAGGTCCGGCAGCGCCGTGCAAAGCATGCCGTCTATGAGAACCAGCGCACTTTGAAGGCAGTGGAGGTTCTGCAGAACGGCGATATCGAGGAGTTCGGCAGACTTATGAACGCCTCCCATGTCTCCCTCCGGGATGACTATGAGGTCACCGGCATCGAGCTGGATACCCTTGTGGAGACGGCATGGGAGCAGGAGGGCGTCATCGGCTCCCGCATGACCGGCGCGGGTTTCGGCGGCTGCACCGTCAGCATCGTAAAGGAGAACTGTGTCGACGCATTCATCGAGAATGTCGGCAAAGCCTATCTTGATAAAATCGGCTACGCCGCTGATTTCTATGTTGTGGAAATCGGAGACGGCGGCCGGGTATTATAAGAAGGGGGCGCAGAGTTATGACAGACACATATATTGCAAAGCTCGTCCAGTACGGCATCGACGCCGGGCTTATTCCGGAGGAGGAGCGCATCTACAGCACGAACCAGATCCTGGAAGTGCTTGAGAAGGACGATTACGAAGCGCCGGCGGAGACCTTCACGGACATCGATCTGGCGGACACGCTTTCCCATATTCTGGACTATGCGCTGGAAAAAGGTGTGTTAAAGGACGGCGGAGTGGTTTCCCGCGATCTCTTTGACACGGAGCTGATGAACTGCATCACGCCGCGGCCGTCACAGGTGATCCGTGCCTTCCGCGAGAACTATGCCGTCAGCGCGCGGCATGCGACGGATGAATATTACAAATTCAGCGTGGCGACCAACTACATCCGCAAGGACCGCATCGCGAAGGACCGCAGGTGGAAAGTGCCGTCGGAGTACGGCGATATTGATATTACGATCAACTTAAGCAAGCCGGAGAAGGATCCGAAGGCCATCGCGGCGGCCAAGCTGGCTCCGCAGTCCGCCTATCCGAAGTGCCAGCTCTGTGTGGAAAACGAGGGGTACGCGGGGCGGGTGAACCACCCGGCACGCCAGAATCACCGGATCATCCCCATCACGATCAACGGCAGTCAGTGGGGCTTCCAGTATTCTCCCTACGTGTATTACAATGAGCACTGCATCGTCTTCAACGGGGAGCATGTGCCCATGAAGATCGACCGGGCAGCCTTCCGCAAGCTCTTTGATTTTGTGAAGCAGTTCCCCCACTATTTTCTAGGGTCGAACGCGGATCTGCCGATTGTCGGCGGCTCGATTTTAAGCCATGACCATTTCCAGGGCGGCCATTACACCTTCGCCATGGAGAAGGCTGAAATGGAGAAAACCTTCGCGGTACCCGGCTATGAGGACGTGGAGGCGGGGATTGTCCACTGGCCGCTGTCCGTCATCCGCATCCGTGGGAAGGAGGATGAGCGGGTCATCGATCTGGCCGACCACATTCTGAAAAAGTGGCGCGCATACACCGACGAGGATGCGTTTATCTTCGCGGAGACCGACGGGGAGCCGCACAACACGATCACGCCGATCGCCCGCATGCGCGGGGATCTTTATGAGCTGGATCTGGCGCTCCGCAACAACATCACGACCGACGAGTTCCCGCTGGGCGTTTATCACCCGCACGCGGAGCTTCACCATATCAAAAAAGAGAACATCGGCCTCATCGAGGTGATGGGTCTCGCCGTGCTTCCGGCCCGCCTGAAATCTGAGATGGATCTCATGGCAGAGTACATCCTCGCGGGGAAAGACCTCCGCACAAACGAGGCCATCGAGAAGCACGCGGACTGGTACGACATCTTCAAGGACGCGTACACCTTCACGCCGGAGAACGTAGAGTCCATCCTTCAGGACGAGATCGGGAAGGTGTTCGTCAGAGTCCTTGAGGACGCGGGCGTATATAAGTGCACACCGGAAGGGCGTGCGGCGTTCGAACGGTTTATAGGTATATTGTAATTGACATTAACTGTGGCGGATGCTTCGGATGCCTGCAATATATAGCTGACATTCGAAGCATCCTCAAAGAAAAGGAGGCAACTATGACCATCTTAGTGACAGGCGGCGCCGGCTACATCGGCAGCCACACATGTGTAGAACTTTTAAACGCGGGGTACGACGTGATCGTCGTTGATAACCTTTACAACTCCAGTGAAAAGGCCCTTGACCGGGTGCAGGAGATCACCGGCAAAACCCTGAAATTTTACGAGGCGGACATCCTTGACCGCGAGGCGATGACGAAGGTTTTCGAGGAGAACAGGATCGACGCCGTCATCCACTTTGCCGGTTTGAAGGCAGTGGGAGAGTCCGTCGCGAAGCCCATCGAGTATTACCATAACAACATCGGCGGCACGCTGGTGCTCACGGACGTGATGCGAAACCACGGCTGCAAGAATATCATTTTCAGCTCCTCCGCGACGGTCTACGGCGACCCTGCCATGATCCCGATCACCGAGGAGTGCCCGAAGGGAACCTGCACGAATCCTTACGGCTGGACGAAGAGTATGCTGGAGCAGGTTCTGACCGACATCCACACCTCCGATCCGGAGTGGAATGTCGTCCTGCTGCGCTACTTTAACCCGATCGGCGCGCACAAGAGCGGAATGATCGGCGAGGATCCGAAGGGGATTCCCAACAACCTTCTCCCCTATGTGGCGCAGGTGGCCATCGGCAAGCTGGAGTGCCTCGGCGTCTTCGGCGACGACTATGACACGCCGGACGGGACCGGTGTCCGCGACTACATCCATGTGGTGGACCTGGCGGTGGGCCATGTGAAAGCGATTGAGAAACTGTCGGCCAACGAGGGCGTCTCCATTTACAATCTGGGAACCGGCAACGGATACAGCGTTCTTCAGGTCGTTCATGCCTTTGAGAAGGCCTGCGGGCATCCCATCAACTATCAGATCAAGCCCCGCCGCGCCGGTGATATCGCCATGTGTTACTGCGATCCGGCAAAGGCGAAGGCGGAGCTCGGCTGGGAAGCGCAGTACGGCATCGAGGAGATGTGCGCGGATTCCTGGAGATGGCAGAGCAACAATCCGAACGGATATAATGACTGAGCAGGACGGGGAGTGATTTTCGGGGCAGTATAAGGAAAGGGCGCGGCCGTGAGCATACAGCGGCGGCTGCGAAAGGACAGGCGCATATCATATGTATACGATAACGAGGCACATCTCACGCAAACCGAAAAGATTCAGCAAGCCGCTGCGGCGATCGATGATTGTTTTCACCGTCATCTTTATCCTCATGGGGATTATTTTTGACAGCGGTTACATGATGCCCGCCTTTTTTATGGCCGGTCTGTATTTTATCTATACCGGGTTTTATAAGTCGGGCTACGATTATACCTTTGAACAGGAGTATTTTTCGGTGGACACGATCTACGGGAAGAACCGGAGGCGGGAGAGTCAGGTGCTGTACTATAAAAACCTGGAGGTCATTGCCCCGCCGGATCATGAGACGGTCTTAAAGTACAAGAAAAACGGCGGGACGGAGAAAATTAAAAAGTACGACTACACATCCTATGAGGAGAACGTACCGTATTACACCGTCATCGTCGAGAGAGAGATGGAGAAGGGGACGGAGAGGCAGAAGATTAAGCTGCTCATGGACTTGGACGAGGAGATTCTGCGCATGCTGAAGCTTCGCTATCCCCAGAAGGTATTTTTGCAATGAAGAAGGCAAAAGGGAAAGTAGAACTCAGATACTATGACATCCCCCAGAACGAATTTCTGCTTACGCTGCAGGGGGAAGAATGGAAGAGAAAATACGGCGACAGGGATAACCCGCTGCATTTTCACAATCTTCTGGAGATCGGCATCTGCCGGTACGGCAACGGATATTTGGTAATGGAGGATGAGAACTGGGATTATCAGCCCGGCATGATCAGCGTGATTCCGGCCAATTTCCCCCACACGACCATGAGTGCGGAGGGGACGGAGAGCCACTGGGAATATTTGTTTGTGGATGTGGAGAAGGTTCTGCAGGCCATGTATCCGGACGACCTCATTTACCAGCAGAGGATGCTGGACCGGATCAACAAAAAGCCGTACCTCGGCATGGAGACGGATGTTCCGAAGCTGGCGGCCATCACCCACGCGATACTCGATGAGACGCGGGAAAAGCAGGATTCTCTGTACCGGGAGTGCGTCCGCGGGCTGTGCCTGTCTCTTCTGGTTTATGTTGCGCGGGTGAATGCGGGTTCTGCGCTGATGACAGAGGGGGGCATGCGGGTGAAGACCGGCTTTGAGCAGGTACGCCCGGCGCTGGATTACATCCATGACAACTATCCGGTCCATATGAAAATCTCCCAGATCGCCGAGGTCTGCCATGTCAGTGAATCGCACTTCCGGCGGCTGTTTGAGGAGAACATCGGAATGACACCGGTGGAGTATTTAAACCACGTCCGCATCCAGAAGGCCTGTGAGCTGATCCGGAAGACCGGCCACTCGATGGAGGAGATCGCCGTGAAGGTGGGGTTCACCACGACATCCACCTTCAACCGCAACTTTAAGCGGATCACGGGGACATCGCCCTACCAGTGGAAACGGCAGCCGGACAATTTCGAGAGCCGGCTGGCCGACTGTGACATCATGGTGGAGAAGGGATGGTAACCGTTTGGTGATCTTTTCGTGAAGTTGTCGAATGGAAACGGAAAGTTTTCAGATTATTTACGAATCGGACACAAAAAGATGGATTTTTTGATAAAAATGTCAAAAAGTCCGTTTTTTTGTTTTTAAATTGGTGGATTTTGCGATATAGAATTAAATATGCGTGCTTTGCAGATGAAAATGCCAACAATCGTGAACATCTCTTTGGTATAATTTTAACATGTGAATGTGGCAGTTTCCTGTCATTTTCACAAAACTATATTTTATTTATTTCATGAGGAGGATAACACATGAAAAAGAAAATTCTTTCCATCATGCTCGTAGGTGCATTGGTCGCATCTATGGGCGCAATGGCCGGATGCGGGAGTTCTGACAGCTCCAGCAGCGACACTACGACGACAGATGACGGCAGCGCTGCGGCGGAGGCAGAAGAGGATTCTTCCACTACTTCCGTAGAAGGCACTGAGACCCTCACCGTTTGGACATGGGATGCTTCCTTTAACATCCCTGCTATGGAAGAGGCCGCCAGGATTTACAAGGAAGAGGTTAATGAGAACTTCGGCGTCACGATCGTTGAGACCCTGTCCGACGACTGCGAGACCCTGCTGACCACAGCGGGCGAGGCCGGCGATTTCAGCACACTTCCCGACATTGTCCTGATGCAGGATAACTCCTATCAGAAGTTCGTATACCTGTATCCGGATGCATTTACAGACCTGACCGACTCCGGCATTGATTTCTCGAACTTCCCGGAGGGCAAGGTTTCCTACTCCACCGTTGACGGCAAGAACTACGGCGTTCCGTTTGATAACGGCACGGTTGTCGGCGCTTACAGGATTGATATCCTTGAGGAGTGCGGCTACACCATCGAGGATCTTGAGGACATCACATGGGATGAGTTCATCACCATCGGTACCGACATCTATGAGCAGACCGGCATGGCGATGATCTCCAGCCAGGCGGATTCTCCGGACCTGCTCCTTGAGATGCTCCAGTCCGCGGGCGCTTCCCTCTTCAACGAGGACGGCACTGCGAACCTGGTCGGGAACAGCGCTCTTGAGGAGTGCATCAACTACTACATCGAGATGAAGGAAGCGGGCGTCCTGATGGAGGTTAACTCCTGGGATGACTATGTATCCTCCATCACCACCGGCGCGGTTGTCGGAACGATCAACGGCTGCTGGATCTGCGCGACCATCATGAGCGTTGAGGACTTCTCCGGACTGTGGGATATCACCAACATGCCGGCTTTGACCGAGACTGCTGGCGCAACCAACTACTCCAACAACGGCGGTTCTTCCTGGTATATCACCTCGAACTGCTCCAATGTTGACCTGGCGATCGACTTCCTGAATTACACCTTCGCAGGCAGCGTAGAGCTGTATGAGAATATCCTTCCGACCACCGCTGCGATCGCGACCTACATCCCGGCCGGCGACTCCGATGTTTATTCTGAGCCGCAGGAGTTCTGGAACGGCGAGGCGATTTATGCTCAGATCGTGGAGTATGCTGCACAGGTTCCCTCTAACAATGTCAGCGCGATGTACTATGATGCCCGCGGCTATGCCGGCACCGCGATCACAAATATTGTGAACGGTTCTGATTATGAGACGGAGATTGAGGATGCACAGAGCCAGTCTGACTTCGCAGGAGAGAATCTCGGCCTGCAGTAAGACTGCATTCTGACGGCAACTGAACATTAAGTAATTCATGTGCGGAGGCTGCTGCGTGCAGCCTCCGCAGCTTTGAAAAGAAGGGGGTTTTGAAGTGGAACAACCGAAAAAGAAAGGTATGTCTCTGATGGCGAAACAGAACGCGGCCGGCTGGGTATTTCTGATCCCTGCCTCCGCCATGATCGCGGTCATGAGCTTTTACCCGATGATTAAGGCGTTCGTCATGTCTCTGCAGACCGGATCGGGCTCGAGGACAGAGTTTGCCGGATTCTACAACTATATCCGCATGTTTCAGGATAAGATCTTCGTTCGCTCCATCGGGAATACATTCCTGTATCTGGCGATCGAGGTACCGATCATGCTGGTGCTGGCGATCCTGCTGGCACAGGTTTTGAATAATCAGCATCTGAAATTTAAAGGCGTTTTCCGTACCTGCGTTTTCCTGCCCTGCGCGACCTCGCTGGTATCCTACGCGATTATCTTCCGTTTCCTGTTTGCGACGGACGGATTTGTAAACCATCTTTTACAGGCGCTTCACATTACGAGTCAAAATATCAACTTTATCGGAACGGCCGGCACGGCAAGGTTTGTCATCATCTTCGCCCTGATCTGGAGATGGACCGGATACAACATGGTCTTCTTCCTCGCCGGTCTGCAGAATATCGAGTATTCCGTCTACGAGGCGGCGCAGATCGACGGCGCTACCGGATGGCAGACATTCTGGCGCATCACCGTCCCGCTGTTAAGGCCGGTTATCGTTATGACAGGTATTCAGTCCATCAACGGTACGCTGCAGTTGTTTGACGAGTCGATGAACCTGACAAACGGCGGTCCCGCGAATGCGACGATCACCATGTCTCACTATGTATATAATAAGGCTTTCGTGAACGCGTCCGGCTTCGGCTACGCCTGCGCGATGGCATTTTTAATCTTTATTCTGGTGGCAATCCTTGCCGCAATCAGTCAGAAAGTGGGTGATACGCGTGACTAAGAAGAAACAGAATGCTTCCATGATTCAGCGGAGACTGATTCCGACCTACATCTTCCTGATCATTATGTCCATTTATTCCGTGTTCCCGTTCTACTGGATGATTTCGGCTGCGACCAATACGATGGCGGATGTGTCCAGAGGAAAGCTGACTCCGGGAACCTACGCGGCTCAGAACTTTAGGAACCTGCTTGACAATCAGCCTGTCGGCCGGGCAATGGCGAATTCCTTTGCCTACGCGATCAGCGTGACACTGATCTGCCTTTTCATCTGCTCGCTCGCAGGCTTTGGCTTTGAGCTGTATCATGACAAATATAAAGACAGACTTTTCACGATTTTGCTGCTGGCTATGATGATCCCGCAGGTGGCGACGATGGTTCCGCTGTTCAAGATGTTCTCCTCATGGGGGCTCTTAAACACGATCCCCGGCTTCTTCCTGCCGATGATCTCGACGCCGTTTATGATCATGATGTTCCGAAACAATTCACGAAACTTCCCGGTGGCCCTCCTTGAGGCGGCCCGTCTGGACGGTCTGAATGAGTTCGGCATCTTTATCCGGATTTACTTCCCGACCATGCGGTCTACCTACGCTGCGGCGGCGGTTATCACCTTCATGAATTCATGGAACGCTTACCTGTGGCCGAAGGTCTGTATGACAGACGGTAAGTCGCTGAACATGGTTATGCTGGTTTCCAACCTGACCGGCGGATATGTTATCGACTACGGTATGATCATGATGGCTGTTCTGTTCTGCTCCATTCCGACGATGGTTGTCTTCTTCGTCCTGCAGAGACAGTTCGCAGAAGGTATCACCGGCGCGGTGAAGTAGGAGACAGACTTCGGTGTGAATTTTACACAACGTTACAAATGTATAGGGATTGCGATAAGAAGTATCGTATATACAAAAAGGGAGCTGCCGGCTGGCAGCTCCTTCTTCTGGTCTATGGAATCGTGGTAAGATTGATGTAAAATGACAGGATTTATTCTATTCTGAAGTGTCGGTTTCCTCTGCCTCGGTTTCCGTTGCTTCTTCCGCTGCGAGATCCATGACCTTGCTTCCGTCCTTGTAGAGCGTGATGGAATCGTAGTCCTCATCGGCGGTGTAGGTGTAGATCGTGGACGAGTCGCTCCCGTTCATCACGATGTAGTCCTCATCCGCCACATACTCGAGCCAGACCTCCGCGTAGAATATCCCGTCGCTCGTGAAGGTGTAGTTGCGGCCGTCGCTGCCCTCATAGATCCCGTCGAAGTAAGAACTGCCAAGAATCCCGTCCGTGCCCTCCGACAGCGACAGCGTCATGGTCACGGAGGTGTCGTCGAAGTCCGGCTCCTCGTCTTCCGTGTAGAGAGTCTTGTCGTAGGTGCCGTCCCCGTTGTCCCGCAGGGCGTAGGTGGTGCCGGCCATCTGATCCTCGTCGGTGTCCGCGTAGTAGACGAAGGTGACGATCGGATAGCCGTCCTCGGAAGTCTGGAGTGTGTAGTACCCGACATATCCGTAGCGGCAGTTTCCTTCCTCGTCGAAGAGCATGCGTACCCGAACCGTCGAGCCGGACCAGTAGGTCTTGTTCAGGACGACGGTGGACTCGATGTCGTCCGCGGTGACGGTCTCCTCCCCGGATGCGGAGGAATCCGCTTCGGCTTCCGCCGATGCAGTTGGATCGGTGCTGTCTGTTGACTGACATCCGGCAAACGCCGCAACCCCGGCTGCAAGCGCAAGGATCAGTAAAACTTTTTTCTTTTTCATCTATGGTCTCCTCTTGTAATTATTTAAAACGTTATGGGTTATACTAACATGCTTTTGCGGATTCGGCAAGTTTGCACTTGTAGTTTTTATGCAGAATCGTTACAATGAAAGAAAAAGATTTTGTAAAAAGGGGGAGCAGCATGAGCGTAAAATTTGACCGATTTCTGTATGGAGGGGACTACAATCCGGACCAGTGGCTGGAGTATCCCGAGATTTTGAGCGAGGATATCCGTCTCATGAAGAAGGCGCACATCAACACGGTTTCTCTGGGGATTTTTGCATGGGCGAAGCTGGAGCCGGAGGATGGGGTTTACGATTTCGACTGGATGGAGGAGATCATCGACCGTCTGTATGAGAACGGGATCTCAGTGAATCTGGCGACGCCGTCCGGCGCGCGGCCGCACTGGCTGGCAGACAAGTACCCGGAGGTGCTCCGCGTGAACGAGGCGCGGCAGCGGGATCTCTTTGGCGTCCGCCACAACCACTGTTACACATCGCCCGTCTACCGGGAGAAGGTGCGCAGCATGAATCAGGCTCTGGCGAAGCGCTTTGACGGGCATCTGGGTGTGATTCTCTGGCACATTTCCAACGAGTATACCGGGGAGTGCCACTGCCCGCTGTGCCAGCAGGCGTTCCGCGACTGGGTGAAGGAGCGGTATCACACGATCGATGAGGTGAACCGGCGGTGGAACACCTCTTTCTGGAGCCATGATTACCAGAGCTTTGATCAGATCGAAAGCCCGTCCCCATCGCGCGGGGAGTTCTCCATCCACGGGCTCACGCTGGATTGGCGCCGTTTCGTGAGCCATCAGACGACGGATTTCTGCCGGATGGAGGTGGAGGCGCTGCGGGAGGCCGGAGCAGTCAAGCCGGTGACCACCAATATGTTCTATACGAATTCCTTTGTCAACTATTATGAGCTGGCGGATGCGGTGGATGTGATTTCATGGGACAGTTACCCGCTCTGGCACAAGGGGCCGGAGGCGCTGACAGCGGTGAACTCCGGGATGCAGCATGACGTGATGCGCGGCATGAAGCGGGAGCCCTTCCTCCTGATGGAGTCCTGCCCGGGGCCGACGAACTGGGTGCCGGTGAGCAAGCTGAAGCGGCCGGGTATGCTGGAGACGGCGTCCCTGCAGGCCATCGCGCACGGGTCGGACAGCGTGCTCTATTTCCAGATCCGGAAAGGCCGCGGCGGCTTCGAGAAGCTGCACGGGGCGGTGATCGATCACTATGGGAAAGAGGATGACCGCGTGTATCAGGAGTGCCGTCAGGTGGGCGCGGATCTGGAGGCATTGTCCGCGATGAACCATGCGAAGGTCGAGGCTTCGGTGGCGGTGATTTATGACTGGGAAAACCGTTGGGCGATTGAGGAGTCGGCCGGCCCGCGGAATGAAAATATGTACTACCGGGAGGCGGTGGAGAAGTCCTGGTACGCCTTCCGCAAACAGGGGGTCAATGTGGACGTGATCGACATGACGCGGACACTGGATCCCTATCAGGTGGTCGCGGCGCCCATGGTCTATATGTTCCGGCCGGGGTTTGCCGAGCGGCTCCGCGAGTTTGTCAACCGCGGCGGTACGTTGATTATGACCTATTGGAGCGGCGTGGCGGACGAGAATGACCTTTGCTTCCTCGGCGGGACGCCGGGCGGCCTGATGGATGTCATGGGGCTTCGGAGCACGGAGATCGACGCGCTCTACGAGGGAGAGTCCAACACGGTGAAATCGCTGGATTCGGATGCGGTCTATTCCTGTGAGCATCTTTGCCAGCTGGTCGATCTGCGGACGGCGAAGGCGCTGTATGTCTACGGGGAGGACTTCTACGCCGGAACACCGGCGCTGACAGTAAATCGTTACGGGGAAGGGCGTGCCTACTATGTCTGCGCCGATGCCGAGCAGGCGTTCTACGACGATGTGTACGCGAAGATTCTGCGCGAGGCCGGAGTGCGGCGGATTCTGGAGCAGGAGATTCCGGACGGCGTGGCGGTGTCTTCCCGTCAGAGCGGCGATGCGGAGTATATCTTCGTGCAGAATTACAATTCGACGCCGGTGGCCTTTGCCCCGCGCGCGGAGGGCGGCCGGGTCGTCTTCGGTGAGGCCGGGGAGGAGATGAAGCCGTTCTCCACGGTGGTGATCGAGAAGAACTGTTAAAAAAATGTCAATATGCACAAGAAAATTCACAAAAACTACAAGAAAAATCGGCAATATCACTTGATAATCTTCCGATTTGGTCTATAATGGGAGAGGCAGATGTTTTTGCCGAGTAAAGAGAAAACCCGAAGGGAGAATATGTCATGAATGTTTTAGCTATCAACTGCGGCAGCTCGTCGCTGAAGTATCAGCTGATCGACTCTGAGACCGAGTCCGTGCTGGCGAAGGGTCTCTGCGAGAGGATCGGGATTGACGGCAGACTGACTTATCAGAAGGCCGGTCTTGAGAAGGAGATCACGGATGCGGCGATGCCGACACATAAAGAGGCCATTCAGCTGGTTCTGGATGCTCTGGTAAATGAGAAGACCGGCGCGATCAAGGATCTGACCGAGGTCGGCGCGGTGGGACACCGCGTAGTGCACGGCGGTGAGAAGTTTGCTTCCTCCGCACTGATCACGGATGAGATGATCGCGGCAGTGGAGGAGTGCAATGATCTGGCGCCGCTCCACAACCCGGCGAACCTGATCGGGATCAACGCCTGCAAGGAGCTGATGCCGGGCGTGCCGATGGTCGGCGTGTTTGACACGGCGTTCCATCAGACGATGCCGGAGAAGGCATATCTCTACGGCCTTCCCTACGAATATTATGAGAAATACAAGGTCCGCAGATACGGCTTCCACGGAACCAGTCACAGCTTTGTATCCAAACATATGGCAGAGTTCCTCGGGATGGATCTCTCCAATTCAAAGATTATTGTCGCCCATCTCGGCAACGGCGCTTCCATCAGCGCGGTGAAGGACGGCAAGTGTGTCGATACCTCCACGGGTCTCACCCCGCTGGAGGGTTTGGTGATGGGCACCCGCTCCGGCGATATCGATCCGGCCATCATGGAGTTTATCGCAAAGAAGGAGAATCTCGACATCGCCGGGATCATGAATGTTTTGAATAAAAAGTCCGGCGTTCAGGGGATTTCCAAGCTCTCCAGCGACTTCCGCGATCTGGAGGAGGGCATGAACAACGGCAACGAGCTCTGCGCAGCGGCCATCGAGGTCTTCAGCTACCGCGTGGCGAAGTACATCGGCTCTTATGTGGCGGCCTTAAACGGCGTGGACGCGATCGCGTTTACGGCGGGAATCGGTGAGAACGCCCCGCTCGTCCGCAAGAAGGTCTGCGAGTACCTCGGCTATCTCGGCGTGACGCTGGACGAGGAGGCGAACGGACACCGCGGAGAGGATCTCGTCATCTCCACCCCGGATTCCAAGGTGAAGGTCTGTGTCATCCCGACCAACGAGGAGCTTGCGATCGCGCGGGATACCGTTGCGCTGGTAAAGTAAGATTTATTCGAAAATCCTGTTGACAAACCTTTGATGGATGTTTATAATGGTCGAAGTGTGATTAAAACAAGCATTGGAGGTGGAATGCGATGTCGATTTGCCCGAAAAATAAATCTTCCAAGGGGAGAAGAGATCAGAGAAGAGCGAACTGGAAGATGACAGCTCCGACTCTGGTAAAGTGCAGCAAATGCGGTGAGCTGATGGTTCCGCACAGAGTATGCAGGAACTGCGGCAGCTACAATAAAAAAGAGATCATTGCTGTGGACTAATATTGTTTAGGTATGAGAGGGTCAGGGACTTAGTCCCCGACCCTTTTTCTTTTCACATCGGGAGGCGTATTTATGAATTTCATCAAAGCGAAGGATTACGACGACATGAGCCGCAAGGCCGCAAATATCATCTCGGCGCAGATTATCATGAAACCGGCCTGTGTTCTGGGCCTGGCCACGGGATCAACGCCCGTCGGGGCATACAGGCAGCTGGTCGATTGGTACCGGAAGGGCGATCTGGATTTTTCTCGGGTTTCCACGGTCAATCTGGACGAGTACCGCGGGATTCCGCGGGAGGATCCCCATAGCTATTATTATTTTATGAATGAAAATCTGTTTGACCATGTCAATATCGACAAGGCCAATACCTACCTGCCGGACGGAACGGAGATGGACAGTCAGAAGGCATGTGAGGATTATAACGCCGTCATCCAGTCCATGGGCGGGGTGGACCTGCAGCTTCTCGGTCTGGGGCATAACGGCCACATCGGGTTTAATGAGCCGGGCATCGCCTTTGAAAAGCAGACGCACTGCGTGAACCTGACAGAGCGGACGATCAAGGCCAATATGCGGTTCTTCCTCTCGGAGGAGCATGTGCCGCGGCAGGCGTACACGATGGGGATCAAGACGATCATGAGCGCCCGCAAGATTCTTGTCGTGGTGTCGGGTGAGGAGAAAGCGCCGATTGTCTGGGAAGCATTTTTCGGTCCTATCACGCCGTCCGTTCCGGCCTCCGTTCTCCAGCTTCACAACGATGTGGTGGTCGTGGCGGATGAGGCGGCGCTGTCCGAGTGCACAGGGCTGGTGTAGCGCAGGGCGGCAGGCGGCGGAAAAACGCCGGATTGTGGTTGATTTATGGAAAATATTGATGTAGTATAGCTTTAAAAGAAAGCACGGAGGGATGAGTATGGCAGAGTTGGTCCGTATCGCGGTGGACGCCATGGGAGGCGACAACGCGCCGGGAGAGATCGTAAAGGGCGCCGTAGAGAGCGTCAATTCCCGCGGGGATATCCGGTTGATTCTGACCGGACGGGAGGAGCTGCTCCGTGCTGAGCTGGGAAAGTATACCTACGACGCAGAGCGGATCGATGTGGTGCACTGCGAGGAGGTCATTGAGACGGCGGAGCACCCGGTTATGGCGATTCGCTCGAAGAAACAGTCATCGATGGTAGTCGGCATGAATATGGTGAAACGGGGAGAGGCGGATGCGTTTGTCTCCGCGGGAAATTCCGGCGCGCTTCTGGTCGGCGGCCAGGTGGTGGTCGGCCGGATCAAGGGCGTGGAGCGTCCGGCGATGGCGCCGCTGATTCCGACGGAGAAGGGCGTAGCGCTGCTGGTGGACGCCGGGGGGAATGTGGACGCCCGCCCGTCCCACCTCGTGCAGTTTGCCCAGATGGGCTCCGTTTATATGGAGAACGTGGTCGGCGTGGAGCATCCCAGAGTGGCCATCTTAAATATCGGCGCGGAGGAGGAGAAGGGCAACGCTCTGGTCAAGGAGACCTATCCTCTGCTGCGGGAATGTCCGGGGATCCACTTTACCGGCAGCATCGAGGCCAGAGAGATTCCCCACGGCGGGGCGGATGTGATTGTCTGCGATGCCTTTGCCGGGAACATTGTCCTGAAGCTGTATGAGGGCGTGGCGTCGACGCTCATCTCAAAGGTAAAGGAGGGGCTGATGTCGTCCCTTCGGTCCAAGATCGGCGGGCTTCTGATCAAGCCCGCGCTAAAACAGACGTTAAAGGAGTTTGATGCTTCTCAGTACGGCGGGGCGCCGCTGCTGGGCTGCAAGGGGCTTGTGGTGAAGATGCACGGGAGCTCGACGGCCGTCGAGGTGAAAAATGCTATTCTCCAGTGTGTGCTGTTCAAGCAGCAGGGCATCAATGAGAAAATAATGGAGCATATCGGATAAAAGCGAACTTCGTTTATAGAGAAATACGACAGGAAAGGAGGGACAAATGGCATGGAATTCGAGAAGATTCAGACGATCATAGCAGGAGTGCTGGATGTGGAAGCGGATGATATCACAGAGGAGACGACGTTTGAAGAGCTTGACGCTGATTCTCTGGATTTGTTCCAGATTATCACCGAGCTGGAGGAAGAGTTCGGTATCGAGATTCCTGCGGAAGAGGCGGATCAGATCCGGACGGTCGGCGACGCGGTCCGGCAGATCCGGAACAGTTCTCTGTAAGGGAATGGATGATAGGTACGGTGAACACGGGGCTGCTGTACGGATACAGCAGCCCTGAATTATGAAACAAAGAGGATAACACAGATGGAAAAAATGCGGGAATTTCAGGACCTCATCGGATATCATTTCCAAAATGAGGGACTGCTGCGGCAGGCACTGACGCACAGCTCCTATGCCAATGAGCATCATATGAAAAAAACATACAACAATGAGCGCCTGGAGTTCCTCGGCGACGCGGTGCTGGAGATTGTCACCAGCGAGCATTTGTTTCAGAGCCATCCGGACTGGGCGGAGGGGGAGCTGACCCGTGTCCGCGCGAGCATTGTCTGCGAGCAGACGCTGGCGTTCTGCACCGGGGCGATCCGCCTGGGGGATTATCTTTTTATGGGGAAGGGTGAGGAGCACACCGGCGGCCGGAAGCGCAAGTCGATTCTTTCGGATGCGTTCGAGGCGGTCATCGGCGCGGTTTATCTGGACGGCGGGTTTGCCGGGGCGAAGGCGTTTATCACCCGGTTTGTGCTGAAGGATCTGGAGCACATGCAGCTTTTTTACGACAGCAAGACG
The DNA here is from genome assembly GCA_021205085.1 of Clostridiales bacterium. Taxonomy (GTDB): domain Bacteria; phylum Bacillota; class Clostridia; order Lachnospirales; family Lachnospiraceae; genus Eubacterium_I. The sequence goes on along the minus strand of JAJPYF010000033.1, from coordinate 18,156 downwards.
ATTCTGCAGGAGATTCTGCAGAATGATGGTCTGGGTACGCTGGAATATGTACTTCTGGAGGAGCTGGGGCCGTATCACAACAAGACCTACCGGATCGAGGCGCGCGTCGGCGGGGAGCCGATGGGGTGCGGCGAGGGGCCTACGAAGAAGGCGGCGCAGCAGGAGGCGGCATACCGGACGATCCTGCGGCTGAAAGGAGGATCCTATGTACCTGAAGTCCATTGAGATACAGGGGTTTAAATCCTTTGCGAACCGGATCGTTCTGGAGTTCCATAACGGGATCACCGGCATCGTGGGTCCGAACGGCAGCGGAAAGAGCAACGTGGCCGACGCGGTGCGGTGGGTGCTTGGTGAGCAGAAGGTAAAGCAGCTCCGCAGCTCCAGCATGCAGGATGTGATTTTTGCCGGGACGGAGAACCGCAAGCCGGTGAGCTTTGCCTATGTGGCGATCACGCTGGACAATTCCGATCATTACCTGCCGTTGGATTATTCGGAGGTGACGGTCGCGCGGCGGGTTTACCGTTCGGGGGAGAGCGAGTACCTCTTAAACGGGACGGCCTGCCGGTTAAAAGATATCAACGAGATGTTCTATGACACGGGCATCGGCAAGGAGGGCTACTCCATCATCGGCCAGGGGCAGATCGACCGGATCTTAAGCGGCAAGCCGGAGGAACGGCGGGAGCTCTTCGACGAGGCGGCGGGCATTGTGAAGTTTAAGCGCCGCAAGCAGATGACCGTGAAAAAGCTGGAGACCGAGCAGCAGAATATGGTGCGCATCACGGATATTCTGACGGAGCTGGAGCGGCAGGTCGGCCCGCTGGAGCGCCAGTCGGAGCATGCGCGCATTTATTTAAAGAAAAAGGACGAGCTGAAGGTCTGTGAGGTGAATCTTTTCCTCTCCGAGATGGACCGCGTGGAGCGGGAGGAGGCGTCCGTCCGGGAGAAGTATGAGATCGCGGACGGGCAGCAGACGGCCGCCTCGGCGGAATTTGAGCAGACACGGCTCCGGTATGAGGAGCTGGACGCAAAGATACAGGAGAACGACGCGCGGATTGCGCTTCTGACCGGACAGATCAGCGAGACCGACGTGGAGCGGGAGAAGCTGGAGGGCCGGATCAATGTCCTGCGGGAGCAGATCTGGACGATCGAGCAGAGCGAGTCGCATGTCCGGGAGCGGCTGGACACACTGGAGGAGGAGATTGACCGCCGCCAGCAGACCGGGCAGCGCTACAGCGATGAGAAGGCTGAGACGGACCGTCAGATCGCGGAGGCGGAGGCCAAAAAGCGGGAACTGGAGGCCGGACTGGAGCAGCTGCAGGAGAAGGCGGCGCAGGCCGGTGAGAAAATCGAGGCCGGCCAGCAGGAGATTCTCGCCCTCTTGGACGCGAGGGCTTCCATTGAGGGCGGCCAGCAGCGTTTTAATACGATCATCGAGCAGGCGGATATCCGCAGGGCACAGTTAAACAGCCAGCTTCTGGCGCAGCAGAGCACCGGCACGGATGTCGCGGGGCAGCTTGAAAGCCGGGAGGATGCCTTAAATCAGTTAAATGAGAAAATCCTCGACATGGAGAAGCAGAAGATCGGAGTGGATCAGAAGCGTCGGAAGTGGCGGCAGCAGGCGGAGGAGCTGGAGAAGGAGTTCGACAGCCTCCGGCAGCAGGCGATGCGGGAGACCTCCCGTCTGGAGACATTGAAAAACATCGCGGAGCGCTACGATGGATACGGGAACAGCATCCGCCGGGTCATGGAGCGAAAGGCGGATACGCCGGGCATCCGCGGCGTGGTGGCCGACCTGATCCGTGTGGACAAGCGGTATGAGACCGCGATCGAGACCGCTTTAGGCGGCAGTATCCAGAATATTGTGACGGACAACGAGGATACGGCGAAGCGGATGATCGCGTGGTTAAAAGAGAAACGATACGGGCGGGCGACCTTCCTCCCGCTGACCAGTGTGTCGGCGCCGGAGTCGGTTCCGGCCAGAAAAGCCCTCCATGAGCAGGGCGCCATCGGCATGGCGGATACACTGGTGAAGACGGAGGAGCGCTACCGGCAGGTGGCGGGCTATCTGCTTGGAAGGGTGCTGGTGGCGGACACGATCGATCACGCCATCGCGATCGAGCGGAAATACCACTATTCCCTCCGCATTGTGACGCTGGAGGGCGAGTCACTCATGCCGGGCGGTTCCATGACCGGCGGCGCGTTTAAGAACAGCAGCAACCTCCTGGGGCGCGGCCGTGAGATCGCGGCGCTGGAGCGTCAGATCCGGGAGCATACGGAGCAGTCAAAGAAGGTGCAGGAGCGTCTGGAGGATGTCCGGACGGCGGATGCGCTGTTGAAGGATGATTTTGACGAGCTGGCGACGACGCTGCAGGATTTCTACATCCGGCAGAACACGCTGCAGGTGGAGGTGGAGCATCTCAGGGAAGAGCAGGCGCAGCAGGAGGCATTCTACGAGAATATCCGCGGCGAGCTTCAGAAGCTGGACGATGAGAAGAGTGAAGCGGAGCTGGACAAGCAGCAGGTTCTTCTTCAGGTGGAGCATTCCCGTAAGCGCGAAGCGGACATTACCGCTCAGAACGAGGCGCTGGCGGGAGAGCTGGAAGCGCTGAACAAGGAGGCGGAGGCGAAGCAGGCGGAGATTTCCGCTGCAACGGTTGCCATTGCACAGCTTGTCCAGAAATCCGATTTTTCCAGAGAAAACATTCAACGTGTGGCGGAGGAGATACTGGGACTTCACCAGACGCAGCAGGAGGTTCTCCTGAACGCCTCCAACAGCGGGCAGGAGATCGAGAAACGGCAGCAGGAGATTGAGGAGCTGACCGAAAGCTGCGGGGAGACCGCGAAGCGGCGGGAGACGCTGTGCGCGGATCTGGAGCAGTGTACAACCGGAAAGGAAGAGATGGCGCGGGAGCACAAGGGATTTTTCGAGAAGCGGGAGGCGCTTTCGCAGGAGCTGTCCCAGCTGGACAAGGAGCTTTTCCGCCTGAACGACCAGCGGGAGAAGCTGGAGCACACCAGAGAATCCCAGACCGAATATATGTGGCATGAGTACGAGCTGACGCGCCACGAGGCGATGAAGCTGCGCTCCGACGACCTTCCGGGCGCGGCCGAGCTGAAAAAACAGATTTCCGCGGTAAAGGAGGAGATCCGGAAGCTCGGCAATGTCAATGTCAATGCGATCGAGGAATACCGTTCCGTCTCGGAGCGCTATACGTTCCTTAAGGGGCAGTACGAGGATCTGCAGCAGGCGGAGAAGACGCTGGAGGGCATCATCGCGGAGCTGGATGAGGGAATGAAAAAACAGTTCGCGGAGAAGTTCGCGGATATCCAAAGGGAGTTTGACCGGACGTTTAAGGAGCTTTTTGGCGGGGGAAAGGGAACGCTGGAGCTGGCGATGGCCGAGGATCAGGACATTCTGGACTGCGGCATCCGCATCATCGCCCAGCCGCCGGGCAAGAAGCTGCAGAACATGATGCAGCTCTCCGGCGGAGAGAAGGCGCTGACGGCGATCGCCCTGCTTTTCGCGATACAGAATCTGAAACCGTCGCCGTTCTGTCTGCTGGACGAGATCGAGGCGGCGCTGGACGACCCGAATGTGGAGCGGTACGCCCGGTATTTGCATAAGCTGACGCAGCACACGCAGTTTATCATTATCACGCACCGGCGCGGGACGATGATCGCCGCGGACCGGCTGTACGGAATCACGATGCAGGAGAAGGGCGTGTCGGCGCTGGTGTCGGTGAACCTGATCGAGAGTGAGCTGGATGCCTGAGATGGAAGGAGGATGTGATGAGCGAAGAGAAAAAGGGATTCTTCCGGCGGCTGGTCAACGGCCTGACGAAGACGAGAAATAATATTGTCTCCGGGATTGACTCGGTGTTTAAGGGATTTTCCCATATCGACGAGGATTTTTATGAGGAGATCGAGGAGATCCTCGTGATGGGCGATCTCGGCGTCCGCGCGACGGAGGAGATCATAGAGAACCTGAAGGAAAAGGTGAAGGAGCAGCACATTAAGGAGCCGGAGGCGTGCAAGGAGCTGCTGATCGAGAGTATCAAGGAGCAGATGCAGATCGGGGAGGCGGCGTACCGCTTTGAGAGTGAGAAGTCCGTGGTGCTGGTGATCGGCGTGAACGGCGTCGGAAAGACGACGACGATCGGCAAGCTGGCCTCGAAGCTAAAGGCACAGGGGCGGAAGGTGATTCTCGGTGCGGCGGATACGTTCCGCGCGGCGGCCGGGGAGCAGCTTACGGAGTGGGCGCACCGGGCCGGTGTGGAGATCTACGTCTTCCCCGAATCAAAAAAAAAAAACACGAATCTCTATGA
>JAJPYF010000033.1:0-13821 GCA_021205085.1 Clostridiales bacterium | reverse complement strand
TTCATGCGGCGAAGGCGCGAAACGCGGATGTTCTCCTGATTGATACGGCCGGACGCCTTCATAATAAGAAGAATCTGATGGAAGAGTTAAAAAAGATCAACCGCATTCTGGAGCGGGAATATCCGGACGCGTTCCGCGAGACGCTGGTGGTTCTGGACGCGACGACCGGACAGAATGCCTTAAATCAGGCGAGGCAGTTCTCGGAGGCGGCCCAGATCACCGGCATTGTGCTGACCAAGATGGACGGGACGGCCAAGGGCGGCATTGCGGTGGCGATCCAGTCGGAGCTGGGGATCCCGGTAAAATACATCGGAGTCGGGGAGACCATCGAGGATTTGCAGAAGTTTGACGCGGATGAGTTTGTGGACGCGCTGTTCCATACAAATGAGTGAGGAGGATTCGGATATGAGCGAGATGCTGACGCTTGACCGCTTCGAGGAGGCGAGCGAGATTGTGAAGGAGGTCACGCAGGAGACGAAGCTGATCTACAGCGAGTTCCTGAGTGAGCAGACAGGCAACAAGGTTTATTTAAAACCGGAGAATATGCAGTTTACCGGCGCATACAAGGTGCGGGGTGCGTATTACAAGATCAGCACCCTCTCGGCCGAGGAGCGCGGCCGCGGGCTGATCACGGCGTCGGCGGGGAACCATGCGCAGGGCGTGGCCTACGCGGCGCAGAAGTTCGGTGCGAAGGCGATCATTGTCATGCCGACCACGACGCCGCTCATCAAGGTAAACCGCACAAAGGGATACGGCGCGGAGGTTGTGCTCTACGGGGATGTCTACGATGAGGCGTGCGCGAAGGCGCTGGAGATGGCGGATGAGCACGGATATACTTTTATCCATCCGTTTGACGACCTCGCGGTGGCGACGGGGCAGGGAACCATCGCCATGGAGATTTTCAAGGATCTTCCTTTGGTGGAATATATTCTGGTGCCCATCGGCGGCGGCGGGCTTGCGACGGGTGTTTCCACGCTGGCCAAGATGCTGAACCCGAAGATTAAGGTCATCGGGGTGGAGCCCGCGAAGGCAAATTGCATGCAGGAGTCCATCCGGGCCGGGAAGGTGGTCACGCTGCCGAGCGTCAGCACGATCGCCGACGGCACGGCGGTGAAGACGCCGGGGGAAACGATTTTTCCCTATGTCAGCAAGAATCTGGACGACATCATCACGGTGGACGACGACGACCTCATTGTCGCCTTCCTCGATATGGTGGAGAACCACAAGATGATCGTGGAGAATTCCGGGCTTCTGACGGTTGCGGCGCTCAAACAGTTGGATGTGAAGGACAAGCGCGTGGCGGCCATTTTAAGCGGCGGGAACATGGATGTCATCACGATGTCCTCAGTGGTGCAGCGCGGACTGATCTTCCGCGACCGCATTTTCACGGTTTCCGTCCTGCTTCCGGACAAACCGGGCGAGCTGCACCGGGTATCCGGCATCGTTGCGGACAATCAGGGCAACGTTATCAAGCTGGAGCACAACCAGTTTGTCTCCTCCAACCGGAACGCGGCAGTGGAGCTGCGGATCACGATGGAGGCTTTCGGCACAGAGCACAAGAATCAGATTCTTCAGGCGCTGGAGCGGGAGGGATACCGTGTGAAGCTGGTGCAGACCGCGCTGTAGGTTTTGGTTGACAAACTTTTTGAACACGGTATAATGAATTTATGTATATACGCAGGTGAACAAGGGCGTTCTGTTCGATGACAGAGCGCCCTTTTTTACACAAAAGACGGAGAGGCGATATCATAGGAAGGAGATTGGAGTATGGAGTTTTATGACATGGATCTGTTCCGGAACACAGACAAGGTCAACCGGCTGCTGGCGCGGTACGGCGTGAAGTTCGGCATTTATAAAAATAATGTCTTTCACGAGCAGCTATTTCCCTTTGACGCGATTCCGCGCGTGATCGGGGCGGATGAGTTTGACTATCTGGAGCGGGGGCTAAAGCAGCGTGTGCGTGCGCTGAACCTTTTCCTCAAAGATATTTACGGGGAGAAAAAGATCGTAAAGGACGGGGTGGTTCCGGAGGATTTCATTTTTGCCTCCAGCGGCTACATGGCGGAGTGCGAGGGCGTCTGTCCGGTGAAGGATGTCTCGTCCCATATCTCCGGCATTGACCTGGTTCAGGGCAAGGACGGGGAGTGGTATATTCTGGAGGATAATCTGCGCGTGCCGTCCGGGGCGTCGTACCCGATGATCGCGCGGCAGCTCTGCAGGATGAGCTCTCCGCGGACGTTCCGCGAGACGCATATTGAGGACAACCGCAACTATGCGGATCTCCTGAAAAAGACGATGGATTATGTCAACACCGGCGGGCTGAATGTGATTCTGACGCCGGGACGGTTTAATTCCGCCTATTTTGAGCACTCCTATCTGGCGGAGAAAACCGGGTCGACGCTGGCGATCGGGCAGGATCTCGTGGTGGAGGACGATGTCCTCTACTTTAAGGACTATTCCGGGAAAAAGGAGCGCGTCGGCGCGGTCTACCGCAGGATCTCGGATGATTATCTCGATCCGATGAATTTTAAGCCGGAGTCGCTGATCGGCGTGCCGCACATTTACGATGTCTTCCGCAAGGGGAATGTAGCGCTGCTCAATGTGCCGGGCAACGGCGTGGCGGACGACAAGGGCATTTACTATTTTGTCCCGAAGATGATCCGCTATTATCTGGGGGAGGAGCCGGTTCTCCGCAATGCGCCGACGTACCTGCCGTTTTACGAGGAGGATATGGCCTATGTGCTGGAGCACTTTGACGACCTTGTGCTGAAGGATGTGGCGGAGGCCGGAGGCTACGGCGTGGTGTTCGGAAACACGATGACCAAACCGCAGAAGGAGGGCTTCATCTCTCTGCTGAAGGCGGAGCCGCGGCGGTTTATCGCGCAGGAGGTCATTGATTTTCTGGATATGGATGTCATGGACGGCGATCAGATCGTGCAGCGCAAGGCGGACCTGCGGGCGTTTGTCCTGATGGCGGATGAGCCCATGGTGTGGAAGAACGGCCTGACGCGGTTTACCCGGAACCCGGATTCCTTTATCGTCAATTCATCACAGGGAGGAGGATTTAAAGACACATGGGTACTATCTCATTAGAGCATATTGATAACTTATTCTGGCTGGGGCGCTACACGGAGCGGGTCTACACGACGCTCAGTCTGTATTTTGACAGTTATGATTCCATGATCGACAAGGCGGGAGATTACCGGATTTTCTGTGAAAAGCTGGATATCCCGGACATCTATGGCGGGACGGAGGAGTTCCGGAAGAGATATCCGTTTGACGCGGAGGATCCGAACTCCATCCTGAGCAATATGACGCGCGCCTATGACAACGGCATTATCATGCGGGAGATTCTGGGAAGCGAGGCGCTGGCCTACATACAGATGACCATCTATGACATTCAGGCGGCGAAGGTCAGCGAGGCACCTCTGCTTGCGCTGCAGGACGCCATCGATCACATTATGGCCTTCTGGGGGATCATGGATGATAAAGTCGACAATCCGCAGGTGCGCAATGTCTTAAAAGCCGGCAAACGGATTGAGCGGATCGACCTCTACGCGCGGCTCGGCATGGACGGGACGGCGATCCTTCGGGAGCTGGAGCGGCTGGCGCCGCGGGTCGAGCAGAGCGGCATGCGCTACCATCGGGAATATCTCGATGAGATCCGGGAGATCGCGGAGACGGAGCCGGTGGATGAATACCGGATCGTGTCGCTGATTGAGGATCTCGTAATTATGATGTAGAGGATCTTTTATAACTAAGGGGGATAATCTGTGAGAGAACTGCATTTTATCTATCAGATGAGCCTGATGTTTTCCGAGCCGGCATCGCAGCACAATTATACGCTGAAATGCTTTCCGAAGAGCGACGAAGTGCAGCAAATCGAGGGGATCCGGATTTTTCTGGATCCGGAGAGCCACAATTTTACAAGCATTGATTCCTTCGGGAATCAGACACTCTGCGGTGTGGCCGGGCAGCCGCACCGCCTGTTCCGGATCACGGTGCAGGGGCAGGCCAGAACGGGGCTGCAGCCGGGACGTGCCGCGGCGGAGAAGGAGCTGGGCAAGTACCGCTATCCTTCCTATTATACGAAAGCGGGGGATTCGATCCGGACATACTGGCGGAAGCACCCGGTTTTCGGCATGTCTGCCCGTGAGGCGGCGGTCTATTATATGAACCTTCTGTATCAGGACATGCTGTATGCGCCGGGAAGCACCGGGGTTTCGACAAAGGCGGAGGAGGCGTTCGCCCTGCGGCACGGTGTCTGTCAGGACTATGCCCACATCCTGCTGGCGCTGCTGCGGCTGGAGCACATCCCCGCCCGGTATGTGGTGGGAATGATGATCGGGGAGGGCGCAAGCCACGCGTGGGTGGAGGTCTGCGAGGACGGCGTCTGGTACGGCGTCGATCCGACAAACGGCCGCGAGGCGGATGATCAGTATATTTTTATCTCCTGCGGGCGGGATGCCGCGGACTGCCAGATGAACAAGGGAATGATGGTCGGCGGCGGGATGCAGAGGCAGAGTGTGTCGGTGATTGTGACGGATTGAGAAAGGACATGGAACAGTTATGATTGAGAATGTGGCGTCCGTGGGTCTGCCCGTGGACGAGGTTTTAAATATTCGAAAGATGCGGGTGAGCCCCGGAGGAAAAGACGGCGGGAAGCGGATCTGCATCGTGACGGGCACGCACGGCGATGAGCTGGAGGGTCAGTTTGTCTGCTATGAGGTGCTCCGGCGGATCCGGGAGCGGCGCGATCTGCTCACCGGAACGGTGGATATTTATCCGGCGATGAACCCGCTGGGCATTGACTCCCTGACCCGCGGGATTCCGGCGTTTGATCTGGACATGAACCGCCTGTTTCCCGGAAACCGGGACGGCAGCATGACGGAGTATGTGGCGGCGGAGATCTGTGAGGATCTGGACGGGGCGGATGTGTGTATCGACATCCACGCCAGCAATATTTTCCTGACGGAAATGCCGCAGGCGCGGATCAATGTCAACACCAGCGAGAAGCTGGTGCCCATGGCGAAAAAGCTGAATCTGGACTTTATCTGGGTTCATGCCGCGAGCACGGTGCTGGAGTCCACGCTGGCGCACACGATGAATTCCAGAGGGGTTCCGACCATTGTGGTAGAGATGGGCGTCGGCATGCGCATCACAAAGGAGTACGGACAGCGGCTGACGGACGGGATTTTCCACCTGATGTACGACATGGGCATCTGGCAGGAGGATGTCCCGGTATCGCGGGAACCCGTGGTGTCCGAGGACGGGAAGGTGAGCTTCTTAAATGCCACTCACAGCGGCATTTTTATCAAGAACGCGATGCACGGCGACCGGGTGAAGGCGGGAGACTTCATCGGCAGCATTGTCAATCCCATGACCGGAGAAGAACTGGCTCATGTGGTGTCGCCGGTGGACGGACTGCTCTTTACCATCCGGGAGTACCCGGTGGTGGATGAGGGCTCCCTGATCGCGCGGATTCTGGAGGATGTGGCATGACGAAAAAGACGGTTTATGAGATCAAATCTTTGTATCGGGATGATTTCCGCGTTACCGGCTATGAGTTCGGGAGCGGAGAGAAGTCCGCGTGCATTGTGGGCGGATGCCGCGGCAATGAGGTGCAGCAGCTCTACACCTGTTCCCAGATCATCCGCTACTTAAAGCAGCTGGAAAAGAAAGGAAAGCTGAATCCGGGACACAGGATTCTGGTGATTCCCTCGATGAATCCTTATTCCATGAATATTCAGAAGCGGTTCTGGCCCATCGACAACAGCGATATCAACCGCATGTTTCCTGGGTACAGCCTGGGGGAGACGACGCAGCGGATTGCGGCGGGTATTTTTGAGGAGATTCAGGATTACAGGTACGGCATGCAGTTTACCAGCTTTTACATGCCGGGGAATTTCATCCCCCATGTCCGCATGATGCGCACCGGCCTGGAGGACGTGGAGCTGGCGAAGCAGTTCGGCTTTCCCTATGTGGTCATCCGTGAGGTGCGCCCCTACGACACGACGACGCTGAACTATAACTGGCAGATCTGGGAGAGCAAGGCATTCAGTGTGTACACGAACAGCACGGACACCATCGACAAGGAATCCGCGATGCAGGCGGTGCGGTGTGTGCTGAATTTTCTGGGCAAGCAGGGGATCGTGCAGTATAAATCCCACGAGGGCTATATTTCCGAGGTGGTTTCCGACCGCGCGATGGCGTCTGTCCGCGCGGAGGCGTCCGGCATCTTTGACGGCAGGGTGAAGGCGGGCGAGACGGTCAGCCAGGGCGAGGTGCTTGCGGAGATTCTCGACCCCTACGAGGGGGAGGTGCTGGAGCAGATCTTCTCGCCGGTGGACGGAACGGTCTTTTTCGCGCACAATGATCCGATGACCTACTCGCACACGTCGGTGTATAAAATCGTGCGGAATGCGGAGGAGTGAAAACATAATAAAGTGTAAAGAAAAAATACTTGACACCCGTTTTTATCTGTGTTACTCTACCGAAGGTGATTGATATGGAGAAAATCGGGCGTCAGGTTTTTTTGTATGATTTTTACGGAGAATTGCTGACGGAGCATCAGAAAAGCGTGTACGGGGATGTCGTCTTAAACGACATGTCGCTGGGCGAGATCGCACAGGAGCGCGGCATCAGCCGCCAGGGTGTGCACGACCTTGTCCGCAGATGCGACCGGATCCTCGCCTCCTACGAGGAGAAGCTTCATCTGGTGGAGCGGTTCTTGCGGACCCGCGATGACGTGACCCGGATTCAGGAGCTTTCGGAGTCGGGTGAGCCCGGCGCGATGCAGGAGATTCACCGGATTTCCGAACGGATTTTAGAGGAGCTGTAGCATGGCATTTGACAGTCTGACCGAAAAACTACAGAATGTGTTTAAGAACCTGCGGAGCAAGGGACGGCTGACCGAGGCGGATGTGAAGACCGCGATGAAAGAGGTCAAAATGGCTCTTCTGGAGGCGGATGTAAACTTCCGGGTGGTCAAACAGTTCATCGCCGCAGTGCAGGAGCGCGCGGTCGGTTCCGATGTGATGAACGGCTTAAACCCCGGCCAGATGGTCATCAAGATCGTCAACGAGGAAATGGTCAAGATGATGGGCTCCGAGACCGCGGAGATTCAGTTGAATCCCGGCAAGGCGACCACGATCATCATGATGGCGGGCCTTCAGGGCGCAGGAAAGACGACCACCGCGGCGAAGCTTGCCGGGAAGTATAAGCAGAAGGGAAAGAAACCGCTGCTTGTCGCCTGCGACGTGTACCGGCCGGCTGCCATTCAGCAGCTGCAGATCAACGGAGAGAAGCAGGGTGTGGATGTCTTCACCATGGGCGACGGCCACAAGCCGGTAGACATCGCAAAGGCTGCCGTGGAGCATGCGGCGAAGAACGGCCACAATATCATCATTCTGGATACCGCGGGACGGCTTCATATCGATGAGGATATGATGAATGAGCTCGTCGAGATCCGGGAGCATGTGGACGTGGCGCAGACGATTCTGGTGGTCGATGCCATGACCGGACAGGATGCGGTGAATGTAGCCGGCACCTTTGATGAGAAGATCGGGATTGACGGCGTGATTCTCACGAAGCTGGACGGCGATACGCGCGGCGGCGCGGCGCTCTCCATCCGTGCAGTGACCGGAAAGCCGATTTTTTACGCAGGTATGGGAGAGAAGCTCTCGGATCTGGAGCAGTTCTATCCGGATCGGATGGCCTCCCGGATTCTGGGCATGGGCGATGTCCTCTCTCTGATCGAGAAGGCTGAGGCTGAGATGGATCAGGAGAAGGCCGCTGAGATGGAACAGCGCATGCGCAAGGCCGAGTTCTCCTACAATGATTATCTGGAGTCCATGAACCAGATGAAAAAGATGGGTGGTATCACCAGTGTGCTCGGCATGATGCCGGGTGTGAACAAATCCCAGATGAAGCAGATCGAGGACGCCATGGATGACAAAAAGATGGCGCGGATCGAGGGCATCATTTATTCCATGACGCCGCAGGAGAGGGACAATCCTTCCCTGATCAACCCCAGCCGCAAACGGCGGATCGCACAGGGGGCGGGCGTGGATATCAGCGAGGTCAACCGCCTTGTGAAGCAGTTTGACCAGGCCCGCAAGATGATGAAGCAGATGTCCGGCATGAAAAAGGGCCGGCGCGGTATGGGCGGCTTCGGCGGCCTTGGCGGCAAAATGGGCGGTATGAAGGGATTCCCGTTTTGACGGATGCGTTATCCGCTTATTCATTCCGTTTGCCCGGCAGTGCGGCGAAACGGCTGAATAGTTCAGATAAATATTTCTAACAGGAGGTGAAAGAGATGGTAAAGATCAGATTAAAGAGAATGGGGCAGAAAAAGGCGCCTTTTTACAGAATCGTTGTTGCAGATGCCAGAAGCCCGCGTGACGGCAGGTTTATCGAGGAGATCGGCTACTATGATCCGACAAAAGAGCCGTCTGTGATCCGCGTAGATGAGGAAGCGGCAAAGAAATGGCTGGCTACCGGTGCGCAGCCCACACAGACTGTGGACAAGATTTTTAAAATCGCAGGTATCGAGAAATAGATTCGTGAGGTGACGTGATGAAAGAATTGGTTGAAGTGATTGCAAAATCACTGGTCGATCACCCGGAAGAGGTATCTGTCACGGAGACCGAAAAGGAGCGCGTGATCGTTTTGGAGCTTCACGTTGCGCAGACCGATATGGGTAAGGTTATCGGTAAGCAGGGCCGGATCGCCAAGGCAATCCGCTCTGTCGTGAAGGCGGCGGCATCCCGTGAGGACAAAAAGGTCGTCGTTGAGATCGTGCAACAGGATTAATACAAGAATTTGCGTTTTTGAAGCAGAGGGGACGTGACGGAAGCCATGTCCTTTCGTTTATGAAGAGACTATGTAAAAACAGGGAGAGTTTATGCAGGACAGATTTCAGGTCGGCATTATCACGAGCCCTCACGGCGTATCCGGGGAAGTGAAGGTTTTTCCGACCACCGACGACGTGAAGCGCTTTAAAAAGCTGAAGCAGGTCATTCTGGACACCGGAAAAGAGGAGATCGACCTCACGGTCACACAGGTAAAATTTTCCGGACAGATGGTCATATTGAAATTCCGGGAGTTCACCAACATCAACGAGGTGGAGCGGTTTCACAAAAAAAGCCTCTACGTGACGCGGGAAAACGCAGTCGGGTTGGAGAAGGATGAGTATTTCATCGCCGATATGATCGGGATGCGGGTCGTCTCCACAGACGGGGAAGCGCTGGGGGAGCTGGCCGATGTGATGCAGACCGGTGCGAACGATGTCTATGTGGTAAAAACCGCAGAGGGCGGCGAGCTGCTTCTCCCCGCCATCCGCGACTGCGTGAGGCAGGTCAACATGGAAACCGGGGAAATCATGGTATACCTGATGCCGGGCCTGCGTAGCTGAGAATCGCAGGAATCATCTGCGTGCGGATATATTGAAAATCATATGATGATATAATGTGCAGGTGATGCGAGCAGCAAACACCTCAAAAGCGGGTAGTTCGGAGCCGCCGGTACTTAGAGACCGTATTCTGGTCTCTTATGTACCGCTGCGTGCGGAGTCTAGCGAGAGCGTGCCCGCTGTTGAGGTGTTTCTGCGAGCATCTAAAATAATAATAACGGAGCAATCATGCGATTCCATATCTTAACCTTGTTTCCGGACATGGTGCGTCAGGGTCTCGCGACCAGCATCATCGGAAACGCCATTGACAACGGACTGATCGAACTGAATCTGGTGAACATCCGCGACTACACGCAGGACCGGCACAACAAGGTCGACGATTACCCCTACGGGGGCGGCGCGGGGATGGTGATGCAGGCCCAGCCTGTCTACGACGCATGGAGATCGGTCGTCGACGGGATCGGCCGCAGACCGCGGTGTATTTATCTGACGCCGCAGGGCAGGCTTTTTGACCAGCCCATGGCGCGGTCTCTGGCGCAGGAGGAGGAGCTGATTTTCCTCTGCGGCCACTATGAGGGCGTCGATGAGCGGGTTCTGGAGGAGATCGTGACGGATCAGGTCTCCATCGGCGACTATGTTCTGACCGGCGGGGAGCTTCCGGCGATGGTGATGGCGGACGCGATCGCGCGGATGGTGCCGGGCGTCCTCACCAACGAGGAGTCGGGAAGCACGGAGTCCCTGGAGGGCGGACTTCTGGAGTATCCCCAGTACAGCCGTCCGGCCGAATGGATGGGCCGGGAGGTGCCGCCGGTGCTTTTGTCCGGGGATCATCAGAAGGTGGAGGCGTGGCGGCATGAGCAGTCCGTCCTGCGCACCCTGCAGCGGCGTCCGGAGCTCCTGGAGGGAGCGGATCTGTCGCGGGAGGATGTGAAGCGGATTCTCGAGGAAATCCGCTCCTAAGAGAGGTTTTTCGCAAAAATATCTTGCATTTCCAAATCATCTGTGTTAGAGTAACACATGTTGTGAAGAAAATAGATGGTCCTCTGTTACGCATTGTATTAAGAACATCTGAATATCAGGAGGTCACAGTATGAACGCAAGTGAGATTATCAAAAACATTGAAGCTGAGCAGATGCGCGATGACATCGCGGATTTCCGTGTCGGCGACACGGTTCGTGTACACGCAAAGATCAAAGAGGGCAACCGTGAGAGAATTCAGGTGTTCGAGGGTACCGTTTTAAAGAGACAGGGCGGAAGCAACCGTGAGACCTTTACGGTCCGCAAGTTCTCCAGCGGCGTCGGCGTCGAGAAGACATGGCCGCTTCACTCCCCCTCTGTTGAGAAGATCTAGGGGGTTCGCCGAGGTAATGTCAGAACGGAGAAGCTGAATTACCTGAGAGGTCGCGTCGGCAAGCGGGCAAAGGTAAAAGAGTTAGTGAGATAACAGGCGTTTGGAGGGGTTGTGTAAATCACAGCCCCTTTTGCTTTACAGAAAAGACTTTGGAGGTGACCTATGCGCTCAAAGGGTCTGGGTTTCCGGCGGCATCGGAAAAAGATTTCCGTGAGTGCGGTGAAAAATGTATTTGTTTTTGCCGCGAAGATTGCGATTGTTCTGTTTATCGCCTTTGTCCTGGTGTTTTGTATGGGCATGCGTGTGACGGTGGCGGGGAGTTCAATGGAGAGCACGCTCTCGGACGGTGAGAATGTGTTTGTCAACCGGTTCATTTACAGTTTCTCGAATCCGAAATCGGGCGACGTGGTTGTTTTTCTGCCGAATGGGAATGAGAAGAGCCAGTACTACATCAAGCGCGTGGTGGCGGTCCCCGGGGACACGGTGCAGATCACGGACGGCGTTCTCTATGTCAACGGCGAGATCTATGACGATGAGGATACGGAAGCCATCAAAAACGCCGGGCTGGCCGGGGAGGAGATCACCGTCGGCGAGGACGAATATTTTGTGCTGGGCGACAACTGGAACAACAGTGAGGACAGCCGGTATGCCAACATCGGGAACGTGAAGGAGGAGTATATCGTCGGGAAGGCGTGGTTTTACTATTCCTCGTTCCTTGATTTCGGCAGAGTGAAGTAAGAGATGCGAGGAGAACAGTCATGAATTTTCAATGGTATCCGGGGCATATGACGAAGGCGAAGCGTCAGATGCAGGAGGATATAAAACTGATCGATCTGGTCATTGAGCTGGTGGACGCGCGGCTCCCCTTAAGCAGCCGCAATCCGGACATTGACGAGCTGGGGAAAAATAAAGCGCGCCTGATTCTGCTGAACAAGGCGGATCTGGCGGATGAGAAGGCAAACAGGCTCTGGAAAACCTGGTTTCAGGAACAGGGCTTTTTTGTCGTGGAGCTGGACGCCAGAAGGAAAAACAGCATGAAGCTGATCCGGGATACGATCATGGAGTCCTGCAGGGAGAAAATCGAGCGCGACCGGCGGCGCGGCATTCAGAACCGGCCGATCCGCGCGATGGTGGTGGGCATCCCGAACGTGGGAAAGTCGACCTTTATCAATACGTTCGCCGGAAAGGCGGTCACCCGGACGGGCAATAAGCCCGGCGTCACGAAGGGAAAGCAGTGGATCCGCCTGAATAAAAATGTGGAGCTTCTGGACACGCCGGGGATTTTGTGGCCGAAGTTTGACGATCAGGCGGTGGGAATGCGTCTGGCCTTCATCGGCTCCATGAACGACACGCTGCTGAATATTGACGAACTGTCTCTGGAGCTGATCCGGTATCTGACGGAGCAGTATCCAGGGGTGCTGGGAGAGCGGTATCAGATTTCGGAAGAGGCGGAAGCGGTGAGTATTCTGGAGCAGATCGCGCAGAGCAGGAACTGTGTCCGCACCGGCGGGGAGACCGATTACAGCAAGGCGGCGGCGCTGTTGATCGAGGACTTCCGCTCGGGGCGGCTGGGACGGATCACGTTGGAGCTGCCGGCGGGTTCATTGCAGTAAAAGGGGGATCAATATGGCTGAGAAAAAGATAGGCGAGATCCGGGCGCAGCTTCAGGCGACGGCGGACGGTGATCTGGGGGATTTTATCCGGGAATATGAGACGGACGACCGGGCGGGTGTGCGTTCTCTGGCGGAGCAGGCGCGAAAGCGGCTGGCAAAGCTGGAGGCGGAGATCGCGCGGATTGAAAGCCTGAGGATTTATGAAAATAAATATGCGGATTATGAGTATATCTGCGGCATCGATGAGGTGGGGCGCGGGCCGCTGGCGGGACCGGTGGTGGCCGCGGCGGTGATTCTGCCGAAGGACTGCCGCATCCTCTATATCAACGATTCCAAAAAGCTGTCCGCGAAAAAGCGGGAGGAGCTCTACGATCAGATCATGGATCAGGCGGTGGCCGTGGGCATCGGAATGCGCAGCCCGCAGCGCATCGATGAGATCAACATTCTCCAGGCGACTTACGAAGCAATGCGGGAGGCCGTCGGAAAGCTGGATCCGCAGCCGACGCTTCTGTTAAATGACGCCGTGACGATCCCGGAGGTTTCCATCCGTCAGGTGCCCATCATCAAGGGCGACGCGAAAAGCATTTCCATCGGAGCGGCCAGCATCATCGCGAAGGTGACGCGGGACCGTCTGATGGTGGAGTACGACGCGGTCATGCCGGAGTACGGCTTTGCCGCCAACAAGGGGTATGGCTCCGCGGCTCACATAGAGGTCCTGAAAAAGTACGGGCCGACGCCGATTCATAGGCGGAGCTTTATCGGGCATTTTGTCTGAGGCGGATTTTCTGATTTATGAAACATTGTTCCGATTTGATTACAAAAATATTATGTTGATTTTCCGCAATTCTGCATATAATAATTAAAGCATGCGGTAAAGCACGCTGACAGAAAAGGAATGAGACTTCCTATAGGAAAACAGGAATTTCATTGACGAAATCCTTTTTTGTGTTATAATGTTTGCAGAGGATAGCGGCGTTGACCAGCTATCGTGGCGATGAAACAGTTGACTGTGTCGGAAGGCAGCCTTCTGTGGAGCCAGTCTGTGGGTTATGCGATAACCACAAGCCGACTAGATTCTTCGGAGTCGAATGAAAACGCTTAAGTGAGAGCCTTGCAATGGCAAGGCTCTTTTCTTTTCAGATTGGAGGTAAGTAGTATGGCCGGACAAGCGTTGGATACTCTTTACCAGGCTGCTTTTGTATGGAATGAATTAACAGAATATAGTTATATCCTCACATACGGCTACAAAAAACAACTCTACGCCGTTAATCTGACTTTTTCGTTGGAGGATTTTCCTCATCTGGCAGGATTTCAATATTTGCGGGATTTATCTCTGCCAAGGTACAATCCGCGAAAAACGGTAAATCGAATTCTCAATCATAAGATTACATTCGAGCAGATAATCAAGGGTGAACAATATGAAGTTCTCGTAAAACCCCGTCTTG
>JAJPYF010000052.1 GCA_021205085.1 Clostridiales bacterium | reverse complement strand
ATAGGAGATAATGTATTTTATGGATGTACAGCTTTGACTACTGTGAATTTTTCCGATAGCGGAAGATAGACAACAATCGGTTCGGCTGCATTCACTGGTTGCACAGCTCTCACTGAACTTCGCTTTCCTGAGGGTGTAACGACGATAGGAAAAAATGTTTTGCATAATGCTTCTTTCACTAGTCCATATTTTATACAACTCCCGAGCACGATTACCGGTTCGGTCAGTTGTGGTTGGATAAAGAGTTGTAAAGAAGCTGTACTGGATATTACCAGAACAGATGTTATTCCTACTGACACAAATAATTACTGGGGGCTTGTCTATGTAAAAGATGAGGATACGGCGAATAATTCAACTTTCAATAAAAATAATTCTTATGCCATAACAAATGGCGGCATATTGAAAGATGGTATTGAAATAGAAGACGGTGTTTTAGCGACACCGGTTCGGTCGGGTTATGTTTTTGAGGAATGGAATGACTCTTCAGGTAATACAGTGACGGCTTATGCAAAATATAGTAAAAAGAAGTATTATGCCGTATGGACAGCAAGCAAATACAGTTTAAGTAAGCCGGGCGCCAGCAGTTCGAATCCTGATGCATTTACCGTTACGACGGAGACAACAAGTGAAGGCACCACATACACCTATGACCTGAATCTGGGAAGCGTTGTTTATGGTTCGACAGATACGGTGTCTGCCAAATTTGTAGCGCTTAATAATGGAGAGCGCGAGAATAATTCTGTTAAAGAAGTCAGCTGTTCATCTGATGTCTTTGATGTTACGAAGGTTGTCAATGGTCAGGCCATTGAAGTAGACGTTGATCCGAGTAATCTGACGACTGGTACATACACAGGAACGATTATGGTTACTACCGCAGATGGCGCAACTCATGATGTTCCTGTCACTCTTACGGTTGTGCCTGCTTCGGGAACAGTGATGTCAACAAACGGAACGGATTTACTGACCTTTGGTGATACGGTAACGTTTACCACGACGCAGAACGGTACGGCAGTCTGTGACAGTGATGCGTTTGAATGGGACGGCAATGTAGCAGACAATGGCGATGGCACATATACCTATACATTTACAGTAGTGAAGATTGCGTCAGCCTATATTAATGCTGGATTTTCAGTCACTGATACAGGCGGAAATGTTATTGCTGAGGGTAATGGCGGATACAATCTGCGAAACTCCGTGAGCCTGAAACTGACGTACAGGGGCGAGAATGTGACAGACGCTGTGGTTACGCTGGTTTCAATGTATCCGCAGTGGAATAGTAATATTTCATTAAGCTATGACGATACAACCGGTACATATCATACCGGAGCGTGGGATCTGAGCAATGGTGGAAGTTATTATCAGGTGCAAATAACATTAAATAACGCGACAGCGGAACTTGATGATGTAGACAGCAACTATTTGGATACATTTATTATCGCGACAGACATTAACGGTGAAGAAATAGGTACGCTTGTCTCCGGCGGCAATCCTACAGACGGAGAGAATGGCATTGTGCTTGCAGATATTGAGCTTGACACAGAAGCCCCGACGATTACCTATTATGTGTATGGAAGTCAGGTAAGAGTTTATACTGACGAGCCAATCCAGAGTTTCGGAAGCTTTACATCGAGAAATGAGAAACAAGAGTGGCGAAAAACGCTTGAGTCAGGCAAGAACTATACGTATACAGTTTATGATCTTGCCGGTAATTCTACAACATTTACGATTGATCGTATACTGCCGTCAGTAGTGATTGGGAATGAGAATCTTGAAAATGGAGGAAACTACTCCTATACAGGTACTCAGACAGTAAGCGTGTCGGATGATAGCGGAATTGCCAGTGTGATGGTAAATGATGAGAAAGTCAAACTTACAGAAGATGGCACATTTGAACTTACAGTGTCTGATGCAGATAAAGAATATGAGATTGTCGTGAAAGATAAGGTCGGTAATACAACGACAATCACTGTGACAATTTTACTTGCAACAGTTGAGATCCCGGAATCAGCAACGTATGAATATAATGGCAATCGGAAAACGCTTACTATCCCGGTCAGCGATGCCTATGAGGTGACTGGTGATGCAAAACTCAGCGCCGATGAAACAATGTATACAATTTCCTTCACCGACGCAGGGTCAAAGTCTGCCACACTGACGCTTAATTATGGCTATGTTTGGTCTGACGGATCTACAGATGCAAAAACAGTTACACTTGAAATTACTCCGAAGAGTATAGAGAAACCTACTGAGACCATATATACGACAACTTATAGCGGCAAGGAGCAGAGTTATACATTTGCCGGAAGTGTCGGAAGCAGAGCCTATTACAGTGAGACCGTATCCGGTACGGATGCCGGCGAATATATCGGACAATATACGTTGTCAAGTAAAAAGAATTATGTGTGGGAAGACGGCACAACGGATTCGATTACAGTTATGGTTACGATTGAAAAGGCTCTCCCGACAGTTTCTTTATCAGATAAAGTTGCGACATACACGGAAAACGCCATTTCAATCGGTGATGCTGTGGTGACGCTGGTCAATAATGAGAGTTATACCGGTGAAATCATATATACCTACTACACGGATGCAAGCTGTGAAGACACCTATAAAATGGACAATGCGCCGGTGAGTGCAGGTACCTATTATGTGAAGGCCTCTATTGCAGAGCAGGAGAACTATCTTGCGGCGGAAAGTAATGTGGCTGTACTTACTATCATAAACGCTGATTTCGGCGATACGGATATTGTTGCTGAGGGGTATACCGGCGTCTATGACGGTGCGGCACATTCTATCGCCGTGACCGCCGACGGCGCGACGATACAGTATTCAACTGACGAGGGTGATGATAAGACATACAATGCCAAGAACCCCTCTTTTACCGACGTGGGAACCTATATGGTATATTACAAGGTCAGCAAGGATAATTACAATGATGTAACAGGTGCACTGACCGTGAAAATCTCAGCTGCCAGCATATCCGGCGCTGCAGTGGTTCCTGCTGTGACAAGTTATTCCTATGACGGTCTGGCAAAGACGCCGTCGGTGACGGTGACGTTGGGTGGGAAAACACTGGTACTGGGAACAGATTATACATTGTCCTACAGTAACAACGTGAACGTCGGTACGGCCACGGTGACTGTGACAGGTATGGGTAATTATACGGGTGTGACAAGTACTACATTCGTAATTGAAGCTGTGGACAATTCTTCGGGTAATAATTCCGGCTCCGACAGTTCAGGGAGTTCAGCCGCTGCGACTGCGACAACAACGAGTGCGGCATCCACGACTGCCTCAGCGAAGACCGGCGATACCAACCCGGTGCTTCCGCTGGCGGGAACCTGCGTGGCAGCTCTGGTACTGATTGCGGTGCTCGCAGTTGTGCGCAGACGCAGACACATTTAAATCATCTGATATAACCTTGTGAATGTTGTATGATTTTTCACCCCTCTGTTTGTAAAGGCAGAGGGGCGCAATGCTGTAATTTATTAAATTTTAAATATGGATTGCAGTCACTTTGAAAATGTGCTAGCATGAATACCATAAAAGCATATTTTCTTATCTTTCCGG
>JAJPYF010000162.1 GCA_021205085.1 Clostridiales bacterium | reverse complement strand
ATATTAAAAAAAATTAGCCAGCGTCAATAACGCTGGCTAATAATCCTTTCTACCCTTTTTATTCTGACCGCAGCGCTGTCACCGGATCCATCTTTGACGCTTTCCGCGACGGAATTAGCCCGCCGATCAGTGTCAATACCACACTCAGAATAACCAGCATGATGCAGTAAGACATTGGGAGATATGCTCGGGCGTCGTCAGCCTGAACAAAGTTGTGCACCACCATGTTGATGGGGAACAACAACAGGAGAGCAATCCCTACCCCCAGCAAACCGGCGCACAGACCAACGATAAATGTCTCCGAGTTAAATATCTGAGCGATATTCCGCTTAGATGCACCGATTGCACGCAGAATTCCGATCTCTCTGGTGCGCTCCAATACGGAGATGTAAGTTATGATGCCGATCATGATGGACGAGACAATCAGGGAGATTGACACAAATGCGATCAACACATAGGATACAAGGTTTATGATCGTCGTCACGGTGGACATCATGGTACCGACCAGATCCGTGTAGGTGATCTGCTTTTCCTCCTCTCCGGCATCCAGCATTTTCGTGTTATAAGCATCAATGATGGCCACTACCTGATCCTTACTCTCGAAATCCTTCGGATAGATATCAATCTCTGTCGGCTTGCCAAAATCTACATACCCCAGACTCGCAAGGTTATCTTCATAGCTTGCGCCGGAGGCAGTGCTCATAGAAGTCATGAGTTCAAGCAGCGCATCTGAGTCCATGTTGGTGGAAAACGCCTCCATGATGGAATCTGTGCTGAGGTCCATGGAATCTGTCATCTCATCCGCGATGCTGTCCATCATCTCCTCCATAGAACCGGCGATGGCGGAAGCCAACTGAGCGGAAAGCTGGGTCATGGCCGTCTCCATCTGGGCAGACATCGAGGCGCTGATGGACTGCATATAGGATTGCATATAGCTCTGCAAAGCGGAGCCGATGATACTCTCCAGCGCATCCATATCCAGCATACCCATGATCCCGGCGCTCAGCGTCCGCACGGCGGCATCCGAACTGAGATAGGCAGTCAGCCCCTGACTGACGCTGTCCGCGGAAGCCAGATTGTTGGCGGATGCGTAGGAACTATAACCGGCAACCAGCGCTGCCGAGATGGTGTTTAACTGATCGGCGGAAATGGTGATGCTGCCGGCTCTCGCCGATAGCCAGTTTGTCAGCGTTGCGGAGGAATCAGTGGCATTTGTTAATTCATTGAGCAGATCCTGGACATCCGGTGCGCTGATATCGCGAAATGCATCCGTCAGAATCGCAGATATACTATCCGAGAGAATCGCCTGCGCCTCCGAGCTGTTTAGGTAAGCAGTGAATCCATCCGTCAGATCCTCATAGGTAGCCGTGGAGTTTTCTGCAGCATAGTCGTCATACCCCGCCAGCAGAGCAGACGCGAGTGCATTGACATCCTCGGAGGATGCATTGAAGACATCGCTGACCTCGACCCCTTCCAACAGCTCACTCAGATCCATGTCAGAAAAATCCATACCGGAGAAATCCATGCTCATGCTGCTTGTGTCCATAATGTCCGAGAGATCCAGAGAGCTGATATCAAGCATAGAGGACAGATCTGCGGATCCGAAGAGCGCATCTGTCAGGACATCTGTGTCAAAAGCATCCGCCAGCGCATCTTCATCCAGCGTGAAGACAGATTCCAGATCCATCGTGGCCGCATCGCCGAATTCCTCCCCCGTAAAAATATTGATATCCGGGTTGGCAAGCTGGTCTTTGACGATCTCGCTGTCGGCTGCGACTGCGGCGATGTGCTCGATGAGCTCCGGCGTGTAGTTGATGCCCTCAGATAAGGCAGCCGCCGTCGCGTCCTCCATGGGCTGAACCACGCCGACGATGGTGATATCTTCGCCATTCTCCACCAGCTGCCGCATATAATCCTCGTTATCGGTTTTATCTGTCCAGAGCCCATACTCACTGTCATATTCATAATAGTCCGCGGCATTGACCAGCTTGTAGGTCATGCCCAGCACTTCATCATAACCATACGTATCCAGATATTCCGCCGCGGCGACCGTCTCACCATCCGCCGCCGCCTCAATCATCTGCTCGTACTCGCTGTAGTCCCGGAGGCCGAGCGTATACAGCATATAGTCACTGATGCTTCCGTCCGAGGTCAGCACCAGAACACATTCATCGTAGCTCTCCGGCCAACGCCCCGCTTTGATTTCGTAAGAATCCTGATAGAGGTCTTCATCCTCCGGCATCTCGAAAAAGACATTAAT
This sequence comes from Clostridiales bacterium, assembly GCA_021205085.1. Classification (GTDB taxonomy): domain Bacteria; phylum Bacillota; class Clostridia; order Lachnospirales; family Lachnospiraceae; genus Eubacterium_I. The sequence goes on along the minus strand of JAJPYF010000162.1, from coordinate 1,345 downwards.
GCTCATATAAGAGGACATCATGCTCATAAGGGTAGAACTTAACCCCATTCCGCTGGAAAGAGTTGACTCCGGGTTGACCTGATGAATATCATCACCGTCCTGCAGGTAAATCTGCGGTTCTGCATCATAGATATATTCGATGGCTTTCGAGTATTCATAGATATCGCTCTCGCCGCTCTCCAGATACTCCTTAAAGGACGCCAGGTCGTTAGAGTCAAGCATCGAAAACATGGAAGAAACCATCTCCACAACGGAGATGCCGTCCTCCTCTGTTTCCGTTTCGGAAGAGGCGGTAAGGGAAGAAAACATGGAGGAAATGTCAAAGCCGGAGCTGGTGACCTGAATCGGATACTCCGACATCGTCTCCTCCTCCAGCGTCTCAATATAATCATTCACGCCGGCAGAAACCGAGAGCACCAAACCGATACCGATGATGCCGATTGAGCCGGCAAAGGCTGTAAGGAAGGTCCGTCCCCTCTTGGTTCCCAGATTGTTGAAGGACAGTCCCAGCGAAGTCAGCCGTGACATCGAGGAATGCCCCATATTTTTATGCATCGGCGGTTCCAGCCCTGTTTCATCCACCGTAAACGGATCGCTGTCATCTATGATATGGCCGTCGGTGAGACGGACAATCCGCGTTGCGTACTGCTCCGCCAGCTCCGAATTGTGGGTCACCATGATAACCATGCGGTTTTTCGCGACTTCCTTCAGGAGGTTCATCACCTGCACGCTGGTCTCCGAGTCCAGGGCGCCGGTCGGCTCATCCGCCAACAAAATATCCGGATTGTTGATCAGCGCCCGCGCGATGGCGACACGCTGCATCTGTCCGCCGGACATCTGGTTCGGGCGCTTGTGAAGCTGATCCCCGAGACCGACCTCCTCCAATGCTTTTTTCGCGCGTTCCCGCCGCTCTGCCTTGGAGACGCCGGAAATTGTCAGCGCCAGCTCCACATTGGACAGAACCGTCTGGTGCGGGATCAGGTTATAGCTCTGAAAAACAAAACCGATCGTGTGATTGCGGTAAGAATCCCAGTCCCGATCGGTATATTTTTTCGTGGAAATCCCGTTGATGATCAGATCGCCGTCGTCGTAGCGGTCCAGGCCGCCGATGATATTGAGCAGCGTGGTTTTTCCGGAGCCGCTGGGTCCAAGAATCGCTACAAACTCATTGTCGCGGAAATTCAGGCTGACATTGTCCAACGCTGTCTGAACCAGATCGCCGGTGATATATTGTTTGGATATGTTTTTCAATTGCAGCATACTAACACCTCGAAAACGCCGTGCTGTGAATAAGGTGTTGTGGGGGGGTTTGGTTGCGGCAATTGTTAAACATTTGCTATCCATT
>JAJPYF010000005.1 GCA_021205085.1 Clostridiales bacterium | reverse complement strand
ATCATATGTGGTATGATGGATACCATGTATGTATTGGCGATTTGCAGTTATCTGGGAATCCGTTCCGGAATCGCTGTCAAATGCACTTATTCACAGGAGGAGACTGATGGCAAAAAAGAAAAAGCAGATCAAATCCCATGTAAAACGATTGAAGATTCAGCAGCAGAAACACCCGGTCAGCCGGGAAAAATACCGTGAGAAGCTGCGCATCGCCAGAAGGAAGGATTTCTTCCGGAGATTCTGGAAGGCGGTCGGGGTATTTTTCATTGTGATAGCGGCGCTTTTCGCGGCGGGGAACCTTTTCCTCTACCAGAAAACGGGGGAAACCCTGTTTTCCATCGCGAAGGACGCGAAGGAGACCGTGGCGGACAGCACCGAAGAGGATTTTATGTATGCGCAGACGACCTATGTGTACAGCGCAGACGGAACGCAGATCGCGGAGCTGGCCGAGGATACGGATGCCACGTTTTTGGAGTATGATGAGATTCCGGCGAATGTGGTGAACGCGTTTGTGGCGGTGGAGGACCGCTCGTTCTGGACGAATTCCGGTGTCTCTGTCAAGGGAATCATCCGTGTCTGCGTGAATTATGTCCGCACCGGCGGCGAGGTGGCGGAGGGAGCCAGCACGATCACACAGCAGCTGGCCAGAGGCACGTTCCTGACCAATGAAAAAACCATGATCCGGAAGATCCGGGAGATTTTCATTGCATGGGAGCTGACGAAAAAGTATTCCAAAGAGGAAATCATGACCTTTTACTGCAACACCTGCTGTTTTGCCAACGGCATCTATGGGGTGGAGGACGCGGCAAATGAGTATTTCGGCAAATCCGCGGATGAGCTGACGCTGTCTGAGACGGCCTATATCTGCGCGATTCCGAACCGTCCGGAGTATTATAACCCGCTGAAGTCGCCGGAGAATGCCCTGACGCGCCGGGATAAAATTCTGGAGGATATGGAGGAGTGCGGCTACATCACCGCCGCGGAGTGTGAGCAGGCGGTGGCGCAGACCATCACCGTGACCGAACCCGAGGAGGAGGATGACACCTTTTACAATTACGAGGTCACTTACGCGATCAATTGTGCCGTGCGCTATCTGATGACGGAGGATGGCTTTGAGTTCCGATATTCCTTTGACAGCACGGAGGATTATGAGGAGTATTCCGCGGAGTATGATGAGTATTACGCGCAGGCAAAACATAAGCTGTATACCGGCGGATATCAGGTTTACACGACGATCGATCTGGAGGCGCAGAGCTCTCTGCAGGAGATTCTGGATGAAGAGCTGGCATTCAGTGAGACGCTGACGGATGAGGGAATCTATGAGCTGCAGGGTGCGATGACCGTTATCGACAACGAGACTGGAAAGGTTGTCGCCGTGGTCGGCGGGAGGTCGCAGGATGATATTGACAATGTCTATTCCCTGAACCGCGCTTATCAGGGGTATGCGCAGCCCGGTAGTTCCTTCAAGCCGCTGGTTGTCTATACGCCCGCGTTGGAGGAGGGATACACCGCCTCCTCGATGCTGTACAATATCGATGTGGACACGGCGAAGACAAAGACGGTCTCGGAGATCGCGTCCATGACAGGGTCACAGATTACGCTCCGCTCCGCAGTGGAGCAGAGCAAAAACGGTGCGGCATACTGGCTGTTCAGCCTGATCACGCCGAATGTCGGCCTGTCCTATGTGACGGATATGGGCTTTTCCAGGATTGTGCCGGACGACTATAACATGAGTGCGGCTCTGGGCGGTCTGACCTATGGCGTGACGACCGTGGAGATGTCCAATGCATACTATACATTGGAAAATCATGGGGAATACACACAGACGGACTGCCTGGAAGCGATCTATGATTCGGACGGGGAAAATATCTACGAAGGGTATGAGAGCAAGACCGTTTACAGCCGGGAGGCTGCGGATGAGATGACGGATATCCTGCAGGGAGTCCTCACGAGCGGAACCGCGAGAAAGGCGGGATGGTCGGGTGCGTCGGATATTGAGGCTGCGGGTAAGACCGGAACGACGAATGACAACAAGGCGGCATGGTTCTGCGGGTATACCCCGTATTACACCATTGCGGTCTGGGTCGGGTGCGATACGCCGAAGACGGTGTCCGGTCTGGAGGGCGGCACCTATCCGCTGAACATCTGGAAGGCGGCGATGCTGTATATGACAGACGGATTGCCGTCGCAGTCGTTTGATCTGGTGTTTTCCTCGTCTTACCAATCCGGTGAAACTGCGGAGACAGTTGAGGAAGAGGTGGTTGAGGAGGAAACCGTTGAGGAAGAAACGGCTGAGGAGAAGACCGAGGATACCACGCAGAATGCGGAAACCGAGAATACTACGGATAGCACACAGGGAGATACGGGCAGCAGCACGGACTCGGCGATCGAGGGAAATGTGCAGGTGCCGTCGACGGATTCAGGGACAACCGGAGACAGCTCTTCGACATCATCCACCGATTCCGGAACGTCCGGGGATTCCTCGGGAACGGCTGACAATGGAACAGATACTTCCGGCCAGACTACGCAGTAAAAAACATCCTGCATAGGAGAAACAGGTATGAGTGAGATTTACGAGGTGAAAAAATTGTGCCGTCCTCCCTGCTGGACGGTGGAGGTGCCGGGGTCGAAGAGCATCACAAACCGTGCGCTTCTGATGGCGGCATTGTCTGACGGGCCGGTCTTGCTGGAGGGCGTTCAATTCAGCGATGATTCCCGATACTTCCTGCAGGCATTGCAGGATCTGGGATTTCACACAGAGATTCGGGAGCAGGAAAAAAGGGTGGTCGTGGAAGGATGCGGCGGGCAGATTCCGGAGCAGACAGGCGAGATTTATGTTGGCAGCGCCGGAACGGCGGCGCGGTTTCTGACTGCGATGCTCGGGGTGTCTGCCGGACAGTACCGGATTCTGGCGTCGGAACAGATGCAGCGCCGACCGATGCGCCCGCTGTTTGAGGCATTGCTTTCGCTTGGCGCGCAGATCGCGTGGCTGGGCGAGGAGTGGCATCTGCCGGTGTGCATCACGGGAGCGGGACACGGGGACGTCCGGAGAGAAAACGGAGAGGCTGCCGGAACGGCGGCAGAGCTTTCGCTGGATATCAGCGAGAGTACGCAGTTTCTGAGTGCGTTTCTCCTGGTCGCGCCGATGTTTGCGGGCGGCCTGCGGATTCGGATCACCAGTGAAAAAAAGGACGGTTCCTACATCCGAATCACCCGGCGGATGATGGCGGATTTCGGCGTGCATGCGGATTTTCGAGACGGAACATATTCTGTCTCACCGGGAGCGGTTTATGAGAAAGAGGCATACCGGATTGAGCCGGATGTCTCGGCGGCCTGCTATTTTTACGGGGCGGCGGCAATCACCGGAGGATATGCGAAGGTGAAGCATGTGTATCCCGGCGGTCTGCAGGGCGACCTGAAGTTTCTGGATGTCCTTGGGCAGATGGGCTGCCGCGTCTGTGCGGAGGAGGACGGCATTGCCGTAAAGGGTCCTGCGCCGGGCGGCCTTCACGGGATATCGGTGGATATGAACGATTTTTCGGATCAGGCGCTGACGCTGGCCGCGATCGCACCTTACGCGGATGCCCCGGTGCAGATCACCAACATCGCGCATATCCGGAGGCAGGAGTCCGACCGGATTCATGCGATCGTGTTCAACCTGCAGCGTGCGGGGATTTCCTGCGAGGAGCGGGAGGACGGGGTGAGCATCACGCCCGGACAGCCGTCCGCCTGCCGGATTGAGACGTTTGACGATCATCGGGTGGCGATGGCTTTTTCCCTGATGGGGCTGCGGGCGGAGGGGATTGTGATTGAAAATCCCGGATGCTGCAGGAAGACCTTTGCGGATTATTTTGAAATTCTGGATATGCTGACTGCTGCGTGCAGATGAGAAAAGATATATATTTATCATTGCATTCTCAGAGGTTGCAGGATACAATAAGAAAGCGAGACTACAAAAGAAACAGGAGATTTTTGTTATGATACAGATTAAGGGAGATATGATGTCCGTCCGTGAGGATGCGCAGATTCTGGATGCAACCATCCGGGACGGAGGGCTGGTCAACGATTTTTATTTTGAGGACGCGTTTGTCCGGGCGCTGTACGAGATGAATCTCGCGGCGGGGGTGGACTATATGGAGTTCGGCTACCGTGCAGACAAAAAGCAGTTCAGCGTGGACAAGTTCGGTAAGTGGAAGTTTTCCTCGGATGAGGACATCCGCGCGATCGTGGGCGACAACAATACGAATATGAAAATTTCCATCATGGCGGATGTGGGACGGTGTGATTACAAGAATGATATCCGCGAGAAGTCGGAGAGCCCGGTGGATATGATCCGGGTTGCCACCTATATCAGCACGATTCCGGAGGCGGTGGCCATGATCGAGGACGCGGCGGCGAAGGGCTACGAGACCACCTGCAACATCATGGCGGTGTCCAAGTGCCGGGAGAGCGACCTGAATATCGCGTTGGATATGCTCTCCAAGTCTCCGGTGAAGGCGGTGTATGTAGTGGACAGCTACGGCGCGCTGTATCCGATCCAGATCCGCGACATTGTGAATCTCTATGCGCGGGGGCTGGAGGAGAGCGGAAAGATGGTGGGCATCCACGCGCACAACAACCAGCAGTGTGCTTTTGCGAATACCATCGAGGCCATGTCGGTCGGCGCCAGCATGATGGACGGAACAGTGATGGGCATGGGCCGCGGCGCGGGCAACTGCTCGCTGGAGGGTCTGCTCGGTTTTCTGAAGAACCCGAAGTACGATATCACGCCGGTACTGTCCTTTATCGAGCATTATATGCTGAAGCTGAAGAAGGACGGCGTCGTTTGGGGATATGATATCCCGTATCTGCTGACCGGTCTGGTGGATCAGCATCCGCGCTCCGCGATCGCGGCGGTGAAGGCGGGCGACACAAAGTACCTGGATTTTTATAACGAGATCTGGGATTAAAGACGTTGCGCATGGTAGTTGGAGGACCGTGAATCGTAACGGTAGAAAGAGTGACAGAAATGAAGCTTGGAGTGGTCATGGAGGGCGGCGCCAGCAGGACGATCTTTTCCTGCGGCGTGACCGACGTGTTTATGGATGAGAATATCTATCCGGATTATCTGATCGGGGTATCTGCCGGAATCGCCTACGGGGTCAGCTATGCCTCCGGACAGCGCGGACGGAACGCCGAGTTCACGGAAAAGTACATGGGCGACCGGCGTTACATGGGGCTGCATCATTTCCTGAATCCCCGAAAGCGCTGCTACTACAATCTGGATTTTGCCTTCGGCGAAGTGCCCAACAAGCTGGTTCCCTATGATTACGAGGCATTGGCGGCGTATCCGTGAAAGGTCGGGGCGGTCGTGACGAATATCGAGACTGGGCAGCCGGAGTATCTGGAGGTTCCTCCGGAGGAGATACACTGGGAGACGACGGTGGCGAGCTGTGCCCTGCCGGTGCTTTTCCCGCCCAGCAGAATCAACGGAAACCTTTATCTGGACGGCGGCCTGACGGATCCGGTTCCCTACAAAAAGGCCAGAGAAGAGGGCTGCGACCGGATCGTCGTGATTCTGACGCGGGAGCGCGGCTATGTGAAGGAGCGGGAGAAAGGAACCGGCATTGTCAATCTCGCCTACCGGAAATACCCGAAGGTTGTGGAGAGTATGAAGCGCCGGGCGGATTTTTACAACAGGCTGACAGAGGAGATGCTTGAGGAGGAGAAAAAGGGCAATCTCTTTGTCATTGCCCCGCGGGATACCTTCGGTGTAGGCAGGACGGAGGGCAGGTGGGAGCTGCTCGGAAAGCTCTATCAGGAGGGGCTGGATGTCGCGCGGGAGAGGATGCCGGAGCTGAAGGCATATCTCGGGTGACGCTTATGGAAATATTGCTGATTCGCCATGGGAAAACCGGAGGAAATCAGGAGGGGCGGTATATCGGGCGAACCGATGAGCCGCTCCTGGAGACGGCGCGGGAGAGTCTGCATTTGTCTCCGTATCGTGACTTTGATCCGGATGTGATTTATATCAGTCCGATGCGCCGCTGCCGGGAGACGGCGGCGATTCTTTTTTTGAATCGGGAGATGATCGTCTGTGACGGCTTGCGGGAGACGGATTTCGGACTCTTTGAAAATAAGAATTATGAAGAGCTGAAGGAGGAACCGGCCTATCGGGAATGGTTGGACAGTGGAGGGCGGTCTGCCTTCCCCGGAGGGGAGGACGGAGCGGCGTTTCGCATCCGCTGCCGGAAAGCGTTTGAGGATTGTCTGGACGATGCGAGGCATAAAGGTGTCCGGAAAATTGCCTTTGTCGTTCACGGGGGCACAATCATGTCGATCATGGAGGCGTATGGTACGCCGAAGGGCGATTTTTACCGCTGGCAGGTGAAAAACGGGGAGGGAGTTTTTCTTTCAATCCCGTAAGAAACATAATAAAAGCAGCTTTGCAATGTGATTCGCAAAGCTGCTTTTCGTTTACTCTGTACCGACTGCGCGGCAGACCGGAGCGGATTATTTCTCTTTCGGTGTCGGCCTGCGCAGGAAGGCAAACACGATGAACGATACGACAGTGACGCCGATCATCATGTAGATCGTGCTCATGTAGGACTGGCTCATGTCATAGAGTCTGCCGGCGATCGTGGATGCGAAGGAACCAATCAGCAGGTTAGTCACGATCACGGAGAAGTTGACTGAGTAGTATGTCCTGCCGAAGAAGTCGCTGATCACAGCGGACTGCGTCGGGGTGACGCCGCCGTAGGCGAAGCCGCCGACCAGGAAGCCGAGGACGATCAGACCGAAATTGCCGGTTCTTAATGCCGTCATCAGAATCAGCGCAGCGATGATGAAGGAAACCATATCCACGATCATCGTGAGGCGATAGCCCTTTTTGTCATAGAGAGCGCCGTAGATCACACGGCCGATTCCGTTGAGGATGGAGATGAGTCCGACCACCGTCGCGATGGTGCCGTCCGCCACATTCGGACCGACCTGTGTGGCGATGCCGCTGGCCTGTCCGACCAGAGCCAGTCCGGCCGCACTGACCATGATAGCCCAGATATACATCAGCCAGAAGGAAGGCATGCGGACCATCTGCCCGGTGTTGACATCACAGGCAGGTTCCCGCACGGCTTTTTTCTTCTCCGATGTAGGCGGGGTGAAATCGTCGCCGGGGCGTACCACAAAAAAGCTGCAGACGATCATGACGACAAAAATGATAATTCCCATAATGCGGAAGGTGGAGCACCAGGTGTCGCTTCCGTCAGAGGGTGTCACTGCGGCGAACAGCTTGCCGACGATAAAGCTGCTCAGTCCGAATCCCATCAGAAGGATGCCGGAGATCAGACCCTGCTTGTCCGGAAACCATGCGCTGATCGTTCCCATGATCGCGTTGTAGGCAAAACCGGCACCCAGTCCGCAGAGGACGCCGAAGCCGAGATAGAGCATGGCCGGGGATGACTTTGTCAGGGAAGCCACTATAAATCCCGCAAGAAGGAGAATGCCGGACAGAAGAACATAGATCCGTGCCTTTACCTTCTTTGATAAAATACCGGCGATCAGGCTGCCGAGGCAGAAGAACGCCATGACGATCGTAAATGGCAGGGACAGCGGAGCCGTTGTCCAGTCCGGACGTGATGCACCGATGGACTTGGACATGACGGACCATGAGTAGATCAGACCTGCCATCAGGAGCACGACCACACCGACAATGGCGTAGACCCAACGATTTAAACTTTTCATTGCAAAAACCTCCTCTTGATTTCATGAAATCCTTTAACTAATCCAGTATACATGATATGAAAATCAGATGCAAGATGAAAACATAAGGATTTATTATATTTTGCATGATGCAGAAAATTTTAAATTCAGGAAAGAAACCGTAAAGAATCAAAGGATTTCGCTTCCATTTTCATGAAAAATAGTGTAATATGGGGCGGAAATGTTTCTGATGGAAGAAATTGGGCCGGCAGATGCCCGAAACAGATAACAGGAGAACATGAGCATGAATATTGTATTTTTGGATGCGGATTCGATCGGGGCGGATATCGATTTGTCCGGATTTTCCGCGCTCGGGAATGTTATTCGATACGGATATACGCATCCGTCCGAGATGCCGGAGCGGGTACGCGGGGCAGATGTGATCATTGTCAACAAGATGGAGGTAAACGAGCGGACAGTCGGGGAGGCGCCGCATCTGAAGCTCGTCTGTGTGACCGCCACCGGGACGAACAATCTGGATATGGCGTTTCTGGATGCGCGCGGCATTGCATGGCGGAATGTGGCGGGATATTCTACGGAGAATGTGGCACAGCACACATTTGCCTTGCTTTTTTACCTTCTGGAAAAGATGAACTACTATGATGAGTACGTGAAGTCCGGGAAATATGTGGCGGACGACTGTTTTTCACATTTCTCCAATGTGTTTCACGAGCTGAACGGACGGACATGGGGCATCATCGGCCTCGGGAATATCGGGCGGCGTGTGGCGGATATCGCCAAAGCCTTCGGCTGTGATGTGATTTATTATTCAACATCGGGAAGCGCGCCGCAGGAGGGATATAATCAGGTCGATTGGGACACTTTATTAACGACGGCGGATATCGTGTCGGTGCACGCGCCGTTGAATGAAAACACGCAGGATCTGATGAATGCGGCGGCATTTCACAGGATGAAGGACACGGCTGTTTTTATCAATGTCGGGCGCGGCCCGATCGTGGTGGAGGAGGATCTCGCGGATGCGCTGGAGCGCGGCGAGATTGCAGCTGCGGGTCTGGATGTGCTGCGGCAGGAGCCCATGAGGGAGGACAATCCGCTGCGCAGGATCACGGACAGCACCAGGCTGGTGATCACGCCGCACATCGCATGGGCCAGTGTGGAGGCGCGCACCCGTCTCATGGGGATTGTGTTGGGGCAGGTCAGGGATTTTTTCAGTGACGGAAAATAGGGTGGCATGAAAAACAAGAGCTTTTGGTTTCGAATTATATTTGCGGCGGCACTGATCGCGATTATAATCTATACGTTCCACGGTTCGTGGGAGGATATCTGGCAGCAGATTACGGAGACCTCTGCGCTGATCCTCATCTCGATCGGAGGAGCGTCCGTGGTTTACCATCTGTTTGAGGCATGGATCACATACTCTCTGGCAAGACGGTATAACCCGCGGTTCCGCTATCGGGATGCGGTGTACTGCGCGTTTTTCTGTTCCTTTTACCGTCTGTCTACGCTTGGGAGCGGTTCCGGCGTTGCGGCTGTGGTTTTCCTCGGGAAGAAACATGTGGGATACTCGGAGGCGACCGGCCTTTATGCAATCCAGTATATATTGCACAAGGTCAGCATTGCCCTGTTCAGCGGGATCTTTTTTGTTGCGAACTGGCGGCTTATGGCGAGTCATTACAGGAATTATGCCGTCTATCTGCTGCTGGCTTACTTTCTGACGCTTCTGATCTCCATCGGACTGGTACTGATGGTGGTTTGACCGAGGTTTCATCATCTGCTTCTCTGCCTGGTTCGCAAGCTGAACCGCGGCCACCGGTTTGACAACACGCTGCAGAAGCTGGAGAGCAGCACGGGTATATTGGAAGAGTCCGGGACAAAGCTGCTGAATGACTGGCGTGTGATCGTATCCTGTATTCTGAAGAATATGGCAAAGCTCTGTTTCTGGTACAGCATTCCGTTTCTGATCCTCTGGCAGACGGGAGGCGTTTCCCTGCTTACCTCGTTCTCGGTCACATCTTTGTCCGTGATGACGGCGGCGGTGATTCCGACTCCGGCGGGCATCGGCTCGACGGAACTGATCATGACCAGCCTTTACGCGGTGCTGGTCGGTTCCAGTCAGGCGGCGGCGGTGACGCTGCTCTACCGGGCGGCGACATTTATTTTCCCCTTTGTCGTCGGAGCAGGCTGTATTCTGGGGGAGCGTGTGGTGAAGCGGGTGCGGCGGCTGAATCCGCGGTGAGCCGTTTGAAGGACATGCCCCGCCTGATTGAGAATTTGTGTTGAAAGGTACAAGAGAAGGAGCAGCACGGATGAAAAAGCTACCGGAACTGATGATTTTTGATATGGACGGTCTGATCTTTGATACAGAGCGTCTTTTTATGATGAAAAAGAATGAAATCCTGACAGAGTACGGTTATCCGGCCCGGCAGGAGGACTATGTACAGACGATCGGCCTGTCCGGAATCCTGCTTCGGGACAAGCTGGCGGAGCTATACGGACCGGACTACCCGGCGGATGAGATCAGTGCAAAGACACGGGCTGCGGTCAATACATATATGGAGGAGAACGGCCCCTCCGTGAAGCCGGGCGTTCGAAAGCTGCTGCAGTGGCTTGCAGAACGGAACATCTGCTGCTGTGTGGCCTCCTCCACACGCCGTGTCTATGTGGAAAAATATCTTCGCATGGCGGGGCTGGAAGCGTATTTTTCCTTTGTCATCGGGGGAGAGGAAGCGGAGCGCTCCAAGCCGGAGCCGGATATTTTCCTGCTTGCCTGTGACCGGGCGGGGGTTCGGCCGGGAAATGCGCTGGTTCTGGAAGACTCCGAAAACGGGATACGCGCCGCAGCTGCGGCGGGAATCCCTGTCATCTGTATTCCGGATTTAAAACAGCCTTCTCCGGACCTGGCCGGGAAGGCTGTGGCGGTACTCTCCTCCGCAGAGGAGGTTGTTCCCATGCTGAGTGGTTTTAAATGTTCCGCATAAGGTTCACCATCTCGATGGCGGAGCAGGCGACATCATATCCCTTGTTGCCCGCCTTGGTTCCGGCACGCTCGATGGCCTGCTCGATATTGTCTGTGGTGACGACGCCGAAGAGGGTGGGGACACCGGTCTTTAAGCCGACGGTGGCGATGCCCTTGGAGGTCTCCGCGCAGACCAGATCATAGTGGCTGGTGGAGCCTTTGATCACAGCGCCGAGGCAGAGGATCGCGTCATATTTTCCGGACGATGCCATTTTCTGCGCGATGATCGGCAGCTCGAATGCGCCGGGCACCCATGCCAGATCAATGTCGTCGTCGTTGACGCCGTGGCGGATGCACGCGTCCTGTGCGCCGCTGACCAGCTTCGATACGATAAACTCGTTAAAACGAGCGGCGACGATGCCGATCTTTATATTTTTTGCTACTACATTTCCTTCCAAGACTCTCATGATGATTTTCCTTTCTTTATATATATGAATGTTTTCCGGTGCCTATTTGTAGTTTGTCATGTGCTCCATCCGTTCCTGTTTAGTCTTTAAATAGAAGTAGTCAAACTTCTGCGCCTTGATCTGGATGGGTACCCGCTCCTCGATGGTGATGCCGTAACCGGAGAGGCCGGTGATTTTCTTCGGATTGTTGGTCAGCAGGCGCAGGTGCTTCGCGCCGAGGTCACAGAGAATCTGTGCGCCGATGCCGTACTCGCGCAGGTCAGCCGGGAAGCCCAGACGGATATTGGCGTCGACCGTGTCGTATCCCTGCTCCTGCAGCTCGTAGGCTTTCAGCTTGTTGATCAGACCGATGCCCCGGCCTTCCTGACGCAGATAGAGGAGGACGCCTTTCCCCTCTTTGGCGATGGCCTTCATCGCAGCATCCAGCTGCTCGCCGCAGTCGCAGCGGGCGGAGCCGAAGACATCCCCGGTCAGGCACTCGGAGTGAACCCGGCAGAGTACCGGCTCATCCTCGGAGATCTCGCCCATTACCAAAGCGACGTGATTGTCTCCGTTGACGGTATTTTCATAGCCGTAGATTTTGAATTCGCCGTATTTGGTCGGAAGCTTTGCCTCCGCCTGACGCCTGACCAGACTTTCGTTGCGCATCCGGTATTTGATGAGATCCGGGATGGTGATGACCGTCAGATCGAGGCGGTCGGCAAATTCCAGAAGCTCGGTCGTCCGCATCATGGTGCCGTCCTCCCGCATGATCTCGCAGCAGAGCCCGCAGGGTTTTAAACCGGCAAGGCGGCAGAGGTCGATGGTCGCCTCCGTGTGGCCGTCGCGCACCAGCACGCCGCCCTCTCTGGAGCGGAGGGGAAACATATGCCCGGGACGGCGGAAATCCGACGGCTTTGCGCCATCCTCGACTGTTTTTAATGCCGTGACGGAGCGCTCCGCCGCGGAGATGCCCGTGGTGGTGTCCACATGGTCGATGGACACGGTAAAGGCCGTGCAGTGATTGTCTGTGTTGTTGGTCACCATCTGGTTCAGACCGAGCGCATCGCAGAGCTCGCCGGCCATAGGCATGCAGATGAGTCCTTTCGCCTCGCTGGCCATCAGGTTTACGTTTGCCTGGGTGGCGAACTGGGCGGCGCAGATCAGGTCGCCTTCATTTTCCCTTTCCGGGTCGTCGATGACCAGAATGACTTTTCCGTTTTTCATGTCCGTTAAAGCCTGATCAATGGTTCCGATTTGTTTTGACATATTTATACCTCCATGTTTCTTTTGATCTGTTTCTTAAAAGCCGTATTTGCGCAGGAATTCTTCCGTAATGCCGCTCTGTTCTGCGGACGCGGGCTGCCCGGCGGGTTCTTCCGCGGCAGGGTGGGTCAGCAGCTTTTCCACATATTTCCCGATGATATCACATTCCAGATTGACGATATTCCCGACGCGGCGGTCGTGGAGCGCGGTCACCTGCTGCGTGTGGGGTATGATGGATACGCGGAAGCACCGCTCGTCCACATATGCTACGGTCAGGCTGATGCCGTCGATGGTGATCGATCCCTTTTCCACGACATAGCGCAGGATTGCGGGTGCAGCCTCAATCGTATACCAGACGGCGTTGTCCTCGCGCTCGATGCTCCGGATCGTGCCGGTGCCGTCAATGTGTCCGGAGACGATGTGCCCGCCGAAGCGGCCGTTTGCCGGCATGGCGCGCTCCAGATTGACGCTGGAGCCGGAGGAGAGCTGCCCGAGAGAACTGCGGTTCATGGTTTCCGCCATGACATCCACGGTGTAGTAGCTCCCGCCCATGCCGGTGACGGTCAGGCAGACACCGTTTACCGCGATGCTGTCCCCGACTTTTGAATTTTCCAGAACAGTGCGGCAGCCGATGGTCAGCACGCAGGATTTCTGCCCGCGTCGGATACTCTGGATGGCGCCGACTTCTTCAATTAAACCGGTGAACATAGTTTGTTTCCCTCCATATGATTTACGCATCAATCGGATATCCGCTGATGCAGATGTCCTCCCCGAATGTCTGTATTTCCATGTCGCGCAGTTTTACCGCCTCCGACATGTGTTCTGCGCCCATTCCGGAGACCGGAGTCGGGGCATCTGCACCGCCGATGAGTTTCCCTGCGATGTAGGCGTAGACCTTGTTTACGATGCCGTCCCTGAGCGCGGAGGCGTTCAGTGTGCCGCCGCCCTCCAGAAGAATGCTGTCGATGCCCTGAGCACCGAGGGTGGTCATCAGCTCTCTTAAATTTACGCCGTGCGTCCCGCCGGTGGGGATGATCTGTACACCGGCATCCGCGAGCCGGGCGGCTCTCTCCTGTCCCTGTCTGGTCTCACATGCAGAGTGGGAGCAGGCGATGATCGCGGGAATCTCGTGCGCGGTGCGGACGATCTGACTGTCAGGCGGTGTCCGAAGACTGCTGTCGCAGATAATCCGCACAGGGTCAGCGTTCTCGGCAACCCGGCAGTTTAACATGGGGTCGTCCGCCAGAACCGTTCCCAGTCCGACCATAATGCCTTTATAGCGTTTTCGGAGCTCATGGACATGAGCGCGGGCGGCTTCCCCTGTAACCCATTTGGAGTCGCCGGTTGCGCAGGCGATCTTGCCGTCTAAAGACATGGCGTATTTCATGACCACAAAGGGGGTTTTGGTTTGAATGAAGTGATAAAACACCTCGTTTAATTTCCGGCACTCCGCATCGAGAATGCCGGTCTCCACCGTGATGCCCGCATCGCGGAGAATCTGTACGCCTTTTCCGGCGACAAGGGGGTTGGAATCCATGCTGCCGACGAAGACCCGGGCGATTTTTTTTTCAATGATGATCTCGGTACACGGCGGCGTTTTTCCGTAGTGGCAGCAGGGCTCTAATGTCACATACAGATCGGCTCCGGCCGTGTCCTCCGTGCAGCGGGTCAGGGCATTTCTCTCTGCATGGAATTCGCCGTATTTTTCATGGTATCCCTCGCTGATAATCCGACCGTTCTTTACGACGACACAGCCGACCATCGGATTGGGGTTGGTGTAGCCTGCGCCCTGCTTTGCCAGCTCCAGCGCCCGGCGCATGTAATCTTCTCCGGTCATGCCCGTGTACCTCCTTCCTATAATTAAGAAAAACCCTGAGATTCATCTCAGGGTCATGGGTATCAAAATAAGCTATCCGTGTAGCAAAACCATTCTTTCATCCAGACTTTACTGTCGGCTTTGGAATGTCTCATCTGGGAGTCACCAAATCAACGCTTGCGCGCTCGCGGGCTGTACCGCCGGTCGGGAATTGCACCCTGCCCTGAAGAGTTTTGATCATTTTTATTTATATTAGCACAGTGCAGTATGAAATACAAGAGGGGCGCGGCAAAACTTTCATATTTTCTGTATGAAATGACGTTTCTCGAAAAACGGCGGATTACTGCTCCATCTGCTTTCCTAAAAATCCGGCCGCAGTCTGTACCAGCTTCTGACAGGTGTCGCCGGATGCCTCCTTTTCCTCCTGACTGCAGAGGATGACGGATCCGATGGCGTCCCCCTCGCTGATGATAGTGCTGATGGCCTGTGTCCGGTAGTCCAGACCGTCATCGGCAGTCAGTTTGATAAAGAAAGAATCGTTTTTGTCGGATACCCGTTGGGCGCGTTTGTCAATCATGGCTTCTAATTGGCGGCTGATCGGCTTCCCCTCATAGTCTTTTTTGTGGTTCCCGGCGGCCGAGATGATGTGGTCGCGGTCGCTGACGCAGACCAGACATCCGGTGGTCTGGGCGAGGCATTCCGCGTATTGGCCGGCGAAGGCGGAAAGCTCACCGATGGGAGAGTATTTCTTGAAAATGATCTCGCCCTCCCGGTCAGTGAAAATTTCCAGTGGGTCGCCCTCCCGGATACGCAGTGTGCGGCGGATCTCCTTCGGGACGACAACCCGGCCGAGGTCGTCAATGCGGCGGACAATTCCTGTAGCTTTCATAAATCTGTTTCCTCCGTTTGCGATTTTGGTTTGGTCAATGATACTAGTATCTGTAAACGGAGGGATTCTATACCTGCGGAAGAATATAAAAAATCGTTGCGGCTTTTACATAAATGGCACCATATACACCGGCAAATAATGAATGTCATTCTCCCATTTATAGTCTTTCGTGTGTACAACGTATAAATAATATTTTCGGTATGTTTTTCAAGATGGCTTGCCGCCATGGAACTGCCGAGAGAGTGGCCGGCCATCGCCAACGGTGATGTTCTCGAGGGTTTGGGAACCTTCCCAACAAGCTTGTCCGATTTATTGGACATCATTTTAAAATGGGAGTGGTCAATCCGTCTGCCTCATGGTATTCTTATTCTATAAAGATCGGGGAGGATACCATTATGGCAAAGAGTGCAAACCAGAAACTGAAAATCGTGTATCTGATGAGAATACTGCTGGAGCAGACGGATGAGACCCATTCCATCAGTATGGCGGAAATCATAGAGGAACTGGCGAAGTATGATATCTCTGCGGAGCGGAAGAGTCTTTACAATGATATTGAGAGCCTGCGGAAATTCGGTGTGGATGTCATCGGGGTGCAGGAGAACCGAACCTACTATTATTATATCGGGAACCGCCAGTTCCAGCTGGCTGAGCTGAAACTTCTGGTGGATTCCGTCCAATCCGCAAAATTCATCACTGCCAGAAAATCGAATGAGCTGATCAAAAAGATCGAGGGGCTTGCCAGCAAATATGAGGCGAAGCAGCTACAGCGCCAGGTGTATGTGGCGTCCCGCATTAAGACAATGAACGAGAGCATTTATTACAATGTAGATGAGATCCACTCGGCAATCGCGGAGAATCGGCAGATCCAATTTCAGTATTACCAGTGGAACGTGGAGAAGGAGATGGAGCTGCGCCACGGCGGGGCATACTATCAGGTCAGCCCCTGGGCGCTCTCGTGGGATGATGAGAACTATTATCTCGTTGCCTATGACAGCGCGGAGGAAAAAATCAAGCATTTCCGTGTGGATAAAATGCTCCGTATTAAAACTGTGAACGAACTGCGGCAGGGGAAAAGTCGGTTTAAAGAATTTGATATGGCGGTGTATGCGAAAAAAATGTTTGGTATGTACGGCGGCCGGGAGGAAGTGGTGAAGCTTCGCTGTGCGAATTATCTGGTCGGCGCGATCATTGACCGGTTCGGGAAGGACATCCCGATCCGGAAAGAGGATGAGGAGCATTTTGTCGTTAATGTCCGCGTGGAGGTGAGCAACCAGTTCATCCACTGGGTTATGGCGTTGGGGAACGGTGCGCAGATTGTCGGCCCGGAATCTGTTGTGGGGGAAGTGAAGACGGACCTTGCACGGTTGCAGGA
>JAJPYF010000120.1 GCA_021205085.1 Clostridiales bacterium | reverse complement strand
ACTCTAAATATAAGACAGAGTATATCAACCGCAAAAGCGAATAACCGCAATTTTGTAATCAACGGTTCGATATCTCAATCACCTGTTCCAGCGTCTCCCGCGCTTTTCCGCTGTCGATCAGCTCTGCAGCAAGGGATACGCCGTCCGCGATCGTGGCGGCTTTTCCTCCGATATAGAGGGAGGCACCGGCATTCAGCAGGATTGCCGTCCGCTTCGGTCCCCGCTCCTTTCCGTTCAGAATATCCAGTGTAATCTGTGCATTTTCCTCCGCCGTGCCGCCGCGCAGATCATCCAGCGTGCCGCAGGCAAGGCCGAAGTCCTCCGGACTGATATCGTAGGATTTATATGTACCGTTATCAAACTCACAGATAAATGTCGGTCCGCAGGCGGAAATCTCATCCAGCTTTTCCCGGCCGTGTACCACCATACCCTTTTTCACTCCCAGACTGTAGAGGACGTGCGCCATCAGCTCCACCAGATCCGGCGAGTAAATTCCCATCAGCTCCATTTTGGGGTGGACCGGATTGGTCAGGGGACCCAGAATGTTAAACACCGTGCGGATTCCCAGCTCTTTGCGAATGGCTCCCACATATTTCATGGACGTATGGTATTTCTGGGCGAAGAAAAAGCAGAATCCGGTCTTTTCCAGAAGCTCCAGACATTTCTCCGGCTCCTCGGAGATATTGACGCCAAGCGCTTCCAGACAGTCCGCAGCGCCGGATTTGGAGGATGCGGCGCGGTTGCCGTGTTTGGAAACCTTCATCCCACCGGCAGCCGCCACAAATGCGGCAGTTGTAGATATGTTGAAGCTCTGTGCCCCGTCCCCGCCGGTACCGACGATCTCAAAGGTATCCATATCCCCCGCATCGATCGGGAGCGCATGCTCCTGCATGGCTTTCGCACAGCCCACGATCTCATCCAGTATCTCCGCATTGGAACTCTTGGTGGAAAGCGCCGCGAGGAACGCCGCGTTCTGCGTCGGTGTGGTTTCCCCACTCATGATCTCATCCATGACCGTGTAGGCTTCGTCATAGGTGAGATCCTGTTTGTCTACGATTTTCATAATTGCTTCTCTGATCATACGATGTCTCCTTTACGATATAAAATATTGAAATCATTCTGTGTTTCAGAAATTTTCCTTGAATTCGCGCACATACGCCCTCGCAACATCCGGATCGTAATTACACACTTCCACCAGATTGATAAAGTGTGATCCGACGATCGACCAGTCAATGATGTCGCGCATGGGTTTTACATCCTCCGCCGTGGTGATACCGAATCCCATCATGACAGGAATGGAGGACTGCTTTTTCACATTCTCCAGATAGGAAAGGATTTCCCGGTGATATTGGCCGCTCTGGCCGGTAACTCCCATGGCGGAGACACAGTAGACGAAGCCGCGCGCGCCGTCCAGAATGCGCGGAATCCGATCCGCGGAGACCGGCGCAACCAGCTCAATTAAAATAGTCTCATCGCCGTTGCCCAGCGCCCGCTTCAGGTTGTCCTGCTCCTCCAGAGGAAGATCCGGAACAATCAGGCCGTCGACTCCGGCCTCGGCACATTTTTTTACAAAATTTTCAAGGCCATAGTGGACAATCGTGTTGTAGTACATCATAAAGACAATGGGAAGCGCCGCCCCCTCGCTGCGCACCTTTGAAACCAGATCAAAGGTTTTTCGAAGCGTCGTTCCCTTCTGAATGGAACGGTAGGATGCATCCTGAATGACCGGTCCGTCCGCCACCGGATCCGAGAAGGGAACTCCGAGCTCCAGAATATCAAGCCCCGCCTCCTCCAGCGCGTGAATCAGGCCGCCGCACCGCTCCATATCCGGAAGCCCCGCGGTGATGTATGTGATAAAGGCTTTCTCATTTTTTTCCTGCAATGCTGCCAGTCTTTTTTCTATGCGGTTCATATCCTGTCCCTCCTAATTCAGATATCCTTTTCCGGCAAAATAGTCGGCGATTGTATTTACATCCTTATCCCCGCGGCCGGAGAGGCAGACGATCATCGATTGATCCATCGTCATTTCCTTTGCTTTTTTGAAAGCATAGGCCATTGCGTGGGCGCTCTCAATCGCGGGAAGAATTCCCTCCATCAGTGTCAGCTCCATCAGCGCATCCATGGCCTCCGCATCTGTGATCGGAACATACTGCGCCCTGCCGGTATCATGGAGATACGCGTGCTCCGGGCCGACGCCCGGATAATCCAGGCCGGCGGAGATCGAATGGGCAAGGTTAATATTCCCGTCCTCGTCCTGCAGCAGATAGGAGCGGGTTCCGTGCAAAACGCCCGGCGTTCCCTTCGCCATCGACGCCGCGTGCTCCTCGGTGTCAATGCCCTTTCCGGCAGCCTCCACGCCGATCAGCTCGACACTCTTCTCATCAATGAAATCGGCAAACATTCCGATGGAGTTGGAGCCGCCGCCGACACAGGCCATGACCACATCCGGCAGTCTTCCCTCCGCCTCCATATGCTGCTGTTTTGCCTCCCGGCTGATGACGGACTGGAATTCCTTTACCATTTTCGGGTAAGGGTAAGGGCCGATTGCGGAACCGATGATATAAAAAGTATCCTCCGCTGTCTTTGCCCATGTGCGGATCGCCTCATTCGTAGCGTCCTTCAACGTATTGCTTCCAGACTCCACAGACACAACCTTTGTGCCCAGCATCTCCATCCGCATCACATTCAGAGACTGCCGTTTTACATCCTCCTTGCCCATGTAGACCGTGCATTCCATTCCGAAAAGAGCCGCCCCCGTCGCCGTGGCTACCCCGTGCTGGCCCGCGCCGGTCTCGGCGATAATCTTCGTCTTTCCCATTCTGCGCGCAAGAAGGATCTGCCCCATGACATTGTTGATTTTGTGCGCGCCGGTGTGATTTAAATCCTCTCGCTTCAGGTAAATCTTTGTTCCGTATTTCTCGCTGAGCCGTTTTGCATAGTAAAGCGGAGTCTCTCGCCCGACATATTGCTTCAGGTAATAATTGTACTCCGCGATAAACTCCGGATCCCGAATGGCCGCCTCAAACTCCCGGTCAATCTCCTCCAGCGATTTCATCAGCGATTCCGCCACATACTGCCCGCCGTACTCCCCGTAATATGCTTTCTCATTTCTCATAATTTTCTCACCTCTCTGATAAATCTGTGAATCAATGTGCTGTCCTTTGTGCCGTCCGTCTCCACACCGCTGCTGACATCTGTCACATCCGGGTGAAACAATTCAATTCCTTTTCTGACATTTCCGGCATTCAGTCCGCCGGCGAGAATGAATGTCTTTCCGTGAAGCGCTTCCCGGATGGCGGATGCCAGCGCTTCTCCCGAGTCGTCCTCCCAGCCGAAGGTTTTGCCTCCCCCGTAATCCGCGCCGTCAACGACATAGCCGCAGATTTTCGGATGCTCCATGATCAAATCCGGATCCATGCCGTTTTTTAAATTGACCGCCTGCCAGACGGGCGTCTGAATCAGATCGAGAACCTCCGGCCGGATCTCCCCGTGAATCTGGACCAGATCGAATCCGAGCCCTGATATCTCCCGGACAAGCGCCGGCGTCGGACTCACGTAGACCGCAACCGATTGAATTTTCGGATCCAGCAGGGAAAGCAGATTTTTTGCCGTTCCGCAAGTGATATTGCGCCTGCTTTTTTCAAAAAATACAAAACCCGCATAATCTGCCCCCGCGTCATTTACGGCCCGGATATCCTCAGGGCGCGTGAGGCCGCAGATTTTAACCTGTACAGACATAGGTATCTCCTCCTTCAGATTCCGTTCATTTGCTCCTCGTAGACCTTTTTCCAGTGTTTCGCCAGCCTGCGGGGATTTTCCGACTCCATAAAGGCCCTGCCGATCAGGAAAGCATCCACCCGGCATTCCGCGAGAAATGCAACATCCGCATCCGACACAATGCCGCTCTCCGCAACAAAAGTCCGATCCTCCGGCACCATCTTCGACAACACCTTTGTGGTTTCCAGATGAATCGAGAAATCCCGCAGATCCCGGTTATTGACCCCGACGATCTGCGCCCCGCAGCGAAGTGCCCGGTCCATCTGCGATTCATCGTGGGCTTCAAAAAGCGCATCCAGCCCAAGCTCTGTCGTCAGTTGATAGAAATCCCGCATCTGTACATCGTCCAGAATCCCCGTGATCAGCAGAATCGCATTCGCACCGATGGCCTTCGCCTCATAGAACTGATATTCGTCAATCATAAAATCCTTCCGCAGAATCGGCAGCGGGGAAAGAGCGCGGATCTCCTTCAGGTAGTTCACATTCCCGAGAAAATGATCCTCCTCCGTCAGACAGGAAATGCAGTCCACCGAATCATTGTACTCACCGATCCGATCCGTCAGATCAATCTTGCTCGTGATCTTTCCGAGGCTCGGCGACGCTTTTTTGAACTCCCCGATAATCGAAATCCCCGGCTTCATTAACCCCTCCCGAAAGTCCGGTGAAATACCGTCATACTCCTCCGCCATCCGCCGCATATCCTGCGGACTGATGCGCGCCTTGTGCTCCGCCAGCCGGATTTTTTTATCTTCCACTATTTGATCAAGAATCATGATATACCTTGTCCCTTCTAAAATATCTTATATTCACGAACTCATTCTGCTTATTGTCAAAAATATCAGCATGGTTTTCTTATTTACCCTGACTCTCCCCGCACAGGAGGCTTCGGGTGTCATCGATATATTTCAGGCAACTTTTGTAGGGCGCTTTTAGCTGAGACAAAATCCAGCGCTTACGAAGACTTCGACGCGAAGGCTCTCCTGAGCGTCTTAGTCGCAGTTAGCGATTAGTTTGTCGAAGCGTTGCCCCGGTTGTCTGAAATATATCCGATGACAGCCGTCGCCTCCGTCACATTACATTTAAAAAAATTTTCAATGATCTTCTTCCCATGCTCCGTATAAATCGACTCCGGATGAAACTGCATCCCATACACCGGATACTCCCTATGCCGGATCGCCATGATCTCCCCGTCCTCCGTCTGCGCCGAGATCTCCAGGCAATCCGGAAGTCCCTCCGCCTGCACGGCAAGGGAGTGATACCGCGCCACCTTCAGCGGAGACGGCACACCCTTAAAAATCCCGGTGCCGGAGTGGCGGATTACAGACTGTTTTCCGTGCAGCAGCTTTTTCGCGTAGGAGACCGTCCCGCCCAGCGCCTCCCCGATACACTGGTGTCCGAGACAGATGCCGAGAATCGGCACCTTGTCATAGAACGCGCGAACCAGATCCATGCAGATTCCGGCCTCCTTCGGATCCTTCGGTCCCGGTGAGAGGACAATCTTCTCCGGCTGCATTGCTCGAATCTCATCGATTGTAATCTTATCGTTCCGGACGACACGGATATCATCCGTAAAAATCCCCATGAACTGGTACAGATTGTAGGTAAATGAATCATAATTATCAATGAGTAAAATCATAAGTTCTCCTCCGTCACCAATGTCTTCGCCAAAGCCATCACCTTATTGCAGCACTCCTGATATTCCTTTTCGGGAACGGAGTCCGCGACGATGCCCGCACCCGCCTGCAAATACACTTTTTTGCCCTGCTTTACCATCGTGCGGATCGTGATGCAGAAATCCATGTCACCGGAAAAGTCCACATAACCGGTCGCGCCGCCATAGAGTCCGCGGCGGGTCGTCTCCAACTCATCGATAATCTCCATGGCACGAATCTTCGGCGCACCGCTCAAGGTTCCCGCCGGAAGGAAGGATGCGACCAGATCCAGCGGATGGCAGACACCCTTTTTTCGTCCCTCCACCAGAGAGACGATATGCATCACATGGGAGTAATACTGCACCTTCATAAATTCCGTGACCTTCACTGTTCCGAACTCGGAAATGCGCCCCATGTCATTTCGCGCCAGATCCACCAGCATCACATGCTCCGCCTGCTCCTTCTCATCCGCCAGAAGCTCCTCTGTCAGCGCGATGTCCTCCTCCTTCGACTTCCCGCGCGGACGGCTGCCCGCGATCGGACAGGTATATACCCGGTCGCCCTGCTGTTTCACGATCATCTCCGGCGAGCTGCCGATCACCTCAAAGTCCCCGTAATTATAGTAGTACAGATACGGCGACGGATTGATCTCCCTAAGATGCTTGTAGAGAGTAAATCCATCCTGACCGGTCTCTATCGTCCACCGCTGGGAAAGCACCGTCTGGAAAATATGTCCCTCGCGGATGTAATGGCGGATTTTCTCCACCTTTTCACTGTACTCCTCCAATGTGTCTGTTTTGTGGACAATCTTTCCGTCCCGGACAAAAGCGCTGTCCCTGTGATTCTCCGGACGATCCGTCCGCGCCCCGTCGATCATTCCGGCCGCCGCGGACAATGCACGTTTTTTCCCTTCTTCATTATCCTCGTCCAGAACAATGGCCGTCATGGTTTCGGACACATGATCTACGACAAGGAAACGCGTCATCAGCATCATCTGGATCGTCTCAATCCCGATATCATCCGGATTATTGTCCGGCAGATCTTCTGTATAGCGGATATAATCATAACCGAGATTGCCCACCAGCCCGCCGGTAAAGGAAAGTTCGCGATTATCCTTCCGGATTTCAAACTCGCTGTAGTATTCCTTCAGGCGCTCGTGGGGATTTCCCTCCCGCACCTCCTCGGAGCCGTCCGCTCTTGTGATGACAAGCGCATTCCCCCGCGAGGTGATGATCTCCTCCGGCTCCGCGCCGAAGATGGTAAACATATCATAATTTTTATCATAGCTCTCCAACAGAAAGCCCTTCTTCTTCCCCACCAGATTTTCATACATCTCGATGGGAGTCTCATTTATGATGCTCACCGTTTTTTTGTAAAGCTTTAAAACTCGCTTCATACCGCTGTCTCTCCTGATTGAATTTTGAAAATAAAAAAAGCCCCGTGACTGCATAATCTGCAATCAGGGACGAATCATCGTGGTGCCACCCTTGTTCATCGACGGGTACCTGACAGAAGCCACCCGGTCGACCTCATCCGATACAGAATCTCATACCGGCTGCTCCGCAAGCGGGCATCCCGATCCTCTTGATCCGATATCTTTCCTCTGTAACGTGAGGACACGGCGACTGCTACTCGGCGGTAAAAACGTTTCGCAGAAGCATCTCACAAACCCATTCCTCTCACACTTGCTCACCGGCTCTCAGCCGCACCGGCTCTCTGTAGGGCAGTCTGTAAAAGTACTCTTTTTGCTCATCGACTTTATCTTTTTACTTTCTCTATACTACCACCGCGGCTTTGATCTGTCAACCGCTGCGCAAAAAATCGCCCGTTTCATTTTCACTTTTCTCCGGTGATCGTGACCAGCTCCGACAGGTCAAAAAAAGAATCCGGCAGGGAAATAGTGCTCTCGATTTTCTCCTCAATCGCCGCGGCGTCGATTCCGAAACAGCTCCACCCGCTCACCTGCATCAGGAAAACTCCGGCGACAAAAGCGGCGGAAAGAAAGAGTCTCACCTTAAAGAAACTCCTCGGCGCAGCCTCCGCATCGCTATGCTCCCGTTCCTCGCGCCCGCGCTTTTCCGGCCGCGCATCAAAGCTGTTTCGCGCCTCCTCGACATACTGCTTTCGGTCATAATACCGCTGCTGATCCAATATACAAATCTCCATGCGGAATCGTTACTACATTTTTATGAATCAGACAAACAAATATGACTCCTGTCCGAAATTATATCCCGAGGAAATCAGACAAATGTGAAAACCCACCCTGCGGATAATCGGAAATATCTTTATCCTCCCGGTTTAACAGGCAGTCCGTGAGAAGAAAGACCTCCATTCCGGTCTCACGGGCGACCATGTCCTCCCCGACATCATTTCCGACCATCAGGCACTCTTCGGGCGCGACGCCAAGATGCCGTGCCACCTCCAGATAGTAAGACAGATTCGGCTTGCAGTAACTGATATTTTCGTATGTCGTATACCACTCAAAGTCGTCCGGCTCCAGACCCGCCCAGCGAATGCGGCTCTCTGTGGCGATCGCCGGAAACAGCGGATTCGTGGCAAGCGCCACGCGGTATCCGGCCTTTTTCGCAGCATATACGATTTCCGCCGCCTGCGGATTATAGCTGCAGAACATTTTCGCCTGCTGAAACTCCACCCGGTAGAACTCCTCAAAAACATCATAATCCTTCAGGGAGTCCTTGCCGTAGATCGAGGCGAAGGTACGCCAGAAAACCTTGTCGTTCGTACAGCTCCCGTCGTTTACAACCATCGCTTTCGTCCCTGCCCAGACAGACTCGATCAGCTTCTTCGGCTCATAACCGTGCGGCGCCATTTTCTGTGCCAGGAATTTAAAATATCCGTTTGTAAATTTATCCTAATCCATGGGAAGCAGCGTCCCGTCCAGATCAAATAAGATCATCTGCATCTGTTTTCTCCCATGCAAGCTCCGTATAAAAGCAACTATGGTTTCCGGTATGGCAGGCCGCACCGACCTGAATAACTTTCGCAAGGATCGTATCCCTGTCGCAGTCAATCTTTAACGATTTTACATACTGGAAATGCCCGGATGTCAGCCCCTTCACCCACAGCTCGTTGCGGCTTCTGCTGTGATAGGCCATTCTTCCGGTCTGCAACGTGCAGTGATAGGCTTCCTCATCCATATAAGCCAGCATGAGAACCTCATCCGTCTCGTAATCCTGTACAACGACCGGTATCATATCATCCGCGTTCCGCTTCAGGGATGTCCAATCCATGGCGGTTTTGAGCTCTGTTCTGTTTTCCATACCTACAAACTGCCTTTCGTCGATAATACATCCGTGATGCGCGGATCAAACGATGTCGCCTCATCCAACGCCTTTCCGAACGCCTTAAACAGCGCCTCGATCATGTGGTGGCTGTTGTATCCGGATAAAATTTTCAGGTGAAGATTCATCCCTGCAGTATAAGAGACAGCGTAGAAAAACTCACGCACCATCTCCGTATCCATATCCCCCACTTTTTCCGTAGGGAAATCGGCGTCCATCACGAAGTAAGGGCGGCCGGACAGGTCGATGGCAGCCAGTGCAAGCGTCTCATCCATGGGAAGAATCATACTCCCGAAGCGGCGGATCCCCTTCTTGTCCCCGATCGCCTCGCGGATGGCCGTGCCCAGAACAATGCCGGTATCCTCGACCGTATGGTGGCAATCCACTTCCAGATCGCCCTTTACACGAACCTCCAGATCAAAAAACCCATGCCTTGCAAAACCGGATAACATATGGTCAAAAAAACCAATCCCTGTCGCAATCGTCTGCTTTCCGCTCCCGTCCAGATTGAGCGTCAGGCCGATATCTGTCTCATTCGTCTTTCTCTTTACGTTTGCAACTCTGTCCATACCCGCATTCGCTCCTTTTCTTTTTCTGTAATCCTTCCTGTTACCGTCCGTCACATTACTCATCCTCAAAGCGCACCAGCACGGAATTCGCATGTGCGGTCAGCTGCTCGCACTGCGCGAACTGTGCGATATCTTTGTATACACCCTGAAGCGCCTCCCGCGAATAGGAAATAATGCTGGATTTTTTGATGAAATCATCCACCGACAGCGGCGAGAAAAACCGCGCCGTCCCGTTGGTCGGCAGAACATGATTCGGCCCCGCAAAATAATCACCCAGCGGCTCACTGGAATACTCCCCGATGAAAATGGCTCCGGCATTTTTGACTTTGGTCATCACCTCAAACGCATTGGCCGTGACAATCTCCAGATGCTCCGACGCGATCTCGTTGACCGTTTCAATCGCCGTGTCCAAATCCGGCGCAATCAGAATATATCCATAATTTTCCAAAGACTTCTCAATGATCGCCTTTCGGGACAGCTTCGCAAGAAAACGGTCAACCTCCCCGGAAACCTGCTTCGCAAGCGTCTCGCTTGTGGTGATCAGAATTGCGGACGCCAGCTCATCATGCTCCGCCTGCGACAGAAGATCCGCCGCCACATAGCGCGGGTTTGCCGTTTCATCCGCGAGCACCA
Organism: Clostridiales bacterium; assembly: GCA_021205085.1. Taxonomy (GTDB): domain Bacteria; phylum Bacillota; class Clostridia; order Lachnospirales; family Lachnospiraceae; genus Eubacterium_I. The sequence continues at coordinate 6,974 of JAJPYF010000120.1, read as the reverse complement.
GAATCTCGCTGGGTCCGGCGATGGAATCGATGCTCACATAACCGAAGACCGCCTTCTTCGCCAGTGCCACATAGATATTGCCGGGTCCTACGATCTTATCCACCTTCGGAATGCTCTCTGTTCCAAATGCCATGGCCGCGATCGCCTGCGCGCCGCCAACCTTGAACACGCGGTCCACACCGGCTTCCCGCGCCGCCACCAGTGTCGCGGGATTCACTTTGCCGTCCCGCCCGCAGGGCGTCGTCATGATGATCTCCTCCACCCCGGCCACACGGGCAGGAATAATGTTCATCAGCACGGACGACGGGTAAACCGCCTTGCCGCCCGGAACATAGACGCCGGCCTTCGCGATCGGGGTCACCTTCTGTCCGAGCATCGTCCCCGGAATCGTGCTGTCAAACCAACTGTATTGACGCTGTTTTTCGTGATAAGTCCGGATGTTTTCTTTCGCCTTCCGGATCACATCAAGGAGTGCCGGCTCGACCGCGGCGTATGCCTCGTCCATCTCCGCCTGCGTCACCTCCACCGTCTCCGCAGTCAGCTTTTCGCCGTCAAAGCGCTCCGTGTAGTCAAACACCGCCGCATCCCGCCGCTCCCTCACATCCGCGATAATCGCATTTACACTTGCCTCATATTCTGAATAATTATTCGGACTGCGCTTTAACAGATCCGCTAAAAGGTTGCTGATCGTATCGCGCGTCAGTTGCAAAGTACGCATGATTATAATTCCTTCCGTATAAATGATTTCTGTTTGCAGCTATATCTGTCTTTAAACCGGGCCGTGATCTTTCGCGATCAGGCCGCGCAGATTCGTGATCAGCCTCTGGATGCGCTCCTGCTCCAGCTTCATGCTCACCGGATTGACCACCATCCGCGCCGTGAGGGGGCAGACCTCCTCCAGCACGACCAGCCCGTTTTCCTTTAAGGTGGAACCGGTCTCCACGATATCCACGATCACATCCGCCAGACCCACAATGGCTCCCAGCTCCACCGAGCCGTTCAGCTTGATGATCTCCACGGTCTGATGCTTTTTGTTATAAAAATAGTCCTTTGCGATCCGCGGATATTTTGTCGCCACCCGAATCTGCTCGTGGTGCCGCAGCAACTCCCGCGATGACTCCGGCCCGCAGACACACATCCGGCAGGCACCGAATCCGAGGTCGAGAACCTCATAGATATTCCGCCCCTCCTCCAGGATCGTATCCCGGCCGACGATGCCGATATCCGCCGCTCCGTACTCCACATAGGTCGGGACATCCGGTCCTTTCGCCAGAAAGAAGCGAAGCTTCAGCTCCTCATTGACAAAGATCAGCCTGCGGGTATCCTTGTCCTTCATTTCCTCACAGGTGATGCCGATCTCCTCAAACATTTTCAGGGATGTCTTCGCGAGACGGCCTTTTCCCAATGCAAACGTCAAATAACGCATATTATTTTCCGGTGTATCCTTTCTCTTTTCTTTTCCTGTCACAAATATAAAATAACATCCTGTACATGAAACTGCTCCGCATACCGGCGATAGGTTTCCTCCGTGTTTGTCTCCGTGATGGGCATCATCTCCACATTCTCCCCTTCCCGCCGGAGCACGATCGCATCGCGTATCGCGTCCGTGTGGCGTTCCGGCGTATAGACAAACCACTTGGTCCGGTTTTCCAGCGGAATCCGGATATTCTGGCGCTGCAGGGCGTTCATCAGTTTCTCGATCGTGACCGCAAAGCCGATGGCCGGTGCGTCCTTTCCGAAATGGCGGAGGAGATGATCGTAGCGTCCGCCCCGCACAACGGCCTCCCCGCTTCCGAAGGTGTATCCGGAAAAGATAATGCCGGTATAGTAATGCAGACCGGACACCATCGCCATTTCATAAAACACATATTGCTCCACCTTATAAATGCGCAGCAGGTCTTCCAGCTGTTCCAGCCTTTGAAGCGCGCCGTCGATTTTCGGATAATCCTGCGCCCTCGTTCTGGCCTCCTGCAGCTTCACCTTCGTCAGCATCACATCCTTTAAAAGCCCGAACAGCCATGTGAGATTCTCATTTAATCCAGCATGGGCAATGATATCCTCCACGCCATAAAAGTTCCGGTTCAGAAGCAGATCGCGAATCTGATTCTCCGTCTCCTCACCGAGACTGGCCGCCTCAAAGAGACCGTTCAGAAAATCCACATGACCGACACTGACCTGAAACTCCTTCAGTCCCGCGCCGAGCAGGAGCTGCACCGTCAGGGCAATCATCTCGGCGTCCGCCTCCACAGAGGCATCCCCGATATACTCCGCGCCGGACTGCGTACTTTCCTTCAAAAGTCCCTGATAGCTGCTGTTATTGATAAACGTATTCCCGGTATAACAAAAACGGATCGGCAGTTCATCCTCCATATAATATTTGGAAGCACAGCGGGCAATCGAGGGCGTGATATCCGGCCTCAAAACGAGCGTATTTCCCTCCCGGTCAAAAAACTTATACAGATCCTTCGACGGCGTTGTGCCGATTTCCTTGCCGAAAATATCAAAAAACTCAAAGGTCGGCGTCTGAATCAGATGATAACCGAATGATTTTAAAATCGTGTTAATCTTTTTCTCCAGAATGGATTTTCTCTCGCACTCGTCACTGTAAATGTCACGCACGCCCTCCGGTGTGTGCAATAACTGATTTCCCATAAAACCTCCTGTCTGCCGGCTGATCCAACCGCCCAGACGCTTTAGTCTGCTAATATGCTACTATGATAGCATGTGAAACACCGCTATTATAATGTGGACGAGACAGAAAGTCAAGTCCCGCCCAGCTTATTTCTCCGATTTTCCGGAAACTCCGCACGCATCTGCGCTATGCCTCCCCGCGCTGCTCCAGATCTCTCTGCAGCGGTTCCAGATAAGGGACCATGAGGCCGCCGTGCATCTGAAAGAAAAATCCTTCATCCAGCTCTTCCCGGCGAATGCTCTTTCGTCCGCCGGAAACACTGCGGTCCCAGAAGCGCTGCAGCTCCTCGTAACGAAGATAATAAAACTCATCCCGATGCGCGAAAAACAGAATCAGAAAAGCGACGCCGCGCTGCTGTTCAAAATCGCGCATAAACCGCACCTGATGCTCATGGACGTTCTGCAGCGGAAATGTATCCGTCTGACATTCCTTTGCGTCAAAGCAGACCGGTATACCCTGCACGGCGCCGATGTAGTCTACGGTACTCTTCTGGTCAAAATATGCCAGCGTAATATGACGGCTCTCCTTATCGATCTGAATGGGCGTGATCGGCGTCGGAATCTTCTGAATCAGAGCCAGCCCGCTTTCCAGATACTTTTCATTGGTCCGGTTGATAAACTCCTCCAGCGTGGATCCCCGAAGTCCTCTCGAATTCCATGTCGCCATCGTTACAAAATCCCCCGATTTGTCAGTTCCTCTGACTCATAGTAAAGAATGTTCTCCTGCACTGAGGAAAACACCCCGTCCTGAAGTTGAATCTTGTTTATGCAGCAGTTTGGCTGGCGAATCTTCCAGAAATTCTCCAGATCAACGCCATCAATCCGGCTCAGGAAGGTTCGGATCACCGTGCCGTGACAGAGAATCAGCACATAATTCACGGCGGGATCCGCCTCCAACGGCCGCAGCTCATGTTCCATAAAATCATCGATGCGCGCAAAAACTTCATCGTAGGATTCGCCGGTCTCGTCCGCTATGTACAGCCCCGGATGAGAAAAGCAGTTGACAATATTCTCATCCTGATCGCGGATATCCTTCAGGCGGATTCCCTCATATTTTCCGAAGTTCATCTCCCGAAGCCGGTCATCAATCCGGAACGAATCGCCCTCAACAATCTCACGCTCCGTCCTGCCATCCTTCACCGGGTTCAGTGTTTTCTGTGCGACGATTTTTGCCGTCTCCACCGCACGGACCAGCGGGCTTGTGTAAATCCGGTCAAAACAAATGCCGTCCCGCTCGAAACCGTCCGCCGAGAGCTTCGCCAGCTCTACCCCGAGATCGGTCAGCCCGATGTCGGAGGAGCCCTGTATCTTCCCCGCTTTGTTCCAGTGGGTTTCGCCGTGTCTCATGATATAAATATACATATCGTTATCCTCTGTAAAATATTATGCCTTCATCAGCCACTGTCTGGCCTTGTCGAATTCCTTTGGATCATCACTCTCAAACACTCTCCCGTCCGACAGCTCCAACCGGCAGGCATGCAGGAGCTGACGCTTCACTCCGGCTGCCCGGAAAAGCTCCCGGTTTCGCATCGGATCGCCGTACTTCGGATCTCCCAGAACGGGATGGCCGACGGAGGCGAGATGCGCTCGGATCTGATGGGATTTCCCGGTGATCAGGTGAATCTCAAGCAGCGTCGCATTGCCGCAGGATGCAATCGGTGTGTAAGCTGTCTCGATCTGATCGCCGCCGGAATCCGGTTTCGCCGTGTAAACATTCACCTGATTCGTCCCGTGATCCTTCACGAGATAAGCAGTCAGATGTTCCGGTTCCGTGATCGTCCCCCACACCAGCGCGTGGTAATATTTCTTCACCGAACGGCTTCTCAGCTGCGCCGCTGTCTCCTGCAGACCGCGCATGGTCTTCCCGGCGATCAGGAGGCCGGACGTGTTGCGGTCCAGACGATTGCAGACGGACGGGCGGAAGGTTCGCAGTTCCTCCCTCGTCAGCTGCCCGCTCTCCAGCAGGTACGCGATGACGCGATCATTGGCGGAATCGTCCCCCGCCTTTGCCTTCTGGGAGAGCAATCCGGCCGGCTTGTTGATGACAAGAATATCCTCACCCTCATAGACAATTTCCAAATCAATCGCCCTGCCTGCATCCGACAGATCCGATTTCTCTTTTGATAATCTTTTTTCGTTATCCTGAAAAACTGCCGACGCAAATTTCAAAAACGTGTCATCGGCAAGATAAAGCTTCACATGGTCTCCTGACCGCAAAATCTCTTTTCCGGACGCCTTTTTCTCATTCAGCACAATATTCTTTTTTCGAAGCATCTTGTACACAAAGCTTCCCGGTGCTCGATCCAACACCTTAAACAGATACTTGTCCAACCGTTGTCCGCCCTCGCGGGATGATATGGTAAATTCTTTCATAGCCTTAATATAGTAAAATCTTTTATGTAATAGTCCGCCAGCCGACGCTTCTCCTTCCGCTGCGCGGCCGAGTAATCATCCTCCACGGCGCAGACACGCATGCCGGCATTTTTCCCTGCGCGGATCCCCATGGGGATATCCTCAAAGACGAGGCATCGCTCCGGTGTGACGCCGAGCTTTTCCGCCGTGGCAAGATAGACATCCGGCGCAGGCTTCCCTTTTCTCACATCACAGACCGTAGTCACGGCGTCAATCTGATCCGAAATCCCTCTGGCCGACAAAAACACATCCACAAGGAGCATGGAATTGCTGGTGGCGATCCCCGTCCGAATCCCCATCTGCCTCAGACTCGCAAGGAAATCGCGGGCACCCGGTTTCAAAGGAACCTTTGTACGATATTTCTCAATGGCCATATCGTTCCAGAACTGCTTGATCTCCTCGACGGTCTCCTCCAAGGGAAAATGGTCGACAAAAAACTGCGCTGTCTCGGTAAATCCCAGCCCCTCGATCTCCCGATTCAGAGAGTCCGGAAAATCAATGTGATGACTCTCGAAAAAATCCTGATCAATCTCCGACCAGACCCACATGGAGTCCGCCAGCGTGCCGTCCAGATCAAAAATGACGGCATCTGTTCCTGATAACATATCTTTTGTCTGCAGTTGCATAAAAATCTCCAGATAAATGCTGTTGTTCCACTGAGTAAAAGAATATCACAATCTTAATAATTGTTCAACGGAGGAGTTTTTTTGAAAATAAAAACACCCTGCGGATTAATTACTATACCGCAGGGCATCGCTGTTTATCTGAAGTTTCCTCATTCGCCAACTGAATAATATCATCTCCCGGGATACTGCCGCCCGGAAAGATAAGAAAATATGCTTTTATGGTATTCATGCTAGCACATTTTCAAAGCGACTGCAATCCATATTTAAAATTTAATAAATTGAAATGTCAGCAGTCACGGCTTCCTGTACAATATCATCACCGCTATTCGTGATATCCCGAGCTTCCTGCACAGAAAATCCGCGTTTCAACAAGCTCACAAAAACATTCACTTCCCTGTCATGTACCTCTTTCTTGATTCTATCAGTTTCCTGCTTCGCCTCCTTCAATCCTTCCTCAAAACCAGCGGCATGTCCCCGGTCATAAGAGCCTTTCATATTCGAGTTATAGTCAAGAAGAGCCTTCTCACGCGCCTCATACTCCAGACGCTTCCTCTCGTCCGCGCTCAACTCCATCAACGTGTCATAGGCCTCCCCGATGTATTCATTTGTCCGCGCCATGTCCTCGAAATCCTCCCTTCTCTTCCCACCAAAGAATTTCATCCATTCGTAGACACTGATCTCATCCGAATTTTCCGGCATATCATGCGGCAGCTTCGGCAGCTCCAGAATCTGAATCTCCATCAGATCACTGTAAAGCTCCCCAGTCTCAATGTCGCAAAAAGCGACCGTCCGGTAACACCGCTCATCATTCCGAAAGTAATTGAAATCAAGAATGCTGACATGGATACATTTCTTGAGCACTTCATAAGATGCACCTCTTTTGATCTGGCTGGAATACATCCTGCTCAGGCAAAAAATCACCCTGTTCTCCCAATAATCATAACGGGCAACCTGCATTTCCAGATCAACCTGTGTCCCATCTGACATTTTTACCCGTACATCCAGTATCCCGACTTTATCATCCACACTCTCCTGCGAAAGGATGGTCGGCATCAGTGTCGTCTCGCTCACGGTCTCCGGCTCCACATTCAGCAAAGCAGCGATAAATCCCTGCCTGACCTTCGGGTTCTGCATCAGCTCCTTGAAACAGAAATCCACGGTGGGTAACATAATGAAATTGTCTTTGCTTTTTCCCATAGCTTCTCATCCCTATTATAAGAAAAAATTATAAAAGTGTAAAGCTGA
>JAJPYF010000096.1 GCA_021205085.1 Clostridiales bacterium | reverse complement strand
CTTCTTCCCCGGCTGGCGCGGTTGTAACTTCTCTTGATGAGGATGAGGATTCAGTTACATACACTGTCCTTAAAGCGGCCACCTGTACTACTGCAGGTGTCTGCAAGATTGAGGATTCGGAGGGCAACGCCTCTTATAGATCGATTCCGGTAACGGGTCATACCTATGTGGTGACTGAGAATACTGCCACCTGTACCGAGGCGGGGACTATCACCTATGTCTGCTCCGTCTGCGGCGAGACCAAGACCGAGGAGGTCGAGGTGACCGGCCATGATTATGTGGAAGTGGTTGAGACTGCGCCGACCTGCGGAACAGCTGGCAGTGCCTATAAGTACTGCACGGTCTGCGGCGATGAGACAGAGTCCTATGAACTTGAGGCAACCGGTGAGCATGATTATGTAGAGACCGTGACGGATGCGACCTGCACGGAGCCTGCGAAGGTCGGATACTTCTGCAGCGTATGCGGCGCAGAGGATCCGGAGAACCCGGCAACGGAAGTCGGCGAGGCTAACGGCCATACTCCCGGTGAAGCAGAGATAACTGATCCGACCTGCACGGAGAACGCGAAAGCAGTGACGACATGCACGGTTTGCGGAGAAGTGATTGAAGAGAGCGATCTTGGAGAACTCGGTGAAGAATACAAGGCGACCGGCCATACAGTAGTAACAGATGAGGCTGTAGCGGCGACCTGCTCCAGCACCGGCCTGACTGAGGGAAGCCACTGCTCCGAGTGCGGAGAGGTGATCGTTGCCCAGGAAGAGATTCCGGTTGATGAAACAGCCCATACTTACGAGACAGTTGCAATTAAAGAAGCGACCTGCACCACGAACGGAGTTGGCAAGCTGGTCTGCTCTGAGTGTGACGCAACAAATGGCTATGTCGTGATCGAGGCCTCCCATACATGGGATGAGGGCGAAGTAACGACGGAGCCGACCTGCACCGAGGCGGGCGAGAAGACCTACACCTGCACAGAGTGCGGCGAGACCAAGACCGAAGAGATCGAAGCGACCGGCCATGATTATGTGGAAGTGGTCGAGACTGCAGCGACCTGCGGAACAGCTGGCAGTGCCTATAAGTACTGCACGGTCTGCGGCGATGAGACAGAGTCCTATGAACTTGAGGCAACCGGTGAGCATGATTATGTAGAGACCGTGACGGATGCGACCTGCACGGAGCCTGCGAAGGTCGGATACTTCTGCAGCGTATGCGGCGCAGAGGATCCGGAGAACCCGGCAACGGAAGTCGGCGAGGCTAACGGCCATACTCCCGGTGAAGCAGAGATAACTGATCCGACCTGCACGGAGAACGCGAAAGCAGTGACGACATGCACGGTTTGCGGAGAAGTGATTGAAGAGAGCGATCTTGGAGAACTCGGTGAAGAATACAAGGCGACCGGCCATACAGTAGTAACAGATGAGGCTGTAGCGGCGACCTGCTCCAGCACCGGCCTGACTGAGGGAAGCCACTGCTCCGAGTGCGGAGAGGTGATCGTTGCCCAGGAAGAGATTCCGGTTGATGAAACAGCCCATACTTACGAGACAGTTGCAATTAAAGAAGCGACCTGCACCACGAACGGAGTTGGCAAGCTGGTCTGCTCTGAGTGTGACGCAACAAATGGCTATGTCGTGATCGAGGCCTCCCATACATGGGATGAGGGCGAAGTAACGACGGAGCCGACCTGCACCGAGGCGGGCGAGAAGACCTACACCTGCACAGTGTGCGGTGAGACCAAGACCGAAGAGATCGAGGCAACCGGCCACACTTATGTGGAAGTGACCGAGACTGAGGCAACCTGTGAAACAGCAGGCAGTGCCTATAAGTATTGCTTGGTTTGCTGTGACGAGACAGAGTCCTATGTGCTTGAGGCTACCGGTCATAAATATACCGGTCTTATTACAACAGTAGAAGCGACCTGCACGGAGGATGGGTATAACGAATATTATTGCGAAGTTTGCAATGATACTTTTAAAGAAGTCATTCCTGCGATTGGTCACGACTATGAGGCTGTAGTGACTAATCCTACCTGCACAGAGGGCGGCTACACGACTTACACCTGCAGCGTGTGCGGCGACAGCTATGTTGCTGACGAGACGGAGGCGACTGGTCACACGACTGAGTTACAAAATGCGAAGGATGCGACCTGTACAGAAGATGGTTACACTGGTGATACGGTTTGCACCGTGTGCAATGAGACCATCGAGACTGGCGAAGTCATTCCTGCGACCGGCCATACCACAGAGGTGCAGAATGCAAAGGATGCGACCTGCACCGAGGATGGATACACAGGTGATGTGGTTTGCACGGTGTGCGGCGAAACCGTGACAGTTGGCGAGACTATCCCGGCGACTGGTCACACGGCAGGCGAAGCTGTGAAGGAAAACGAAGTGGCAGCGACCTGCACCGAGGCAGGCTCCTATGACAGCGTGGTATACTGCAGCGTTTGCGGCAAGGAAATCAGCCGCGAAACCGTGACGGTGGAAGCGACCGGCCATACCACAGAAGTGCAGAATGCAAAGGATGCGACCTGCACAGAGGATGGATACACAGGTGATACGGTTTGCACGGTATGCAATGAGACCATCGAGACTGGTGAGGTTATCCCCGCGACCGGCCACAGCTATGGTGAGCCGACATGGACATGGTCTGAGGATTATGCCACTGCGACCGCAACATTTACCTGCACAAGTTGCGGCGGTACTCAGACAGCGGATGCGGTTGTGAACAGTGAAACCACGCCTGCAACCTGTACTGTGGATGGTCAGACCGTTTACACGGCTACTGTGACATTCAATGGAACAGAGTATACAGAGACTCAGACTGTTATCATTGAGGCGACAGGACACGGTGAAGGTGTGTACCATGTCGACTCAGAAAACATGATCATTGGTTATATTTGCCCGATCTGCGGAGAATGGCTGTAGTAAGTGGCGACAGAAAACAGTAAATGAATTCCATGGGCGGGGCGCGATTCTGTCGCCCCGCCTTTCGGAAAAGAGGATGAAAAGTGAGAAAATTTTTAAAGCTGGCCTGTGTGGCATGCGCGGCATCGCTTTTGCTTTGTTCGTGCGGTAATTCGAATTCGGGAAGCAGTGAAAATACCGGTGCTGTCATTTCCATTGATGAGGAAGATCAGGAACTGTTAGAAGAAATCGGTGATGACATTCATGTAGTCGCCGCTTCAGATTTCGCTGATACCGTCGGGGCTTTTGATGAAGAGAATGTGGGCGAGGTGTATCAGCTGACCGGATATTATGTCACCGCAGAATCAGAAGATGCTGTAACAGATTATCTCTGTGATGAGAAAGAAAATCCTACGGTTTCGATTATGATGCGGTATTTGACAACGGAGCTGACGGAAGGTGACAGATATACGGTTACAGGCGTCGTCGCAACAGAAGAACATGGCGACCACAGCCATATCGTATTTGATGTTGTTACGGTCGAATCTTATTCAGGGAATTAATCAGAGAGGAGGGGAAACATGGTTAAACATAGAGTAAAGTATATTGTTGCAGTTCTGCTTGCCGTAATTTTGATGTTTGGCTTAATGTCTGGGTATGTGATGCAAGCGTCTGCTACAGAATCGACATACACAGTAACATTTACATTTGATGGCACGGAGATAATTTCGGAATCAGTAAACAAGGGAGAGAGCGTGACGACAGTCCCGGCGGCAGATTCGCAAACAGGTTACACAATTACGGGATGGTACATAAAAGGCCTCGAGAGTAAAGTATATAGCAGCAGTGAGGTAGCTGCCTTTAGAATCTCGGCTCCTAC
>JAJPYF010000045.1 GCA_021205085.1 Clostridiales bacterium | reverse complement strand
GATTTAGGTTACACTGATACTGTGAAATCTGATAGCATGTCTATGTAAGAATATTGTAAAAAAATACTGAAATAAAAAGTTGATTTTCACTTCAGCTAAAACAAAAAGCAGATATTTTATATCACATCTCATCGGATATCTCTACTTCCTCAAAAGCCACCCTCTGAAAATCCCGCCGCCAAAGACAGACGCGACCGTAAAATAGATATCCTCAATTAGAATAAAAAAAAACGAATGCAATAAAATCCGCGTATATTTTTCTCCGAAATAATGCCCGTCTCCTTTATTCATTGCACGACCCATTCTGAATATATCAATCAACACGCCGAGATTCAGGAAAACAAGAATGCCTGCTCCAAGCAAAAAGCCTCTCCATGTTCCTGCGTCCGTCAGTGTGCCGTTTTGTATCCCGTTCCATATCATATTGAAACAAAACACGGCTGCATTCACAGCAAACAGAATCCGCGTGATACTCAGCATAACCCCGCCGCCGATTCCGATTCCTCCGCACCAATTCAATTCGCTCCTTGCGCTGAAGTTCCGGAACACCTGCATCAACGGTTCATTCTGTTTTCCCTCGATAAACCCGTTGTTTGCAATGCAGTAAACATCGGGACGGATCGCGTTTCTCCTGCAGAAATTCTCCATCTCTTTCAGAAAGAGCAGTACATGGGACGGCACACCGTCCACATACAGCGGCAGGCAGAAAACGACGGCATCGGTATCCCCAAGCTCATTCAGAATCCGGTTGTAATCTTTTTTGCTTCGCAGTTTCTCAGATACAGCATTTCCCCTCAGAAACAGGCGCTGCAATGCAAGGAAATACGACGAAGCACTGAACCTGCGCTTTGGGCTGGCATTTATTAACACTGTCCTCATAAGGCATCCTCCAGATCAGCCATATCTTTCAGGAAGACGGCTTCTGATCGCTCATACCCATTATTGATCGCATTTCGTTTTGCCGTCAGAGTGAATGTTTCCTTTTCCTTCGCTGTCATTTCGCCATAGACAATCACCCGAAACCGATCATGCATCCCGTAGCGCAGGGTGTGATGCATCTGCTTTCCCCGCCATGTGGAGAACGGTGTGGAGAGTCCAATGCTTCTGTCAAGGACGGTTTTGACATTCGGACTATAGGAGCCGTAGAAATTCTCCGTCACAATGGTAAGTACATCCGCTTTCCCGACGGTACGGCACACCTGCTGCAGGCTGTCTCTCATAAAGCACTCCGCGGGATGTCTCGTCCAACAGCCGAAGCAACCCTGACACGGGGCATATGCTCCATCCGCGCGGATCAGTACATCACAATTCGATTGAAGCATATTATCATACTGCCCGCCAAGATCAGAAATGATCACTTCCAACCTGTCACTCTCCTTCTTTATCTCTGACATATACGATTCCGAGTGCCACAAAACAAAGACCAATCGGCAGGAACATCCAGTCTTTGCTGACAACAGCGTTAATGAACCAAAAAAGCGCCGCTATTTCAAACAAAATGGCTGACATTTTACTTTTCTTCATACTTAGCGTCATCCTTCCTCTGTCTTATCCGCGCCAGCAGCCATCTGACCCACGACATTTTATGCACGCGGTTCTCACTCACCGCCGCCGTCTGCAGCTCCTCCCGCTGAAATACCTCCTGACAGCTAAACGGCGAATCCCCGTTCTTAATCCTGTGATAAATTCCATCCGGTCCCATCACTCTTGCTTTCACATTGTCTTTCTTCAGATCCTCCATGATGCGGAAAAGCAGTTTTCGGGTCTGCTCATCCAGCACGGGACAGGCTACCTCCACACGGCGCTCCGTGTTCCGGGTCATGAAATCCGCGGAGGATATGTAGAGCTTTGCGTCCTCCTCCCGCCCGAAACAGTAGATCCGCGTGTGTTCCAGATATCTTCCCACGATAGAGAATACTTTTATGTGATCGGTCAGCCCCTCAATTCCCGGAAGCAGGCAGCAGATGCCGCGGATATTCATGATCACTTCCACTCCCGCCTGAGATGCCTCCGCCAGCTTGTCGATCAGCTTCCGGTCCGTCAGAGAGTTCAGTTTTAAGAAAATATATCCATCCGATCCCTTCGCAATCTCCCGGTCAATACAGGCAATCACCGCGTCCTTTAATGCGAAGGGCGATACCAGAAGGCGGTCATATTTTCCGTTCAGATTTCCGGTGGCCAGATTCTGGAACAGCAGCGCCGCATCCTCGCCGATCTCCTGATTGGCCGTCATCAGACAAAGATCCGTGTACTGCTTTGCGGTCTTCTCATTATAGTTCCCCGTACCGATCTGGGTAATGTAGCGAACCTGTCCCCGATCCCGCCGGGTAATCAGGCAGACCTTGGAGTGAACCTTAATTCCCTCAAAACCGTACAGAATGGTACAGCCTGCTTCCTCCAGGCGCTCCGCCCACTCGATATTGTTCTGCTCGTCAAAGCGCGCGCGAAGCTCCATCAACACGACAACCTGTTTCCCGTTTTCCGCGGCCGCACACAGATACTCCGCAATCCTCGCCTTGGAGGCCAGACGGTAGATTGTAATCTTGATGGACAGGACGCCGGGGTCCGTCGCCGCCTCCGAGAGCATCCGGAGAAACGGCTCCATCGATTCAAAGGGGTAGAACATCAGCACATCCTGCCGCGCGATCTGCGGGAGAATTTTTTCGTTCTTATTGAAAGCCTTGCAGAACCGCGGCGTGTACGGCGGGTCACAAAGCGCCGCCGCGCTCTCTTTCGGCAAAAGATTCGAGAGCGCAAAAAGATACTCCAGATGAATCGGCGACTTCATCGTAAAGACCTGCTCCTGCGGCAGATGAAGCTGCTGACTGAGCGTTGTCTTCAGCCGTTCGCTCATTCGCCCCCGGATTTCCAGACGCACCGGCGCAAGACGGGTTCGTTTTTTTACGATTTTGCGCATCAGCTGACGAAAATCCATATCCACTTCGTAGGCTTCATCCTCCGGTGCGATATCCGCATTGCGTGTGACACGGATTACCGCCTGCTCCATGATCATATACTGGTCAAAAACCTGATCGGTAAATTCCAGCAGCACATCCTCTGTCAGAATGAAATGAACGCCTCTCTCATTCAGCCGCAGAAAGGGCGGGAGTGAGGACGGCACCGGCAAAATCCCCAGCAATTCCCTCTCATCCCGCTGCAATACCATAACGATATACAATCCCTTATTAATAAAATGGGGAAACGGATTGTGAACATCCACGATCTGCGGCGACAGAATCGGGTGAACCTCATTCTCAAACCAGAGCGCCGCCTGTTTTTTCGCTTTATTGTCCAGTTCCGCATATTCCATGCGGCAGATATTGCAGGCGCGGCACCGGGATTCCAGCTCCGCCATCACCTTATCCCGCTGCTTGTAAAGCGGAACCAGCGCTTTAAAAATATCGTCAAGCTGTTCCTGCGGCGTTTTCCCCGTCCTGACATCGATATGCTTTTCTTTGAGCAGAGATAAATCGTGCAGAGAACCCACACGAATCATAAAAAATTCATCCAGATTGCTTGCAAAGATGGCGGCGAATTTCAGACGCTCCATCAGCGGAACGCTCTCGTCCTTCGCCTCCTCCAGAACCCGTTCGTTAAATCGCAGCCAGGACAGCTCCCTGTCCTGCGTGTATTGCGTGTTAATCTCTTTGTCCATGTTTCTCTCCTGTTTACGGCAGCTTGCCGCTGCCGATAATAGTCCGAGAACATGATACACGCTTCCTGCGAAGTCTGATATCATTTCCATGTAAGAATTCTGTAAATTATATGAGCGGTCCCACAC
>JAJPYF010000107.1:14431-17124 GCA_021205085.1 Clostridiales bacterium | reverse complement strand
GAACCCCCGCTTTAAAGAGATGGGATGGGCATTCCAGTATGAAGGCCGCCATTTCATTCCGGGCGTCACGGCAGAGGAGTTTGACTGGTTCTGGAGCAACATGGAGAAGGGATATTACCTCTGGGCACCCGGTTCCCACAAGCGTTTCCAGTGGATCAAAGAGCCCTGGCAGTATGGTCACACCAATTCCAAGCACACCTGCGTAGAAAACATGCATGATGGTCAGTTGGTCGACCCTGATGTGGCAGCCGGTGACGGTTACGGCATGCTGCTCTACAACCGCTATGACATGGACGTGTATCCGTTCAACATTATTGTTGATGGCGAAGGCGAAGAGCATGTAATCATCGAGGGCACGGAGACTGAGGACGGCCACAACTGGATGCTGAACTGCCATATGTGGAAAAATGTCGAGGGCGGCATCATCCACCGTACTGCCGGATGCACCGAGACACTGGAGGACGGCAGAAAGGTACTTCCGCCCGATGAGTTCCCCGTTCCGAGAGGGAAATACAATGTCATCGACCACTGCGAGTACGAGATGTCGAATCTGCCGAAGTTCCTTCCCGGCCTGTATAAAGTATGGAAGGATCATCCGGATCCGTCACAGAATGTAAAGTTTGACCTGACTGTAAAGAAGACCGGCGATTATACCTGGTCCTATGTGACAGACAACTCCAAACCGATCGACCTCGAGCACTATTTTGACTGATACATTCAGCCACATCACCTGTTGTAAAAAAGGGAACAAATTTTGCGTTTGCTGATTCGCATCTGCTGTGACCTTTTGAAAGGGCCGTGGCAAACCTGCCACGGCTCTTTTTTGCTCAAAACACCCGTTTCACGGAGGAAATCATGACAGATTTTGAGAAACAATATCAGGAGAAGCTGCGCACCCCGCAGGAAATAGCGGACGAATTTCAATCCGGCTTTGTCTGTGCCACCGGTTCCTGTCTCAGCGAGCCGACTGCCATCACACAGGCACTGGGAGATGCCCTCCGGGGAGATGACCGCGGCGGCATCATACACAATCAGACCATGTCTGTTCATCCGTCACCCTTTTTTGATCCGAAGCTAAAGGATAAATATTCTGCCGTATCCTGGTTTTCCACGGCATACGGAAGAAAAGCTTTCTACGGGGGAACAGCCGATATCATGCCCGGATACTATCGGGATTTTCCCGACATTTATGAAAAACATCTGAATTTGGATGTCTTCTATGCCACCGTCTCCCCCATGGATGAACACGGCTATTTCAGTTTCGGTCTGACATGCTCCGAAAATCAGGCCCTTGCACACAAAGCACGTCATATATTTCTGGAAGTAAACAAATACATGCCGCGCACCTTCGGAGAACAGCAAATCCATATATCACAGGTCGACCTGCTCTGCGAAAACCACAAACCGTTAAGTACAGCCTCTCCGACAAAGGTGGATGAAACCAGCAGAACAATCGGCGCCTTAATCGCTGAGGAGATTCCGGAGCGGGCTACAATTCAGTTAGGCATCGGCTCTATACCGGAGGCGGTCGGACTGGCCTTAAAAGATAAAAAGGATCTCGGAATCCACGCCGAACTGTTTTCTGACAGTATGCTCGACCTCATTGAATGCGGCGCAGTAACCAATCACCATAAGACATTGCACCCCGGCAAAAGCATTACAACCTTTGCCTATGGCTCTCAGCGTGTGTATGATTATGTAAATAACAATGTGGGAATTGAATTCCGGCCGGTTAATTATGTTAATGATCCGAATGTCATCGCGCAAAATGACCTTTTCATGTCCGTCAACTCCTGCATCGAAGTAGACTTTTGGGGACAGGTCGCATCCGAGTCCATTGGCAGTCGGCATTTTTCCGGGACCGGAGGACAGTCAGATTTTGTGCGGGGAGCCCGGCAGTCCCGCGGCGGAAAGTCATTTATTGCCATCCCGTCTACCGCCAAAAACGGAGAAGTGAGCCGTATCACTCCGACTTTGGCAGAAGGTGCCCTGGTTTCCACCAGCAAAAACGATGTGGACTGCATAGTGACAGAATACGGAATCGCCCGGTTGAGAGGATGCACCGTCCGGGAGCGGGTCAGACAGCTGATCGCGATCGCACATCCGCGCTTCCGGGAAGAATTGCAGTTTAAAGCAAAACAAATGATGCTTTTATAAAAGCGTACTCCCCGGTATCCGCAAATAATCTTCAGTCCTTCTCTTTCCTGGATACCGGAATGCCCAAAGCCCTTGCCTTGCGTACCACCGTAGAATGATCGATATGCAAGGCATCGGCGGCGGCTCGCGTAGTAGAGTACTTCTGCAGCGCCCAGGCCAGAATCTCCCTCTCATAATCCGAAAGCAGTTCTTTCAGCGAATGGCCTTCAAACCCCTTTGTATCCGCAGACGCTGTTTGCTCCGTCTTTTTCTCACCAACGCTGCCGCATTTCTCGTTTTCATTCTCCTCCGGACGCCCTCCTGTCTCCTCCAGAAGATTGATATCCGGGAAATAGCCGGAGATCATATCCCACCTGACCGAAGTAAACGGCGGATAGATAACTGCCCACCGCTCGATCAGGTTTTCCAGTTCGCGGATATTGCCCGGCCATGAATACCGGCAAAGCCCGTCGATGGCATCCGGGCAAAAACAAATGTTTTTCTCATATTTTTTATTGAATATCGCCAGAAAATGCTCTGTCAGCAGCGGAATATCC
>JAJPYF010000107.1:0-14421 GCA_021205085.1 Clostridiales bacterium | reverse complement strand
AATCGGAATCGGAAATACATTCAGCCGGTAATACAGATCCCGCCGGAATTTCCCGGCTTCCGCCATTTCCTTTAAGTTGCGATTTGTCGCCGCGATAATCCGGATATCCAGTTTGATGATCTTTGTACTGCCGATCCGGTTGATCTCCTTCTGCTGGATCGCGCGGAGCAGCTTCGCCTGAAAATCCATCGGCAGTTCCCCGATCTCATCCAAAAAGATTGTCCCGTGGTTCGCCACCTCAAAGAGACCCATCTTCCCTTTATCACTCGCCCCCGTAAAAGCACCCTTCACATAGCCGAACAATTCACTTTCCAGAAGATTTGCGGGAATGGACGCACAATTCACCTTGACAAAAGCGCCGCGGTTCCGGGCGCTGTTTTCAAAAATATAATTGGCCAGCACCTCTTTCCCGGTGCCGGTTTCTCCGGTCAGAAGTGTCGTCACATCCGTCTGTGCCGCCTGATATGCCAGTTCATATGCCTTCTGAATGGCCGGACTGACAAACTGTTCCATATCGGTAAAATGTTTTTTCAGATTAATACCCTGGCGATTGAGCTGTTCAATAACGCGCCCGGTCTGATCATTCATTTCCCGATAATATACCGTTTTTGATTCTGAATTCTTCAGCTGCTGCGTGAGAGACATGATCTCGCTGACATCCTGATCAATGACAATCACGCCGATCAGCGTGTCATGTATATCAAAAATCGGCGCTCCGGTAGACAAAATCTGCACCCCGGTCGCCGGAACAAATACGAGGGAGGAATAAGATTGCTTCTTTTCCCTCACATAATCAATCGCAACATTTGTGATGTTATGTCTTTGCAGGACATCTTTAAAAAATTCTCCGATGCATTCTTCCCTTTTTACGCCAACCAGTTTCTCATTCATGGAGTTGACATAGATAATCTTCCCATCCGTATCGCAGATAAAAACACCGATATGCAGAAGATCCCCCAGATTCTCCAGGTGCATGAGATTCAGATCCCTGAAGTCTGACTGGAAGTTCTGCACCGTTTCTGCAGATATTCCGGCACCGTCTTTCATCAGAGAAATCAGGTGTGATTCAATGTTTTTCAGATTCTTTTTATCCATATATCTTCCTGCCGCTCTTATCCGGAATCCCCATTTCGGTACGATATTTATTGACTGTTCTCCTCGACAGGCTGATCTGCCTCTCCCGCAGCCGATCACTGATTGCCTGATCACTCAGAGGCTTCCTCTTGTCCTCAGCCTCAATCAGTTCCCGGATCATCTGCTTCATCTGCTCCGGCGCTTTCTCCTCCGCATAGTCAACGGTCACTGTCGAAACCGACGTGAGAAAATAATTCAGCGGAAAAACACCCCATGTGCATTGTAAATATTTGCCGCGCAACGCCCTGCTGACGGTAGATTCATGAAGATCCAGCATGTCCGCCAGATCTGTCAGCCTCATCGGACATTTGTGTCCCGCCCCATAAAGAAAGAATTCACGCTGCTTCTCTACCAGCGCATGTACGACCCGCGACAGCGTAGACCCCCGCTGTGCGATACAGTTATTCACCCACTGCGCTTGCGATAACTTCTCCCGAAGATAGTCCTGCGTCTCCCTGTCGGTCGTCTGCTTTAACATGTTCTGATAATAATCACTGATTGTAAAGCCTTCATTCCGGCTCTCATTGATCAGAATCTCGAAATGATCCTCCAGCTTGACAACAAAAGCATCCGGTGTAATGTAGCGCAGCTGTTCCCGGTTGCTGAAGGAATTCCCGGGTTTGGGATTCAGAGACTGAATCTCCCGGCAGGCATCGAAAACCTCCTCCGGAGAAACGCCCAGCTTCCTTGCAATAATATGCAGGTGATTCTTTGCGACATCCTCCAAGTGACAGCGGATGATCTGTTCCGGCAACGGCGACATATTCTTCCTGCGTGCCAGCTGAAGCAGAAGACATTCCTTCAAATCGCGGGCACCCACTCCCGCCGGATCCAGCTTCTGAATGTCGGCAAGCAGATTCAGAATTACATCCTCTTCCACGGAAAAATGTGCCGCGACATCTGCTATATTTTCCGTAAAATATCCCCTGGAATCAAGTGAAAGGATCATAAACTCCAGGATTTCCCGCTGAGTCTGTGTATAATCCGCCAGCATAAGCTGCGCAAACAGATAATCACTCAGGCTCTCCTGCAAATCCCGGCTGTCATGCCAATCCGTCTGCATATCCTGTGCGGAGCGTTCCTGCTGATAATATACGCGGTTCTGCTGATCCGTCGACTCCAGCCAGTCCATCCTCCTCTGGATATCCTCCTGCCCGGAATCCGTTTTTTCCTGAAAAGAATCCGGCAGCTCAATGGTCGGATTCTCCATGGAAAGCTCCGTTATATAGGTCTCCAGCTCCTGCGCACTCATCTGCAGAATCTCCATAGACTGAAGCATTTGCTGTGAGAGCACCTGTTTCTGTTTGAGATCAATGCCGAGTTCCATGCCGTAATTTTTGCCTCCATTTTGACAGAAAACACCTTAAAATCTGTTCCTTTATTCTAACAAAATGGACTCGTTTTGTCTATGTCTTACTGCGCCTTCCCCTGTTTTATATGTCCTTCAGAAAATAATTTTTGCAAAACCTCCTCAGCATAAAGGCTCCGATTATCACTGTAATGATCTCCGCAATCGGAAACGTCCACCAGACAAGCGACAGCGGAGCTCCGGCCGTCCGAACCGCATACACAAACGCTCCGGCCACAGGCAGAACAAAGATAACCTGTCTGCAAATTGCAATCAGCATCGTCTGCAGGCCACGGTTAACCCCTTGAAAAATGCCCTGAATAGCAATGCTGGCGCCGGAGAAAAACATACCGACGGCCATGATCCGTGTTGCCGTAATAAAAATCTGTCTGGTATCCTCAGAGGTTCCGAATATCCCGGCAAGCGGAGATGCAAAAATTTCCAGAATGATCATTCCCGCGCCCGTGATGATCAGAGTATAAATGATTCCGTACCGCATTCCGTCCCTGAGCCGCGAATTGCTCTTCATCCCATGACTGTATGAAACAATGGGCGTAATGGCATCCCGCAGCCCGAACGCCGCGTACATGACGAACTGCTGAATCTTGTAATACAACCCGAAAACCGTCACCAGACTCTCATTTACGCGCACCAGAATCAGATTCATTCCAAAGGTTAAAAATGACATCAGAAACTGCGTAATAATAACCGGAAGTCCTACCGCATAGATCTCCCGGATAATCTCTCCCGACGGCTTCAGCCAGCGCAGCCCCTTCTCAAATTCTTTATCCAGCCTCCGATGGAACGAAAACGCAAGTACACAGGCTGCGATCTGACCGATCACCGTCGCACAGGCCGCCCCTCTCACTCCCATGGCGGGCAGTCCGAAAGCACCAAAGATCAGGATCGGATCAAGCACAATATTGATCACAGAACCGACCGCCTGCGCCACCGAGGAATAAAATGCCCTTCCCGGCGCCTGCAGCAGCTTTTCATAAGCGGAATAGAAAACCGTGCCAAAGGAGAACAGACAGCAGATCCGCAGATAACTGACACCCATTTCCCGGACAACCGGATTCGTCGTTTGCGTTCCGATATACCATTCCACGCCGAAAATCGCGAACAGCACCCACGCGATATAGATCAGAATCGCCAGGAAAATCGCATTCCCGGCCACCCGGCTCGCTTTTTCTCTGTCCTTCTGCCCCAGCGCCTTGGAGGCCAGTGCATTCGTCCCGATGGAAGTTCCGACACAGACAGCGGAAATAAAAATCTGTATCGGATATGCCAGGGTCAGCGCATTGATCGCCTCCTCGCCGTATTCCGCCATATTGGACAGAAATGCGCTGTCGACAATATTATAAAATGCATACAGCATCATCGATAGTATGATCGGAATCCCCATGTTTCGCATTAACCGGTCAATCGGCATCGTCTCCATTTTATTTTCAATACCGGACATTTCCTTCTCCATGCTTCTTCTCCTCATTGCGCAGTACATCCCCATGAGATTCTGCATGGAATTACCATGCTTCTTCTCACGGGGATGTTCTTACTTATTTTTTAAGAAAGGAAAACCAACTGTCTGATTCATTTTCGCCGTCAGGCGTTTTTATACTCCGGGCGTTCAAGCACGGGAAGTGTATTGTCCTCCACATACTTCCACTCATAATCACCGATCTTCTCTACCTTCAGGCTGTAGAAGACATTCTGTGTCGGATCCGGATGATCCTTCCACACATTGTAGAGACCCGGAAGGAACTTCGGCCACCAGCAAAGCTCATACTCACCGTGTGCGAAGTTGTTCTTCGTGCCCTTGATATGCGGATACTCATCCGGGCGGATGACCTTCTTGGAAAGCTCCTGTGTCTCGGTCGCACACACCATACGGTGAATGCATCCGCCTTCTACATCCTCCCACATATGCGCCAGCAGCATCCATGTATGATCGTTCTCGTCCTTGGTGCCCTCAATGATCACGTGCTCGCAGGCATGATCCAGGAAAAATACGTCCATGTCATAACGGGTATACACAAGCATCCCGAAACCATCGCCCGCCGCAACACTCAGGTCAAGAATCTGATCCTCGTCCATGTTCTCCAGACTCGTGTGCTTGGAATTGGTAAATCCATACTCCCACGGCTCCTGAATCCACTGGAATCTCTTGTGAGAACCCGGTGCCCACAGATAATATCCCTTCTCCATGTTGCACCAGAACCAGTCGATCATCTCGGACTTCACGCCCGGAAGGAAATGGTCGCCCTCAATGCAGATGCACCATCCCGCCTCTTTGTACTTCGGGCTCAGGTCAATATCCGGAAGGTCTGTGATCCCGACCTCCTCCGGTCTTTTCAGGCGCTCCCACTTCGGATAGGGTACCTTAAACTGTCCGAACGGACGGCTGGACTGTCCGCCGGTTGCCACATACTTGTCAAATGCGTTATTCATTATAACTGCCTCCTTTATTTTGTTTGCTGATTCGCATTTTATGTTAATATGCCGCCCGGGCATATTCCGCTTGGATCAGATGCTGTTTTTGATCTTATGGCGGGCCACATCCAGCATCACGGCCAGGATGATAACAATACCCTGTACCGCATCCTGCCAGTACGCGTTGACTGCCATCAGGTCAAGACCGTTGTTCAGAATCGTCAGAACGAAGGTACCGAATCCGACGCCGATCACGCTGCCCGCGCCGCCCGTCATGCTGGCGCCGCCGATTACGGCCGCGGAGATCGCATCCAGTTCATAACCGGCACCGATCGACAGCTGTCCGGACTGGAATCTTGCGCAGATGATCATTCCGGAAACCGATGCGAAAATGCTGCACAGGATGTAAGACATCATCTTCACCCTCTTTGTGTTGATTCCGGATACAATCGCCGCCTGTTCGTTGCCACCGGTCGCACACAGGTGACGTCCGTATTTCGTCTTTTTCAGGATGAACCACATGATCACACACATAGCCACTGCAATGATGACAGGAACCGGAATCTGTCCGACCTTTCCGATGCCCATCGCATTGAACTTGTCGCTCAGGTTGTTCACGGAATATCCCGAGGTGATCAGCAGTGTCACGCCGCCAAGCAGGGTACTCATTCCGAGTGTCTCGATCAGCGCCGGCAGTTTCATGTATCCGATCAGGAACCCGTTGATCCCGCCGATCACGACACCGACAGCGATCGCCACAAGCCAGATCACGATCAGCGGCGCATCCACCGTCTCCTGGGCACACTTCGCACAGAGAATCGCGGAGAGACACATCGTAGAGCCGGTCGAAAGATCAATTCCGCCGCCCATGAATACACAGAGCACGCCCATCGCCACGATCAGGCAGAAGGAACTCTGCCTCAGCAATGTGATGATGTTTCTCGTCGTCGCAAAATTGTCAGTCGCAATGACCAAGAATATACACATAATCGCCACGATCAGGATCGCACCCGTCTTATCATTTGCCAAAAACTTTTTTATTTTTGTTGAAATATCATTTTTTCCCTTGTCCATTTCAAACCTCCTGCGTCAATTTCCGGCCAACCCGGATGCATAATGCATGATCTTCTCCTGATTTGCCTCCTCATCGTTGTCCATAATTGCAGTGACATCGCCCTCGTGCATGACAACGATCCGGTCGCAGATCCCCAGAATCTCCGGCAGCTCCGACGACACGATGATAACCGCCTTGCCCTGCGCCGCCATCTTTCGTATTTCCTTATAGATTTCGTATTTTGCACCGACATCGATTCCGCGGGTCGGCTCATCCAGGATCACGATATCCGGATCCGCGATCAGCCACCGCGTCAGAAGCACCTTCTGCTGGTTGCCGCCGCTTAAGTACCGCATCTCCTGATCAATCCCTGCATATTTCGCATCAAACGACTTCAAACCTTCTACGCAGTTCTTTTTGCATTCCTTCTCATTGATCACGGGACCCCTTGTCTTCCATGCCACCATAAGCGTGTTCATATAGACCGACAGGTTCAGGAAGCATCCGTTTTTCTTTCGATCCTCGGTCAGAAACGCAATATTTTTCCGGATTGCATCCTTCGGCCGCCGGATCTCAACCGGCGCCCCGTTGACCTCGATCTCTCCGGCAGATCTGTGACGGTATCCGAAGATCGTCTCCATCACCTCGGTGCGGCCGGCTCCCACCAATCCCGCAAACCCTACGATCTCCCCTTCCTTCACGTCAAAGGAAACATCCGTAAACGCGTGCGGTGAGGATAACCCGGTTACCTTAAACTTTACCTTCTCCCCGATCATCGTGGTCCGGGGCGGATAAACATCCGTCAGCTCCCGGCCGACCATCAGGGCTATGATCTGATCATCCGTGATCTCGGAGATCGGACTGCTTCCCACAAACTGGCCATCCCGCATCACCGTGATCTCATCGCCGATCAGGCGGACCTCCTTCATCTTGTGCGTGATATAAATAAAGGTCATCCCTGATGCCTTCAGTTTGCGGACCAGTTCAAACAGGTGCTCGCAATCCTTCTCGCCGATAGAGGATGTCGGCTCATCCATGATGATCAGCTTCGAATTGTATGAGATCGCTTTGGCGATCTCCAGCAGCTGCTTCTGCGCAAGGCTCAGATTTTCCACCTTATCCTTCGGTTTAATCGTCGTAATCTCCAGCTGATCAAGCAGTCTTTGCGTTTCCTCACACATGGAAGCGACATCGACGATGCCCTTTCCCATCTCTTTTCCGCAAAACACATTTTCATACACCAGCATATTGTCCAGAGAATTCAGCTCCTGATAGATCATGGAGATTCCCTGCCGAAGCACCGTAAAAATATTTGTGGTATCCAACGGCTCCCCGTCAAAGGTAATCGTCCCGGAATCCGACCCCTGATACCCCATCAGGATCTTCATCAAGGTGGACTTCCCGGCGCCGTTTTATCCCATCAGAGTGTGAACCGTCCCTCTTTTGACTGTCAGGTTCATCCCCTTCAGAACATGAACGCCCGAAAACGATTTGTTAATATCTTTCATTTCGAGCAATATATTATTTTCACCCATGGCACTCATTTCTTTCTGGTATTCCGGGCAGATTGCTCTGCCCGGAATATGGATTCGTCTGTACTGTTCTGATTACTCTGCGTACTCATCCACGTTGGAGGAATCGATCCAGTCAATATCAAGATATGTAATCTCGTCGTAATCCTCACCGCTCAGGATCTTCTCAATCACTTCGATGCCCAGATATCCATAGTTCGCAGACGGAAGAGAAACCGTGCAGGCAAGCTCGCCGGCCTGGATCAGCTCGATACCAATCGTATCTCCATTCTCAGAGATAACCGTCACGTCATCCAGCATATCCGCATCCTTCAGGGCATTGATCGCACCGGATGAAGAGCCGTCAGAAGAAGAGATAACGCAGTTAAAGTCAACACCCGCGCTGATCCAGTTCTCCACCTTTTGCTGTGATGTATCAATCTCGTTCTCGCCAACCTGAATATCAAGGACTTCAATACCCGCCGCCTCGAATGTCTCTACGGCGCCGTTCATCAGTTCGATCATTGTGGGCTGGGAAGTCGGTCCCTCAAGTACTACCGGTCTGACATCGTCACCAAGAAGCTCCATCGCCTTCTCTGCCTGTGCCACACCTACCTGATACATATCGGTCAGCACTGCCGCGTCATAGGTATCAATCTCGGATTCCACGGTGATCAGCGGAATACCGGCTTCTTCACAATCCATGCCGATAGTCGCACATGCGTCCGGAGCAATGGGGAAGATCAGGATCGCATCCACACCCTGGCTGATCAGATCCTCACACTGGCTAACCTGAGTAGCACCGTCTGTGTCGCAGTCAAGAACAACCACGTCCCAGCCTCTCTCAGCACAGGCCTCCTGAACTGCCGCTTCCATGTTTGCGCAGAATTCAATCGCGAGAGACGGAGTAGAGAAACCAATCGTAACATCCGTAAGCGTTGTCGCCTCCGCAACCTCTTCCTCCACTTCCTCAACAGCCTCCGATACAGCCTCCGATGCGTCCTCTGTCGTATCTTCCGCCGCAGTCGTGTCCGAGTCGGAGCTTGAGGATGATCCGCATCCCGCCAGCATACCTACTGCCAGTGCCCCAGTCATCATAATTGCAAACAGTTTTCTTTTCATGTTTTTTCCTCCTTTTATTGTTAGGTTTGTTTTGCAAAACGGTGGTAATCACCGTCTTAAAGAAAACTCAAATTTATACAACCGGCTTTGTGTTATCCTCCAGATATTCCCACCGGTACGGGCCGGTCTGCCGTACTCTCAGGTCAAAAAACACATTCTGGGCCGGATCCGGGTGATCCTTCCAGACATCATATAATTTCGGAAGAAATTTCGGCCACATGGAAGTCTCATATTCCATATGTGAAATGACATTTTTCACCCTCCCGGGAATCGGAAACTCGTGAGGCGACAGCACTCGGATGCCCTTTTCATACCGATCCACACATCCTGCCATGCGGTGGAGCACACCGCCCTCCGTGTCTTCCCAGGAATGAGAAGTCAACAACCACACCGTGCCGTCCTCCTCCCGGGAACCTTCCAGAATACAGTGATCCAGGCATGTGTCGAACGGATAGGCGTCCATATCAAAGCGGTCATAAGCCAGCATACCGTACCATGATCCGCAGAGCACATTCGGATTCAATTCCTGTCCGGAGAGCATGGTCTCCGTACTGATATGTCCGGAATTCGTAAAACCATATCGCCAGGGTTCCCTCACCCATTGAAAGCTTTTATGAGATCCCGGCGCCCACAGGTAATAACATTTCTCCTGATTGCACCAGAACCAGTCCAGCATCCTTGCCGTTATATTCGGAATAAAGTGCTGCGCCTGAAACAGAAAATACCATCCTTTTTTCTGATATTCCGGATTCAGGTCAATCTCCGGCAGCCCCTCCGCCATCGGAAGTCTTTCCCATTTCGACCAGTATGCCTGTGAAGAGCCAAACGGAATACTGGTCTGTCCGGCGGTCGCCGCGTATCTGTTATCAACGTTCATCGTCATTACTCCCGACCATTCGACATTTCATAACTGCCTATATAAATCGCAAATCTCATGCCAATTTTGAAAACTGTATGTTTTCACAAAAATTTCTCCTTATTACCCCCCCCCGCCTTGTGCATTGTGCATAAGTATTCTTTGTCTCCCTGTCGAAAATTGTCAATTATGGTGTGTTTATACACCGTTCCTTTTACCACAGTTTTAATTCCGGTGATTATTTTCACCGTCCTGTTTTTGGCCGGTGTTTTTGTACACCATCCGCCTTTTTTATCCATTTTTTGCAATTTGACAAGGCTTTTCAGATTCGTTAAAATGTCTCGCAAGACAAGGAGGAGGAATCATTTATGGCACAAAAAGCGCTTACGGAAATTCAGGAATTTTTTGATAATTTCATTTTCCGGAATTCCCATCTGGAAAACGACACCCGGCTCCGGCTGGATTCTGATCTGAATGAGCTGAACCTGCTGAATATTGAAAATGCAACGGCCAATATCGCACTCGGCGTTTTTATCTGCGACACCGATAAAATGATCCGCTTCGTCAATAAGGCCAACGAAGAAATCGTCGGATTCCCGGCAGAGGACGTCATCGGGCACACCGTAGACTACATGATGGAATACCGCGGGCTGCAAAATATCTGCGTCGATCATGTATTGGAGACCGAACAATATTATTCTTCCATCGTAACCTCCCCCATCACAAACCGGCAGTTTCTGTCCAGCGGGGCGCCGATCTATGATATTCACGGCAAACTGTGCGGCGTGATTGTCATCGATCAGGACTACCATGTCATGCAGTCCATGGCCGACCGGTTGAATGAGCTCGAAGTAAAAAACATATTTTACAAGACACTGTATGACCAGTCCTCCTATATCATTGATCAGTTGAACCGGCAGTCCATCGTGCTGAAAAACCGCTTCACCGATACGGATGACTACCGCTTATACACAAGCCCTGCCATCATCCAGACCTACCACCTGGCAGATCAGGCGGCAAAAACAGATGTCACTACCCTTCTGACCGGCGAGACCGGTGTCGGAAAAGAAGTTTTCGCAAACTATATTTTTGAACACAGCAACCGCCGGAAAAAACCGTTGATAAAGGTAAACTGTGCCGCCATCCCGGAAAATCTGCTGGAAAGCGAGCTGTTCGGCTATGTCCGCGGGGCATTTACAGGAGCCAGCAATAAAGGGAAAACCGGCATGTTTGAGCTGGCCAACAACGGCACGATTCTTCTCGACGAGATCGGCGATCTCCCGTTCGACTTTCAGGCAAAGCTCCTGCGTGTCCTCCAGCAAAAGGAAATCTCGAAAATCGGCGACACGAAGGTCACCAAGCTGGATGTCCGCATTATCGCCTCCACCAACCAGAATCTGGCAGACATGGTGGAAAAAGGCACCTTCCGCCAGGATCTGTATTACCGGTTGAATATTTTTCCCATACATATCCCCGCTCTGCGGGAGCGGCGCGAGGACATTCCCATCCTTACCAAACACTTTTTGAGCGTTTTCAACCATCAATACAAAAAGCACCTGGAGCTTTCCGACCAGGCGCTGAGTAAAATGTGCGATTACGGCTGGCCCGGAAATATCCGGGAGCTGGAAAACATGATGGAACGATGGGCAGTGATTTTTGAGGATAATACCGTAATCCAATGGGACCGGATCCGAAAATACTTCACGTTTGCCGCCTCGGAATTCTCCGAGATCAGCCAATATGAAGGCCGCACGCTGAAGGAATTAATGACGGCACACGAGAAAAACATCCTCACCTGGGCGTTTCAGACCTGGCCCTCGACCAGATCGATCGCAAAGGCGCTGGGCGTTGACCACTCCACCATCGTTCGCAAGGCAAAACAATACGGGCTGAGCAGCCGGTCATAAACAGATCAGAAGTCAAAGCCTTCCCAGACCGGCTTCCCTGTATAACGCTTTGCCTCCTCCTCCCCGCGCAGGACACGCATCGCACCGGCTGCCATCGCTTCCATCTCAAATTCTCCCGGATATATACTGACCGGTGCGATCCACCCGCAGGCAGACCGTATTTTCTCCGTCAGATCATCATCGTGCGCCAGCCCTCCGCCCAGAAGGATGCCGTCCACATCGCCTTCCAGAACCGCTGCCATCGCACCAATCTCCTTCGTAATCTGATAGATCATGGCATCCCAGACCAGTCGGGCCATTCGGTCGCCCTGCTGCCCCCGTTGAAACACTTCCAGCGCATCGGAGGTCCCGAAATGGCTCATAAATCCGCCGTCTTTCACGCAAAGCGCCTTTACCTCTGCCGGAGTTTTCTCCTCCATGCATTTCAAGAGGGTCGTTACCGACATTCCTCCGCAGCGCGTCGGCGCCATAGGACCTTCTCCTCCCGCTATGTCGTTGCCATCAATCATTTTCCCGTTCCGATGAGCCGAAACCGATATGCCTCCGCCCAAATGGCAGACAATCAGCCGAAGATCTTTATAATCTTTTCCCGACAGCTGTGCATGGCGAATTGCGGTCTCCTTCAGATTCAGCGCATGGAGATGAATCGTGCGGTAAATACCTTTCACCCCGGTAACACGCGCCACATCCTGAAGCTCATCCACATCCGGCGGATTGACCACATAGGCCGGCTTTCCGTAGATCTTTGCAAATGCATCCGCGATTTTCGGTCCCAGCAGCGCAGGATGGCGCACGCCATTGACTCCTTCATAGGAATGTCTCAACAGCAGATCATCAATGACATACACGCCGCCTTCCGTCGGGAACAATCCTCCGCCGCGCCCTGCAAACACATCCACCGTTTCCATGTCAAGATGGTGTTCGTTAACCATGCGGCGGATACTTCCGACCCGATAGTCAAACTGATCCGTGAAATCTCTGAACTGCTTCAGTTCCTCCACGTCATGTGATATATTTTCAAGAAAAATCGTCGAATCATTCTCGATCAGTGCAATTTTTGTAGAGGTAGAACCGGGATTCACCACAAATATCCTCATAAACATATCTCCTTCGCCAATGCACAGGCAAACGCTATTGTATTCAGTTTTGTAGCAGCATCATCAGACCGGGAAGTAAATACAATCGGAGCTGCAGCGCCGGTCACGATCCCTCCCGTCGGAATATGCGCAAAATGCACCATTGATTTGTAGAGAACGTTGCCCGCCTCCAGAGACGGCATGATCAGGATGTCCGCATCTCCGCGGATCTCTCCGCAATAATTTTTATGAAACGCCGCTTCCTGCGAAACCGCAATATCCAGGGAAAGCGGCCCGTCAACAACGCATCCGATGTCCTTCTGCCTGTACATCTGCTTTAACTTATCCGCCTCCACGGAAGAACTCATTTTCCGGTTGACCTTCTCCGCGCCGCTGATTATCGCCACTTTCGGCCGCTCTATTCCAAGCTTTTTCGCCACCTGCACCGTCTGCTCCACCAGAAGCTCCTTCTGATGCAGGCTGGGCAGCGGTGTAAATCCGGGATCCGTGATAAACAGGAATCCGCGTTCTGTCTCCATAACCGCCACGGTCGCAATAATCCCCGACTCCGTCCGCAGTCCGAAGTCAGGATGAATCACCGCCTTTAAAAATATCCCGGAATCAATCATACCTTTCATCAGAATGTCGGCGGTGCCGTTCCGCACCAGTTTAACGGCCGCCAGAGCACATTCTTCCGCGTCCGGATAATCCAATACCGTCACATTGTCTTCCCGCATGGAAATCTCCGCCATCATCTGCCGGATCTCCTCTTCTTTTCCCAGAAGGAAAGCGGAAATACCGATCAATTCCTGTGCCTGCTTCAACGCAGACAGCACCTCTTTACCCTGCGCATTTGCCACGGCGATCGTTCGATTCTGACTTTGCGACAACTGTGCAAACAACTCCTGAAATCTGCTCACCGTGCTCAATCGATCCGTCCTCCCTGTTCCTTGTAAATCTGCGGAAGGAAGGAAGCCAGATTATTATATTCCGTCAGGCTGTGCCTGCAGTTTTCCCAAGCAAACTGTTCCGTGTCCAATCCCTCCGGCATATCGACATGTACTGCTTTTCCGTCCACAATATTTTTCCCGATCCAATATCTGCTCCTGAGCTCACAGCCGCCCTCCACGGTTCTCACCGAGTGGAAAAACACATTGAACGGCGTCCGGATCGAATCATCCTCAACCTTCTCCTCACGGCCATCCGTAAAGGATGCACTGCCGCCCATAATGTACAGGTTTGCAAGAAACATGGATTTGACCGGCGTCACTGCCAGCAGGTTCTTATTCAGGCCGAAATCTTCCGGAGAAAAGAACTGAATGACAGCCGGTTTCGCCATGTCATAACGGAATCCCTCCATCGGATAATGTACTTTTCCGTAATTGCGGGACTTCAACGGATAACCGCTGGCATCACGATGCGCATCCGGATATTTTGCAGAGATTGACATGTGTGCGTTCGGAGACCAGAGCGCATAGCGAAGCGGCTCAATCGGATGCCAGTTAAACCACCAGTCGAACATCTCCGGAGTTGCTCCGGGAAACATCACCTTCGTCGCCGCAAACGCACTGCCGTCCGGCAATTTGCAGTAGCCTGTCTCAATCGGGAGATATCCCGGCAAAAGCAGATCGTCCCGATCCTCAATCTTCAATGCAAGCATCGAATCTGACGGTCCGGCATTTAAAATATTCAGATCCTCTTCCGGGATATCTGCCAGCGGTTTATAAAAATATTTGCTGTAGCTTTTTGCCTCTTCCTCCGGGGTGAGCTCCCTGTGTCCCTCGCTGCGAAGTCCTTCCATGGTTGTAATCGGATATTTCATCATGTTTTTCCTTCCTTTCATTCATCTGCTGACGTAAAATGCTTTTTTAACATTAATTGCAATTTTCATGCCAATCTTTCAGCTCCCTTTTTTCTGTCCATTCTCCCGTCATTTTCTTTTTTCGTTGAATATTTTCAAGTTTCTGTGCATTTGTGGTGATT
>JAJPYF010000043.1 GCA_021205085.1 Clostridiales bacterium | reverse complement strand
CTCTTTCGCAATTTATATTGACATAATTATCTCGTTATGTTATAACATTATTATATTATAACTTATGAAAGGATGTGCGTTATGAATTGCTATGAACCGGCCAAAACAAACACATTTTATTTTATCGGAGTGACCACGGGAAAGTCCTCGATCATGAAGGTGTTTCCCAAGTGGGCGAAGGCTCTGAATCTGGATGCACAGATGAAGGGATTTGACTTTGCCCCGCACTCTCCCGCCGAAGATTACCGCGAGGTGGTCAGCTTTCTGAAAAATGACCCGAAATCGCTCGGCGCACTTGTAACCACGCACAAGATCGATCTCTACAACGCGGCAAAGGATCTCTTTGACTACCTGGATCCCTATGCCGTAAAGCTCGGCGAAATCTCCTCTATCAGCAAAAAGGACGGAAAACTGTGCGGACACGCCAAGGATCCGATCTCAAGCGGACTCGCCCTTGAAAATTTTGTTCCCGACAATTACTGGAAAGACTACGACGGAGACGTCCTTCTGCTGGGCGCCGGAGGAAGCTCTCTCGCCATGTCCCTGTATCTTACTGCCGAAAAACACGGCGACAACATCCCAAGCCATATCATCATCGCCAACCGCAGCCTGCCGCGTCTGGAGTCTGCGAAAAAGCTTTTGCATGATCTGGAAGCCGTAACAAAAATTGACTACATATTGAACCCGACCCCGGCAGACAATGACCGGACACTGGCGCAGTTAAAGCCCCACTCTCTCATTGTAAACGCCACCGGTCTCGGAAAGGATGCGCCCGGTTCACCGCTGACCGATGCCTGCGAATTCCCGTCTGACAGCCTTGTCTGGGAGATTAATTACCGGGGCGACCTGATTTTTAAAGAGCAGGCCGAGAAACAGGCTGAGGCGAAAAACCTTCACATTGAGAACGGCTGGATTTACTTTATCCATGGCTGGACACAGGTGATGACCGAAGTGTTCCACATGGAAATCGGCAAAGACCTCATCGAAAAGCTCAGCGAGATTGCCAAGTCCTGATACGGCGGGAGGATTGCAATGCCCTATGTCCAGACAGTCACAGGAAAAATCAAACCGGAGGATATCCTCTTCTGCCATTGTCATGAACATCTGATGCTGGCGAAGGGGAAATCTTTCGAGGTAAACCCCGCCCTTCTCATCGACGACAGGGAAAAATCTCTCCGGGAACTGATGGATTTTCGCGCTTGCGGCGGAAATACGATCGTGGAAGCACAGCCGGTCGGCTGCGGCCGGATGGCACAGGCACTGGCGTTTCTCTCCGAGGCGTCCGGTGTATCGATCATCGCGTCCACCGGTTTTCACAAAATGATTTTCTATCCGGAGAATCACTGGATTTTCTCATGGGATGAGGAGCAGTTATATCGCCTTTTCCTCCGCGAGCTGCAGTCAGGCATGTATGTCGACTGTGATGCCTCCGAGCCGAAGAAACACACGGACATTCATGCGGGCATAATCAAATGCGCACTGGACACCTGCGGCTTCACGCACCAATACGAAAAGCTGTTCCGTGCAGCATCCCGCGCAGCGATTGAATCCGGCGCGCCGATGATGGTTCACATCGAGCAGGGGGCAGACCCCGTTGCACTTGCGGGTTATCTGGCACAGCAGGGTGTGGAGATGAAGAAGGTGATCTTCTGCCACATGGACCGGGCTTGTCCGAACCTGGCCGTTCACAATGAAATCGCAAATCGGGGAATCTTTCTCGAATATGACACCATCGGACGGTTCAAGTATCACGATGATGAGACGGAGGCAGCGATCTTCCTTGATCTGATTCAGGGCGGTTACGAGGATCAGCTTCTCTTCTCTCTGGACACCACACGGCAGCGGCTGAAATCCTACACGCCGCAGGGCGTCGGGCTTTCCTACATCATCGGGACATTTATCCCTCTTCTGCGCGAACACGAAGTCAGCGATGATGTGATCCGAAAAATATCGCGCGACAACTGCCGCCGCGTGCTGGCAATTTCTTAAATCGAACAATTTTTAAACAAAAAACGATAAGACAGGAGATGTATCAAATGAGTATCTATGAAACAATTGAACAGTTAAAAATCCTTCCTGTAATCAAACTGGACTCCGCTGCGAACAGTGCTCCTCTCGCAGAAGCGCTGATCGCCGGCGGACTTCCGGCAGCGGAGGTGACATTCCGCACAGATGCTGCGGAGGAATCCATTCAGATCATGTCAAAAAAATATCCGGATATGCTGGTCGGAGCCGGAACGATTACATCTGTAGAGCAGGCAAAACGTGCCCTCTCTGCCGGCGCCTCTTTCCTCGTATCCGCCGGGTTCAACCGGAAGGTCGTTGAGTATGCTGTTGATCAGAAAGTTCCGGTTTTCCCCGGTGTCTGCACACCGACAGAGCTGATGCTCATTCTGGAATATCAGCTTCCGGTTGCAAAATTTTTCCCTGCGGAGCAGTTCGGCGGATTAAAGACCATCAAGGCACTTGCCGCGCCCTTCCCGCAGATCAAATTCATGCCGACCGGCGGCATCAACGCGCAGAACATCTGCGACTACCTTGCGTTTGAGAAAATCATCGCCTGCGGCGGCAGCTGGATGGTAAAGGATGCCTTCATCAATAACCACGAATTTGAGAAGATCACTGCTCTGACCCGCGAGGCCGTCACACTTGTCAGAGGGGAGGCATAGGACATGAAGATTCTTGTCACCCCGACCTCCATGCAGCCGGGCAAAAAATCTGCCGCTCTGGACAGACTGTCCGCGTATTGTGACAACCTCGTCTTTAACCCCACGGGGAAACCGCTGGCAGGCGAACAGCTGATCGACCTGCTGAAGGACTGCGACGGATACCTCGCCGGGCTTGACACCGTAGATGAAACCGTGTTAAAGAGCTGCCCTAACCTGAAGGCCATCTCCCGCTACGGCGCAGGATACGACCGTGTGGACACAAAAACCGCCGCAGACCTCGGCATCCCCGTCACAAACACGCCGGGAGCCAACGCCCAGGCAGTTGCAGAGCTGGCGTTCGGCATGCTGCTGTGCCTGGCCCGGGATATTCCCTATCTTCACAATGAGACCATAAAGGGAAAATGGGTACGCTCCAGCGGCCTCGAGCTCTTTGGAAAAACCATCGGCATCATCGGTCTCGGCGCAATCGGCAAAAAGCTTGCAAACTGCTGTGAGGGATTTCAGATGAAGGTTCTCGCATACGATCCGTTTATTCAGGAGGATTACTGCCGGGAACACCATATCACTCCGGTCTCACTCGACGAGCTGCTCGCACAGTCTGACTTTATCACGCTGCACCTGCCGCTCCTCGACAGTACCTGGCATCTCATCGATGCCGCTGCGATCGAAAAAATGAAAGACGGCGCGATCCTTGTCAACGCCTCTCGGGGCGGAATTATCGACGAGGAAGCCGCATATCAGGCTCTCATAAGTAAGAAGCTGGGCGGTCTCGGTCTGGATGCCTTTGAAAAAGAACCGCCGGAAGCCTCCCCGCTGTTTACGCTCGACAACGTCGTCGCAACACCGCATGCCGGAGCGCACACTTCAGAAGCGACACAGGCCATGGCCGATATGGCGGTAGATAACCTGATCGATCTGCTCGAAGGGAAAGAATGCCGCTATATCGTTAACAAGTAAACTGCATTTCTTTGAAATGTTGATTTCCTCCAAAGAAGGACAAGGCTGCCGGAAAACGGCAGCCTTTGTCTGTTGTTCAATTCATATTCTCAAATATTCCTATCGTAAAGCGCTTTGTCAACGCAAAAGTTCCTATGAAAAACGCAGGAAATATTCAGAAGTTCCTACGAAAAACGCAAT
Source organism: Clostridiales bacterium (assembly GCA_021205085.1). Lineage (GTDB taxonomy): Bacteria > Bacillota > Clostridia > Lachnospirales > Lachnospiraceae > Eubacterium_I. The sequence goes on along the minus strand of JAJPYF010000043.1, from coordinate 29 downwards.
TTTATGTTGACATTAGCATAAACAAATGA
>JAJPYF010000019.1 GCA_021205085.1 Clostridiales bacterium | reverse complement strand
AACTCAGAGGGAGAACACGATGAGATGAAAGAATTAGCCAAGACTTATGATCCGAAGGGGCTGGAAGACCGCCTCTATCAAAAGTGGGAAGATAATCATTATTTCCATGCGGAGGTTGACCGCAGCAAAAAACCGTTTACCATTGTGATGCCGCCGCCGAATATCACCGGCCAGCTTCATATGGGACATGCTCTGGACAATACGCTGCAGGATATCCTGATCCGTTATAAGAGAATGCAGGGGTATTCCGCCCTGTGGCAGCCGGGGACAGACCACGCTGCGATCGCTACCGAGGTGAAGGTCATTGCCAGCTTAAAGGAGCGCGGCATCGACAAGGCGGACCTGACGAGTGAGGAGTTTCTGAAGTACGCGTGGGAGGGGACGTCAGAGTACGGCGGGCGGATCTGCCGTCAGTTAAAGAAGATGGGGTCCTCCGCCGATTGGGAGCGCGAGCGTTTTACCATGGACGAGGGCTGCTCCGCCGCGGTGAAGGAGGTTTTTGTCCGCCTGTTTGACAAGGGATATATTTACAAGGGATCCCGTATCATCAACTGGTGCCCGGTCTGCAAGACCTCGATCTCCGACGCGGAGGTGGAGCATGTGGAGCAGGCAGGCCATTTCTGGCACATCAAATATCCCATCATCGGGGAGGAAGGGCGGTTCGTGGAGATCGCGACCACCCGTCCGGAGACGATGCTCGGCGATACCGCGGTTGCAGTCAACCCGGATGATGAGCGGTATCAGGATATCATCGGAAAGATGCTTCTGCTTCCGATTGTCAACCGCGAGATCCCGGTCATCGCGGACGCTTATGTGGACAAGGAGTTCGGGACCGGCTGCGTGAAGATCACACCGGCGCACGACCCCAACGATTTCGAGGTTGGGAAGCGCCACGGCCTGGAGGAGATCAATATCTTAAACGATGACGCCACCATCAACGCCAACGGCGGCATCTATGAGGGGATGGACCGCTACGAGGCGCGGGAGGCGATCGTAAAGAGGCTGGACGAGATGGGACTTCTCGTCGGCATCAAGGATCATGTCCACAACGTGGGACGGCACGACCGCTGCAAGACCACGGTGGAGCCGATGATCAAGCCGCAGTGGTTTGTGAAGATGGATGAGATGGCGAAACCGGCCATCGAGGCGATTCAGTCCGGCAGGCTGAAGTTTGTCCCGGAAAATTACGGAAAGACTTATCTGCACTGGCTTGAGAATATCCGCGACTGGTGCATTTCCCGCCAGCTCTGGTGGGGGCATCAGATTCCCGCATGGTACTGTGAGGACTGCGGCGAGATGATTGTGGCACGGGAGACGCCCTGCAGCTGTCCGAAGTGCGGCAGCAGGCGGCTGAAACAGGATGAGGACACGCTGGATACATGGTTTTCCTCCGCCCTGTGGCCTTTCTCCACGCTCGGCTGGCCGGAAAAGACAGAGGAGCTGGAGTATTTTTACCCGACGGATGTGCTGGTGACCGGATATGATATCATCTTCTTCTGGGTGATCCGCATGGTCTTTTCCGCACTGGAGCAGACCGGAACGGAGCCCTTCCACACGGTGCTGATCCACGGCCTCGTCCGTGATGCGCAGGGAAGGAAGATGAGCAAATCGCTGGGCAATGGCATCGACCCGCTGGAGGTGGTGGACAAGTACGGCGCGGACGCCCTGCGCCTGACGCTGGTTACCGGAAATGCCCCCGGCAATGATATGCGGTTCTACTGGGAGCGCGTGGAGTCCAGCCGGAACTTTGCCAACAAGGTCTGGAACGCGTCGCGCTTCATCATGATGAATCTGGGTGACGACCAGCCATATGAGCCGTCCGCTGACGAGCTGTTCCCGGTGGACAAGTGGATTCTGTCCAAGGTCAACACGCTGGCCAAAGATGTGACGGAAAATATGGATAAATTTGAACTGGGTATCGCGGTCCAGAAGGTCTTCGATTTTATATGGGAAGAGTTCTGTGACTGGTATATCGAGATCACGAAGGTCCGCCTCGCACAGAAGGAGGAGAAACCCGCGGCGGCAAACAGCGCCCTCTGGACGCTGAAAACCGTGCTGACGGACGCTCTGAAGCTGCTGCACCCGTTTATGCCGTTTATCACGGAGGAGATTTACTGCACGCTCTGCCCGGAGGAGGAGACGATCATGCTGGCTCCGTGGCCTGAGTACCGCGAGGACCGGCATTTCGAGGAGGCGGAGGTCTCCATCGAGGCGATCAAGACGCTGGTGCGTGCGGTCCGGAACCTGCGCTCCGAGATGAATGTTCCGCCCAGCCGCAAGGCCAGCTATTATGTGGTTTCGCAGGATGAGAATGTCTGTGCGCGTCTGGAGACATTTCAGGATGTATACCGCAACCTGATCAGCGCGGCCGAGATCCGTGTTCAGCCTGACATGACCGGTATCCCGGAGGATGCGGTCTCCGTGGTCATCCCGAAGGCCGTGGTGTACGTTCCGCTGGATGAGCTGGTGGATGTGGAGAAGGAGCGCGAGCGCCTTCAGAAGGAAAAGGAGCGTCTGCAAAAGGAGCTGGCGCGGTCAAACGGCATGCTGAAGAATGAGAAATTCCTGAGCAAAGCGCCTGCGGAGAAGGTCGAGGCGGAGAAGGAAAAGCTGGAAAAATACACCGCCATGATGGAGGATGTTGAATCAAGGCTCCGGTTCATGGAAAGCTCCCGCAGGTAAGCACTGCCGGATGGGAGGAGAGATGCGATGAACCCCGGCATAAAACATGATATGGAGGAGGCCGTGGATTTTCTCTACGGCCTGCCGAAATTTACCACAAAGAACAGTCCGGATCACACCCGAAAGCTGCTTGCGCTTTTGGGTGATCCCTGTTTTAAGAGAAAAATTATTCACGTGGCGGGCAGCAATGGAAAGGGAAGTGTCTGCTGTTTCCTGTACCACATGCTCCTCGCAGGAGGGAAGACGGCGGCGCTGTTTACCTCCCCGCATCTGGTTGATATCCGGGAGCGGTTTCAGATGAACGGCGGGATGGTCTCCGGGGAGGAATTTCTGGAGGGATACCGCAGGGTGCGGTCCGCCTCGGAGGAGCTTGTCCGAAATAATCTGAATCATCCTACGTTTTTCGAGTTTATTTTTGTCATGGGCATGGTACTCTTTGAGAGAGCGCAGACAGAATACATTGTTCTGGAGACCGGACTGGGCGGCCGCCTTGACGCGACCAACAGCTTTCCGACGCCGCTTCTCTCCGTGATCACGTCCATCAGTCTGGAACACACCGAGATCCTCGGAGGGACGCTGGCGCAGATCGCCGCGGAGAAGGCGGGCATCATCAAACCGGGTGTTCCGCTGGTGTTTTGTGACGATGACGCGGAGTCGGCGGATGTGATCCGCAGACGTGCGGATGCGCTGGGTTGTCCGCAGTACCCGATTTCTAAAAAATTGTTTCGAAATTATGAAATAAAAGAGGAGGGTATTGATTTTTCCCTTTCGACTGCTTATGATAAATCGAAAAGAGGAGCATTTCGGTGGACCGTTCCGGGATACGCGGCTTATCAGGCGGAGAACGCGGCGCTTGCCATCACGGCCATGCATGTGCTGGATCTGATGGATGACGAGGTCATACAGAGAGGGCTGTCGGAGGCGAAGTGGCCGGGACGGATGCAGGAGGTTGTGCCGGAGATTTTCTTTGACGGCGCACACAATCCCTCCGGGATCGCCGCTTTTATCGAGTCCGTCCGGATCCTCACGAAGGATGACGGCGTTCCGCCGCTGCTTTTGTTTTCCATGGTGAAGGAAAAGGATCTCCATGCGGCGGCAGACCTGCTGACGGCATCCGTTGCATGGGACGCCATCGCAGTCACGACGGTGGACGGAGAGCGCGGCGTGCCGGCCGAGACCCTGCGCAGCCTGTTTTTCGGAGACGGGGGAAAGGCAGCCGCCTGCCCCGTGGACAGCTTCGCAGACAGCCGGGAGGCGTTCACGGCGATGCGGCGCCGCAAAAAGCCCGGCCAGAAGCTCTTCTGCACCGGATCCCTGTACTTTGTCGGGGAATTGTTGAGGTTGATTTCTTGAAAGAAAGGATATTCCATGATTGATTTCGAAGAAGAATTAAAAAAATTTGAACCCAGCAGGGAGATCGACGACGCGGAGGACGTGATCTACAGCCGCGACCTGACAGACCTGATGGACATCCTGCAGGAAATGCTGCGGGATTCCAAGAGCTGACGGAGGTGCGCGATGAAATGTTATTACTGCGGCGGCTCACTGGATTTCACGGATACCTGCCCAGACTGCGAGGCCAATGTCCGCGTCTGGAAAAAGATCCATATCCTGTCTGACCGCCTCTACAACGAGGGGCTGGAGAAGGCGCGGGTGCGGGATCTGAGCGGAGCCATCGAGGCGCTTCAGCTGAGCCTGCGATACAACAAGCTCAATGTTGAGGCGCGCAATCTTCTCGGCCTGATCTGGTATGAGATGGGCGAGACGGTTAATGCGCTCAGCGAGTGGGTGATCAGCAAGAGCCTCTGTCCGGAGGAGAACCGTGCGGCAGAGTATCTCGCAGATGCCCAGAACAGCGCTTCCCAGCTGGAGAATATGAACCAGACTGTCAAAAAGTTTAATCAGTCCCTGACCTACTGCCAGGATGGCAACTACGACCTGGCGATCATCCAGTTAAAGAAGGTTATTGCCCTGAACCCTAAGATGGTGAAAGCACATCAGCTTCTGGCGCTTCTCTACATGCGGGAGGATCGTCATGATCTGGCGTTCCGCACCCTGCGTCAGGCGGAGAAGATCGATACGAACAACACGGCTACCATGCGGTACAAGCAGGAATGCCGGGAGCACCTGAAGGCCAACGGGAAGCTGAAGCCGTCCAAGGAGGACGAGGATACCGTTACCTATCAGAGCGGCAACGATATTATCATCCGCCCGGCAAAGCTCACTGACAACTCCGCAGTGCGGACGGTGGTGAGTATGCTGATGGGGGCGGCCATCGGGGTGGCTGTCGTCTGTTTCCTGGTGATACCGGGCGTGCGGCAGAAGGCCAATGCGAACGCTTCCTCCCAGCTGGTGGAGGCCAACCAGACGATTTCCGCCGGAGAGCAGTCAATCTCAAGCCTTGAGGAGGAGATCGAGTCCCTGACACAGCAGCTGACCGAGGCGGAGAGCGCGACGGATGCGGCAGAGGAGCAGGTGGCGATATATCAGCAGCTTTTGGATGTCTACGCAGTCTATGCACAGGACGATTACTCCACGGCGGCAGAGATGCTGGCCGAGATCGACACAGAACAGCTGGATGAGGACGGGCAGCAGCTCTATGACGACATGTACAGTGCGATGCAGTCGTCGGTTCTGGACGACACATGGCAGGAGGGGCTTGTCCTGTACATGGACAAGGATTATGAGGGGGCAGTTGAGAAATTCCTCACCGTCGCGGAGGCCGATCCCTCCTATGAGGACGGGGAAGTCGATTTTTATCTGGCCTTTGCGTACAATTACCTTGAGGATTACGAGAATGCCCTGAAGTGGTTCCAGATCACACTGGAAAATACCACAGACAGTGAGATGACCAGTACCTCCACCAGCATGTCGGAGGATCTGATCGCAAGAGGATATTCCGCGGCGGAATAGGGACATTCAGTACAAACAGAAGATGATAAGATACGAAAGACGTCATTTCCACAGAGAAAAGGCGTCTTTTTCTGTGCAAAAAATCAGGAAATGGAAGGATGGAGGAGAAAAACATGGAATGTGAGTACAGGATCAACGGCATGGAGCTGTCCATTGTCCTGCCGCGGGAGCTGGATCATCATGTGGCGGACGGGATCCGGCAGGAGGCGGATCTTCTGGTGGACACCTACAATATCCGGCGGGTGATTTTTGATTTCTGCAGAACGGAGTTTATGGACAGCTCCGGCATCGGGGTGATTCTCGGACGTTATCGGAGCATGAAATTCTCCGGCGGGCAGATACGGGCGGTCAATGTAACATCCCGGTCGGAGCAGATTTTAAAAATGTCAGGGCTGGAGTCCATTATAGACAGTCAGGAAGGAGTCGGATATGGAGCAGGAAATCAGGGCGGAGCATGACAGCATGCCGAAGAAAAAACTGGTCAATGAGATGCAGATTGTGTTTGAGGCGAAGTCGGAGAACGAGGGCTTTGCCCGGACTGCGGTGGCGGCCTTCGTCGCACCGTTAAATCCCGCATTGGACGAGCTGGCAGATATCAAAACCGCAGTCTCGGAGGCGGTGACTAACTGCGTGATTCACGGTTACGAGCTGGGACCGGGGAAAATTTTTCTTGACGCCGCGATCTGGGAGCGCACGCTGGTCGTGGCAGTCACCGATGAGGGGCGGGGGATTGCGGACATCAAAAAGGCGATGGAACCGATGTTTACCACGCGGCCGGAGCTGGAGCGGTCCGGAATGGGATTCTCATTTATGGAAGCGTTTATGGACGCCGTGGAAGTGGAGTCCGCGCCGGGGCGCGGCACCCGCGTGGTCATGCAGAAGGAGATCCGATAGACGATGTGTGTCAGCTCATATGCCGAAAACCGGGTGACTGCGGAGGAAAAGGATTACATAAATCAGAATCATGCGTTTCGGGAAGCGATTCGCCGGGCGCAGGAGGGTGACCGGAATGCGCGGGATGAGCTGGTGCAAAACAACATCGGGCTGGTCCGGAGCATTGTGTACCGTTTTCGGAACCGGGGATATGAGGCGGAGGATCTGTTTCAGGTGGGCTGCATCGGGCTGATCAAGGCGATCGACCACTTTGATCTGACCTACGATGTCCGGTTCTCCACCTATGCGGTACCGCTCATTACCGGAGAGATCCGCCGCTTTTTGCGGGATGACGGGATGCTGAAGGTGAGCCGCACCTTAAAACAGCAGGCGCTTACAGTGAACCGCGCAGCGGAGCAGTGGAGGAATGCCCATGGCCGGGAGGCTGCGCTGGAAGAGCTTTCCGCACAGACCGGGATTCCCACGGAGGATATCGTGCTGGCGATCTCCGCCAATGCGGAGGTGGACTCACTCTATCGCCGGATACCGGGTGATGCCGGTCGGGAGATCACGCTGCAGGAGCAGATTCGTGATGAGAAAAACGAGATTGAGATGCGCTTAAACCATGTCTTTCTGGAGCAGGCGCTGGCTGCGCTCACGAAGGAGGAACGCCAGCTGATCAGCCTGCGGTATTTTCACAGAAAAACCCAGACGGAGACGGCGAAAACACTGGGCATGACGCAGGTTCAGGTCTCCAGGAAAGAAAAACAGCTGCTTTTGAAAATGCGTGCGATGGAATAAAAATAAAAATCGGCATAGAAATCAGGAAGATGGTCATACTAAGAGCAGAATTTCCGCATGGTAATCGGAATCAGAAGAAAAAAGGAGAATGCGATATGTGTTTTAAAATGTGCAGAAAATGCTGCGGGACAATTTTGTTTGCTGCGCTTGTGGGCGGGGTTGTCTATTATCTGAAAAGTCAAAATGAAAAGGGTGAGGAGATGGGGTGCGTGATCGCCCGGAACCTGAAAGAGAAGAAGGACAGGTTTGTGGGAGCCTGCGACTGTGTGAAGGAACAGACGGCGGACATGGCTTCCGAGGTAAAGCATGCCGCGGGTGTCTCCGCGGAGGAAGTGAAGCGGGGATTTCAGACTGCGGGAGAGACCGTGAAGGCCGGAATGCAGGATACCGGTCATGCGATGAAAACTGCGGCGGAAAATATTCGTGAAGATATGGGAACGATCAAAAAGACGGCGGATTCTCTCTTTGAGGGCGGAGACCACGCATGAGCGGTGCAGGCCAGACATTGTATCTCAAGCCGGAGCAGAGCAGTGTTGTGCGGGAGCGCGCGGTCCGGCTGGAGGATGTGGCCGGGATGGAGTGCAGCGATATCGGGGTTTTGAGAAAAGTAAAGCAGATGGAGCTCTGCCGGTTCACAGAGAAAAGCGGCGCGCGCCGCGTTTTCTCTGTCCTTGATGTCATCGGGCAGATTCACGAGACCTGTCCCGCGCTGGAGATCGTGAATCTCGGGGCGCCGGATTTTGTGGTCTGTTATGAGCCGGATCCGGAAAGAAAAGGCGTGCAGTATGTCAAGACGGCGCTTTTGTGCATCGTGCTGTTTTTCGGCGCGGCGTTTACAATCATGACCTTCATTCAGGATGTTGCCGTGGGCGATGTGTTTGACCGCTTTTATCTGCGCGTGACAGGAGTCTCTGCGGCGGGCGTTACACCGCTGGAGATCAGCTTTTGCATCGGGCTGGCCGCCGGAATCATGATTTTTTACAATCACATCGGGCGGAAAAAGCTCACCGACGATCCGACGCCGATTCAGGTGGAGATGCGCAAGTACGAGCAGGATGCGGATAATACGTATATTGAGACGGAAAATCGGAGAGGGAGAGACTGATGTGGATCGCGGGGATTGTTTTGACTGCCTTGGGGCTGATCTGCGGTTTTGCCGTCGCGGCAGGGACATTTGCATTGATCGCGAGTCTGGGATTGATTCCACGGATGGCGGGCAAGACCAGTGTTGCCGCGCATGTGATCGCGCTGGAAAACGCGGTGATTTTCGGCGGGATCTTCGGCGCCGTGATCGAGATATGCGGGGAGATGCCGCTCAGACTGGGGATCTGGTTTGCGGTGGTGTACGGAGGATGTGCCGGGATCTTCGCCGGGTGCCTGTCTGTGGCGTTGGCGGAGGTTCTGCACGTGTTTCCGATTCTGTTCCGGAGGGTGAAGCTGAAGACGGGGCTGAATCTGCTGGTGTTTTTGTTCGCGGTCGGGAAGGCGGTCGGGGCGTTTTACTATTTTGCGGTGTTGTTTCGCTGAGTGGGTGTATGGATGGCTGGGGGGTGTTATGACGGATGCAGACGATGGAATTGAAAAATAATTTATGAAAGAAAGACCAGGTTGGCAATTACATGGGCGATAGTATTGAAAAAGAGAATCAGAAAAAAAGAGAGGTAAACTCTGAGACGGAACAATATGTGGAAGGCCGCCAGACTGATGAGAACATGGCCTCTGCGGTGCTTGCGCATGAGGAGGCATCATCGAATGCCGAGAAGCAGTTGCGCGATGAGGCGTACAACGACTATGTGAAGGAGGTGACGCCGACATACAGCACGCCGCTCCACATGGTGAAGGCGTTTGCGGTGGGCGGCGGCATCTGTGTTGCGGGTCAGATTATCATGAATTTCTGCATGAATGTCCGCGGCATGGACCAGATGACGGCGGGAAAATGGACGAGCCTGATTCTGGTGCTGGCGAGCGCGGTTCTGACCGGATTGAATATCTATCCGTCGCTGGCGCAGTTCGCCGGCGCAGGCGTTCTGGTGCCGATCACCGGCTTTGCGAACGGGATCACGTCGGCGGCGCTGGAGTATAAGAAAGAGGGGCAGGTCTTCGGCCTGGGTGCACAGATTTTCTCCATCGGCGGCCCGGTGATCCTCTACGGAATTCTGACCAGCTGGGCGCTGGGCCTGATCTACTGGATCCTGAAAATGGCGGGGCTGGTCTGAGATCCTACACGCCGAACATTTCCCGGCAGAACTGTTTTCCGGTCTCTGTCTTGAAAATTTTCTGCAGAGCGCTCTCCACAGCGGTTTTCGGGGCGTCATCCTCGAAGAGGTTGACGAGGAAGTCTGCTTCCACAAGAATCCGGTAATCAATGCCGTCGATGTCTGTGTAGGTGTGGTGATGGCCGACGAGGTAGGAAACCCGTTCGGTTACGGCTTCCGGAAATCCGAGCCGGTTCAGCATCGCCTCCGCCAGCGGCGGACCCTCCAGCTCCTGATAAGGTCCGGCGCAGGAGCCGTACTTTTCCTCGCTGATGTGAATGCCGATGTCATGGACGACGGCGGCAGCCTCCAGCGTGAAGCGGGTTTTTTCGTCCACGCCCTCCAGCAGCGCGATGGTTCGTGAAAAGCTGTGCACCTTCAGAAAGTGCTGGATCCGCCGTGCGTCTCCCCTGTAATAAACGATCATTTTCGCGATCAGTTTTTCAATCATGGTGGTTTCTCCCTTCGATTCCTGTTTCTCAGTATACACGATCTGTAAAAAAAGTACAGATTGAATTGGACATTGTAGCCTTTTTCGATTATAGTAAATACAGATAATTTACTTATGAGAAAGGAAGCGGCTCATGGCGGTAAAGGTCGGAATTGTATCAGACACTCACGGCATCCTGCGGCCGGAGGTGATCGGCACGCTCAAAAACTGTGACTACATCCTGCATGCCGGGGATTTTGCGGAGGAGCGGGTTCTGGATCAGCTGCGTCTCCTGCGGGGGCGATTGTATGCGGTTCGGGGAAACAATGACTTTTACTGGGCACAGAATCTTCGCCGCCGCCTGCGGTTTTGCATTGAGGGGCTGGAGTTCCTGCTTGTCCATGACCGGTATGACGCGGGCTCTGCGGCCGCGGAGGCGGACGTGATCGTCTACGGGCATACGCACCGCTATGCCGAGGAAGTGGTGGACGGGAAGCTGTGGCTGAACCCCGGAAGCTGCGGTCGGCCGCGGTTCGGCGGGGATATCTCTTTTGCGGTGATGGAGATCGACGGGAGGGACTACCGGGTCACGAGGATTCCGCTCAGCTGATCATTCCGCCGATCATGCCGGCACCCATGCACATGACCAGAGTTGCCCCGATGTGGACGGTGTCCGAGTCGAGGCCGCGGTTTAAAAGGAAGGATCCGGCGAGCAGGATCAGGAAATACGCGGCGCCTGTGAGGACGCCCCACAGGAATTTATGTACCCGCATCCGCTTTCCGGCGATCAGGCCGCCCAGCAGGCAGGAGACGACATAGGTAACCAGGATTCCGATGTTGATGACGTTTTCGCCCGGCTGCAGCTTCAGCAGCAGGACCGCCATTGCCAGCAGGGCGAGTCCGGTGATGACATACATGATCAGGAGCGTGCCCGCGATGGCCAGCGCTCTGTTTTTTTGCTTTTTTGTTCTGTCCATAATAATTCCTCCTGAATTATGTATATGTTTCCCTTGAAAAAATAGAACAGTTATGGTAGGATTCTGAATACATATATCGCGGAGAAACCGCGGTTTTACAAGGTTTTTACGAATTTCGACAAAGAGGAGAGTGATTTATTTTTGGATTCGGACATAGCGATACCCTTGCTGGTGTTAATTTTACTTCTGGCGTTATCCGCTTTCTTTTCATCGGCGGAGACTGCCCTCACGACCGTGAGCAAGATCAGCATGAAAACGCTGGCTGAGGAGGGGGATAAACGGGCGGAGCTCGTGCTGAAGATTACGGACAATTCCCACAAGATGCTGAGTGCGATCCTGATCGGCAATAATCTGGTGAATATCTCGGCTTCCTCGCTGGCCACACTGGTTGCGGTGCGCGTTTTCGGCAACGCGGCGGCGGGTGTTTCCACCGGCGTGCTGACGATTCTCGTGCTGATTTTCGGGGAAATCTCGCCCAAAACGATCGCGACCATCCGCGCGGAAAAGCTGTCTCTGCGCTACAGCAGGATTATATGGATCCTGATGAATGTCCTGACGCCGGTTATTTTTATCATTAATCTGCTTTCCTCCTGCTTCCTGCGGATGCTGAATGTGGATCCGGATGAGCAGGAGCGGGCGATGTCGGAGCGCGAGCTGCGGACGGTGCTGGAGATCAGCCAGGAGTCCGGTGTCATCGAGCCGGAGGAGGAGGAGATGATCAACAACGTCTTCGACTTCGGCGACACGGTGGCGGAGGATGTCATGGTGCGGCGCATTGATATGACATTTGTGCACATCGACGCCACCTACGATGAGGTGCTGGAGGTCTTTGCCGAGGATAAATTTACCCGTCTGCCGGTCTACGAGGATACGACGGACAATGTCGTGGGAATCCTGAATATGAAGGACCTGATCCTCTGTGACAGGGAGCATTTTTCCGTCCGTTCCCTGATGCGGGAGCCGTACTTCACGCACACGCACAAGAATACGGCGGATTTGCTGGTCAAGATGCGGAGCGCCCACATCAATATCGTCATTGTTCTGGATGAGTACGGCATGACGGACGGTCTGATCACGATGGAGGATCTGATCGAGGAGATTGTCGGTGAGATCCGCGATGAGTACGATGACGACGAGGTGGACCTGATTCAGCAGATCTCGGCGCGGGAGTATCTGGTGGAGGGCCAGATGCAGCTGGAGGATTTCAATGAGGCGTTGGGGCTTCACCTGGAGTCGGAGGGGTACGATTCCGTCGGCGGGTATATGATCGGCCTGCTGGACCGCCTGCCGAAGGTGACGGACGCGGTCTTTACCCCGGAAGGCGTCTATATGCAGGTCTGGACCAAGGAGAATCACCGGATCATCAAGGTGTACGTGCGGCTTCCAGAGAAGGAGGATGATCCGGGTGCGGAATAATTATAAAACTTTACGGTAGTTCAGAATCCGAGCGCTTTCAGCATCATCCGCTGTGAGCGCTCGAATTCCTTGTGAAAATATGCGCTGTCCCGGAACATGACCGGACAGCTGCCGTTTTCCCTGTATCGGTGCGAGAGGCTTGAACGGATTCCCCGGTGCTCGGGATTGTAAGGGATACATATGAGCTGCGAGGGCGGGATGCGAAACTCACGGGAAAAGTGTTCCAGGCTCAGCTCCCGGTCGGGGAGATAGTCCACGACCAGATAGAGGCAGTTAGAGACGGGCAGCACATTTTTACAGAAATAGTCGCAGAACTCCCGGTGACTCTGCCGCAGGGCGACGACGACCAGATCTGCCTGCCGCAGAAGACGCAGCGTGCGCCGGTCCCGGCGGTTCTGACAGTTCAGACACTGGATGTCGCCGAACATTCGAAGCGAGGAAGTGAAATACCCCATGCAGATGCTGCCGGAAGGCAGCGGGGACAGACTCCAGAATGCGATGATATAGGTATGGTTCATAACGGTACATCGGTACAGCGGATACGATTAAGATGTCCCCATTATAACCGATCTGTCCCCAAAGAAAAAGGGTCTGTTGTTCCGGATTTCAGCAGGAGACGATCAGCGTTGTATAGCCGAGCCGTTTCAGATCCCGCTGGACGGCGGCTGCATCGTCGAGGGATGCGGTCTGTCCGACGCGGACGGCATAGTAGGGCTTTTCATAGCGGATCTGCCCGTGGAATCCCTGCATTTCCAGCCGTTCCAGCTGATACGCGGCATTGACATCATATTGAAACAGGCCGGTCTGCACCGCGTATTCCTCCGGGAGCGTCTGTGCAGTCAGGGGAATGCTTTCCTCGATACCCTTGACGATGGCATTGACGATTTCCTCGAATTTCTCATCAAAGAGAACATTATCCGCCTCATTGTTCAGAAAGCCCACCTCCACCAGGACGGCGGGCATTTTTGTTTTCCGCAGGACAATGAGGGCGGGGATTTCCTCGATGCCCAGATTTTTAAATCCGACCTGCTCCAGCGCGGCGTTGATGTTGTCCGCAAGAGGCCGGACGATGTCGTTGTCCTGATAGACCAGCGTCTGGACGCCGTCATACAGATTGTCTTCCACGGCGGAGTTGCGGTGAAAGGAGATGAAATAGCTGCCGTCCGCCTCGTTGGCCAGTTGGGCTTTCTCAGTGGGAGAGTTGTACACATCGGTTGTGCGCGTGTAATAAATGTCGTATCCGTCCGCTTCCAGCTTTTCACCAACGGCCAGAGTGAGCCGTAAGACATCGTCTTTTTCTGCGCGGCCCATGTAGGAAGCGCCGTTGTCGTAGCCGCCGTGTCCGGCGTCCAAAATGATATCTGCTGCCATAGTATAGGATCCTTTCCGTTTGTATCGTCTGCGAAACCGCGCTTTCTCCGGCAGTTCGCAGTATTGGTACATATATATGAAAAAAATCGGCGGTTAGTACGGAAAGTCATTTTTTTGCTATTGTAATCTATGGTTGCATTTGATATATTTTTCTTAGTGACAGTGCCGGATGCACTGCAGAGACAGGAGGAGCTTATATGCGTAAGAGATTATACAAATCTGAGGAAAACCGTGTGATCTGCGGGGTCTGCGGCGGGCTGGCTGACTTTTTCGGGATTGACCCGACCATCGTCCGCCTGATCTGGGCGGTTCTGACGGTGTTTGCCGGGGCGGGTCTCTGGCTTTATATTATCGCGGCGATCATTATTCCGAGAGAGCCGCTGTGAGTTTATTCGCTCTGGAATCCCTCGCCGACGACATCGCTGGAGTCCATGATGACGAGGAAGGATTTCGGATCGATCTCTTTGATTAGTTTCCGGATGCCGTACATCTGCCGCGTGCTGCAGGCACACATGACGACATCCCGATCGGTCAGGGTATAGCTGCCCTTTCCCTTTAATATCGTGGCGCCGCGGTCGAATGCATCATTGATGTGTTCACAGACCTCGGCGCTTTTGTTTGTGACGATCAGGGCAACTTTGCCGCGGTTGGTGCCGTACATCATCTTGTCGGTGACGATAGCGGTCAGGTAGGCGATGATGATGCCGTAGATCAGGCTCTCCAAATCTCCGGATACCAGCGCCGCGCCGGGGAAAATGACGATCAGATCAAGGAAAAAGATGATCGTCCCGATGGAGAGGTGCGGCCGTTTCGCCCGGATGGCCATACTGATAAAGTCGGTGCCGCCGGTGGAGGAGCCCCGCATAAAGATCATCGCATATCCGGCTCCGGAGAGCACGCCGCAGCACAGTGCGGCCAGCATCCGGTCGATGGTAAAAACCGGAAAAAGCGGAGCGATCAGATCCATGATGACTGATGAGATGAGGATGGATTTGACTGATTTTAAGAAAAAGCGTTTCCCCAGAATGCGGTAGGTACACAGGGCGATGGGGATATTTAACACGATCGTCATCAGTCCGATGGGCAGGCCGAACAACTGATAGAGGAGCAGGGCGATGCCGCCGACTCCGGGCAGGGGAAATTCCGCCGCGGACGCCAGATTATAAACGCCGATGGCGATCAGCAGGCCGGCGATGATATCCGATGCAATGTCCTTTGTGATTTCGATTCTGCGTTCTTTGTTCACGGTGCCTGCCTCCGTTTCATATCATTCGGCTTCAAAATCACTTTTTACCGTCCGACGACAGATACTCCAGTATGCTGTGCGCCGCCACATTGCCCTCCCCCACGGCCTTCGTGATCTGATACGGCCGCCCGGTGCAGTCTCCCGCCGCATAGCAGCCCGGAAGATTCGTCTCCGCCCGGCGGTTCACCGCGATGTGCGGCCCGTCCATCGAAAGCCCCGGAAGAAGCACTGTCGGAGCCACCGCGTTTCGCAGGCAGAACAGCCCGTCCGCCGCAAGCTCCGTCCCGTCGGTCAGGCGGATGGCCGTCATCTTCATGCCGCCGATAACCTCTTTGATCGGCCGGGCCAGACGTTCCACATTCGGCAGGTCCATTCCGCAATCCGCATACGGGGTATACAGATACACCTTCCCGGCGAGACCGGCCAGATATTCCGCCTCATGCTCAAAGTGCGTGTCCTGACAGTAGACCGCGATCGTGTTTCCCTTGTACAGAAAACCGTCGCAGGTCGCACAGTAGCTGACGCCCCGCCCGAGGAAGTCCTGCTCTCCAATGAACCCTTTCGCCGCCACGGCGCCGATTGCGAGCAAAAGTGTCCGCGCCTCATAGATCTCATTCTCCGCAAGCAGCTGAAAGCTTCCGTCCATGGGCAGAATATTCGTCACCATGGCGTCCGTCAGGGACAGATCCATCTGCTCCATCTGCTTCTAAAACTTCCGGTTCAGATCCGCGCCGCTGACCATGGGAATCCCCGGATAATTGGCAATCTTCTCTGACTTCTCCACCTTCACACTCAGGTCTTTCGCGCCGAACCAGATCACATTTTTCTCATGCAGTTTTAAATTCAGCGCAGCCGACAGCCCGGCCGGGCCACTGCCGATGATCGCGGTATCGTACATATTCTTCCTCCGTGTTATATAGTATCTGCAGCCTCAGACATGTCATTCATGGTTTTCGGTCTTTTCGTCTTTATATAAAAACGGCTGCGCGATTTTCCGGTTGAAAAAATCGATCAGCGGCCCCATGAAAAAAGCCGTGACGATGGTGCCGATTCCGACAGACGCCAGAATCTGTGTCCGCCCGGCGCCGGACAGGACAAACAGCCCGATGCCGATGAGAACGCAGACGAAATCCGTCAGAATCCGCACCCACCGGAACTGTCCCCTGTGCCATGTTCCGGTGATGATCAGCGCCACCGCGTCATAGGTGGAGACGCCCAGATCGGCCGTGAAATAAAAGGCCGACGCCAGACACATGACCACAATGCCGATCAGAAGGCATACGATCCGCCCGGGAATCCCCAGATCAGGCAAAAGCAAAAACAGCAGCTTCTGTGAAAAATCCACAATATATCCTGTCAGGAACAGATTGATAAAGGTTGCGATCCCGACAAAGTGCCGGTCTGCGATCAGCGAAAACAACAGTAGCAGGACATTGATGATCACATAGAGGGTTCCGAAGGGAATCGGGATCACCGCATCCATCCCGGCGGCAAACACCTGAAACGGGTCGATGCCGAACGCTGCCCGCTTGAAAAATCCTACGCTGACGGCGCAGATCACTACGCCCAGAATGCACATAAACAGGCGGCGTTTAAAATGGTCAATGGGAAGTCGTTTCATCATAGACTCCTTCCCCATAAATATTTCTTTCGCAGATAATCGGCGTGCTCCGGTGTGATCACACCTTCGCTGATTTCTGCCAGATTGATGCTTCCGTAAAGTTCTCCCCAATAACAGTCAAGCAGTTCGGACTTCGTCTTAAGTCCTTCCTTGTAGGTGTCCAGATCGTGCTGGAGATATTCAGGCAGTCCGTATTCATAGGCCCGTTCACGTTCTGTCTTCCGGATGCCGCTTTCTGTAAGCAATTCCATCGTAACACCCAGTGCCTTTGCAAGCTTGTAAACCGTTTCAGCGGAACATTTTTCCAGTTTTGTTTTTTCACTGCATATATCGCTCAATGTTGCGTGCGGGATACCGGCTTGTTCTGCAAGCCGGTATTTTGTCATGCATGCATGGCTTAACAAATCGTCGACGATCATCGCATTATCACCTCGCCCTATGATTATATCGGCATACCGAAATGAAATCAAGAGGGATATTGAATTAGGGAACAATGCCACAGACAGAGACAGCCGCCATGCTGCTATTCCGAAAGAAAATGCATGCACATTAAAAAATAGTATTTATTTTAATCCCCACCTATGGTATATTTAGGTGGGGAATAAAGTGGGGAATAAAAGTGGGGATTACACGGTCAGATTAAACCCAAC
>JAJPYF010000079.1 GCA_021205085.1 Clostridiales bacterium | reverse complement strand
TACTTCAAAAATGTAGTGTGGCGGTAACTACCGCCCGAAATTTAATCGCTTACTGAAAAACGCCTTAATGCAAAAGAAAAAGAGAATGAGCAAAGTATTGTAATAAAGCTCAGTGGTTTGATGTTTGTTGTTGGTTTTGTGATAGCAGGTCTTGACTTTCGCTTTGGGTGGCTGCCGCTTCCTAAAATGGTATCTTATATAGCGGCGGTTGTATTTTTGCTTGCATATCTGCTCTATGCAGAAGTTTTACGGGAAAATACATACCTCTCCAGAACGATTGAGGTGCAGGAAAACCAAAAGGTTATTGATACAGGACTTTATGGTATTGTAAGACATCCGATGTATAGCGTAACACTTATTCTGTTTCTTGCAATGCCGTTGGTGCTTGGGTCAATTCTTTCTTTCGTAATTTTTCTCTTTTATCCTTTTCTGATTGCAAAGAGAATAAAAAACGAAGAACAGGTACTTGAAGCAGAGCTTGACGGGTATGCAGCTTATAAAAAGAAAGTAAAATACAGATTGATACCTTTTATTTGGTAGTGTAAAATCAAGTATACTTTCCGTGAAATCGGGCATACTAATAAGTTTCGGACTTGACAGGCGAACGCTCGTTCTGTATAATATTAAGCGTGACAGTTTAACCGTCACAACAACTGAATAGATGTTTTGAGAAGATGTGGGCAATCCCCACCTAACGCCTGCGGTATGCTATGAGAAAATACCGTGCTTTCCCCACAAGATAAGTTTGGTACAGTTTGATGTGGTAAGGAAGCTCCGAAACTGTATGACTTTAAATTTTCAAAGTCGCTACATACAACATTGCTTTGAAGCGAGAGAAATTCTCCCGCCGATTTGTGATGTGTATGTAGCGGCTTTTTTGTTTTGCCGATTAACAACTGAATGACCGGCTGAATGGGATATGATTTTGCCACGACCTCTCTTTCGGAAAGTGAGCAAGACAACGCCGCTTGACAGGGGCAGGAACGACATTTGGGTAAAACGGCAAAGAGAAAACTGCTGTCCACAGGGATAGCGAGCATCGGATTGTGACCCCCACAATCCAAATCCACAGCCTGAAGGCGTGTGGACTAACTCAGTGCGTGCCGCCCTATGACCCTGCTGAAAGAACTAACTAAATAACAAGGAGATGATGTTTTTGAGTAAAGAAAACGCTAAAAAAGTGAGAATAAAAGTACGCCTTACCGAAGAAGAAAAGCAGAAACTTGAAGCCTGTGCCGACCTTTGCGGATTATCACAGTCTGAATTCATACGGCAGCTTTGCAAGGGGAAAACGCCGAAAGCAAAGCCCACACGGGAGTTTTGGGAGATGTTAAATGCCCTTTACTCAGTCCATAACGGTTTTAAGGAATGTGCCAAATACGAGCCTTCCGCACTCACAATCTGCAAGGAAATTGAGAGCCTGATACTCGATTTACAGGAGGCGGGATAATGGCTACAACTTCGCTTTGGCATATCAAAGGCAGACTGAAAGACCTGATTGACTATGTGGAAAATCCCGAAAAGACCGCTGTTAAGGAAAAGGACTTGCAGGATTTTTATAATGTCTTTGCTTATGTCAGCCGACCCGAAGCCACCGAACAGGGCGAATATGTTTCCGCTATCAACTGCTTAAAAGAAATCGCTTTGCAGCAGATGATACTGACAAAAAAGCAGTACGGCAAAGATGACGGATATATCGCTTGGCACGGGTATCAGAGCTTTAAGCCTGACGAGGTAACGCCGCAGGAAGCACACGCAATCGGACTTCAAACCGCAAAGGAAATGTGGGGCGACCGCTTTCAGATTATCGTAACCACCCACCTTGATAAAGACCATTTGCACAATCATTTTTGCTTCAATTCGGTATCTTTTCTTGACGGCGGCAAGTACAACTATTCCAATGCTGAAAGGCAAAAACTTCGTGATGTGTCTGACCGTATCTGCTTGGAACACGACTTATCGGTCATTAGCAAACCGCATAAAGCACCGAGCAGACCGATATGGCTTGATGAAAAAAGCGGCGAGCCGACACGCTACAATGTGTATCGTGAGGATATTCGTGAAGCCGCAAACTTCAGCCGTGACCCTGTTCATATGGAAAAGTATTTGCAGAGAAAAGGCTATATTACCGATTTTACAGGTGTGCATTGGAAACTCCGCTTACCGCAATACGAACACTTTACAAGGCTTGATACCCTTGATGAAAAGTGGACGCCTGCGTTTTTCCAAAGGAATATGGGAGCATACGCACGGTACGGAAACCGCAGAGCCGAGATAAATTATCCGCCACAAATGCCAAGAGATTTGAAAGAATGGTTTAAGCCTTTTCACAAGACAAGCCATATCTACCGTCTGTATCTGCACTACTGCTATCTGCTCGGTGTTCTCCCAAAGCGTACTGACTACAAACCGACAAGTCCATATCTCAAAGAGGACTTGCGGAAGTTAGACGAGCTTACCGACCAAGTGCGGTATATGAGCAGGCACAATATTGAAACTCTCGAAGATTTATATGCTGACCGCAAGACGATTGAAAGCGATATGGAAAGGCTTATCGAAAACCGTACCAAATTGCAAAATAAAATCCGCAGAGCCTCACCTGCCGAAAAAGAAACCTTACGGGAAGAAAAATCTAAGGTCACGGAGCAGATAACCGCCTTGCGAAAGCAACTGAAACTCAATAAGGGCATAGAGGAACGCTCGGTTAAAATCCAAGAGAAAACCGATATGCTCTATGCCAACGAATACAGAGCTAAAGAGGAAATGCAACACAAAAAACCATCACGAAAGGAGCGTGACGCACGATGAATGATAATATTCTCTATATTGACGAGGAGGGCTACCCTTGCGATGATTACAGGGATATTCACGAAGCGATTGAAGAAACCACCGCTATGCTTCTTACAATGACAAAGGAAGAACGCATTGACTGGTTTCGCCAAAGCAGGTATCCGTATCCTATCAACTTTGATATGGAAATCGGCAATACGGTTTATTCCGTATCAAGCCATTTTAACAGAGCCGCAAGCGAAAGTTTGCAGGAGAAAGCAGAACGAATTATCTTGAATAAGTTGTAAAACATTCGCTATACCGCATTAAAGTGTTGAAGTTTAGCGGCGGATATGGTATGATAGGTACACCTACAAATCGTATCATATCTGGCTGCGGAAAGGAGTTTATGAACACAAAACAGTCAGATAAACGAATTACCGCCCTGTATGCAAGGCTTTCCCGTGATGATGAGAAAGACGGAATATCAGGCAGTATTCAAAACCAAAAAGTCATTCTTGAAAAGTACGCAAAGGACAACAAGCTGCCAAATCCCCGTTTCTTCTATGATGACGGATTTTCAGGCGTAACCTTTACAAGACCCGCTTTTATGGAAATTATGGAACTTGCCGAACAGGGTGTGATAGGAACGATAGTTGTAAAAGACCATTCCCGACTTGGCAGAAACCGCCTTGTTGTCGGTCAGCTTTTGGAAGAAGATTTTGTCCGTTTGGATATTCGATATATCGCCATAATGGATAATATCGACACCGCAAAGGGTATCAGCGACATTGTTCCAATGCAGGATTTATTCAACGAATGGCACGCAAAGAACACCAGCGACAAGGTGCGTAGGGTAATGCAGAGCAAGGGTATGTCGGGCAAACCGCTAACCACAAATCCGCCTTTCGGGTATATGAAAAGCCCCGATGATAAAGACGGGTGGCTTGTAGATGAACCTGCCGCAAAGGTAGTGAAACAGATATATAGCCTTTGCGTATCGGGACTTGGACCGACGCAGATAGCTAAAAGACTTCGTGCGGAAAAGGTACTGACACCCACAGAGTATTGGAACAGTATCGGCAGAAAATGCAGTAAACCGCCTGCTATTCCGTATGGTTGGGTTGCTGACACCGTATCAAATATTCTTGATAAACAAGAGTATTGCGGAGATACTGTCAACTTCCGTACCACAAGCAAATCTTTCAAACTCAAAAAGCGTTTGGAAAGACCGCAAGAAGAATGGCAAGTATTTGAAAACACCCACCCTGCAATCATTGACCGTGAAACCTTTGCGTTGGTGCAAGAACTACGCAAACACCGTCGCAGACCTACAAAAAGCGGAATAGTCAGTATGTTTTCGGGACTGCTCTACTGTGCCGATTGTGGTGAGAAGCTGTATTACAGCGTAACCAATAACTACAAGCGAGAGCAAGCCTACTTTTTCTGCTCGGCATATCGCAAGAACTCAGATGTATGCTCTGCTCATTATATCCGTGAGAAAGTCGTGGAGAGCCTTGTGCTTGAGAGTATGCAAAGGGTATTATGGTATGTGCAGACCTACGAGAAGTTGTTTGCACAAAGGCAGTTAGACGAATTTGGCGAAAAGCAAAAGAAAGAGCTTGCCGAGAAACGCCGAGAACTTGACAAGGCAAAGGTGCGTGTTCGGGAGATTGACGGGGTTATCCAAAAGTTATATGAGGATAATGCAACGGGTAAAATCAGCGACGAGCGTTTTGCTACTATGTCGATGTCGCTTGAAAATGAGCAGAGTGATTTGAAAGACCGTATTCCTGATTTGGAAAGCGAACTTGAAAACGCCAAACTCAAAACCGAGGGCTTACAGAGGTTTATCGACAAAGCAAAACAAATCACCCGTCTTGAAGCCCTTACTCCCGAATTGGTACACGAGTTTATCGAGAAAATCGTGGTATCCGCACCCGAATACAAAGACGGCAAGCGTTATCAGGAGGTTGAAATCCACTACAACGGCGTTGGTATCGTCAGAGAGCCTACCGCCGAAGAAATGGAAGAATACTTCCAAGAGCATATTAAGAACAAGCCTTTCTTAAAGGCAAAAACGGCATAGCCAATGACTACACCGTCAAATTACAACAATATTCAATTGAGATACAAAGCCGCTTGGGGCACCCTTCTTTATGTAGGGTGCCCCAAACGGGATTCCTTTTTTTTAAATTCATGATGATTTCGAATGAACGGAAAAGAGTCAGCTTCCTAAAATGCCTCAGGTTCATCGATTCGATTCGAAAGGAAAAACGTCACCGAACTTTGCCGAAAAGTTTTTTGAAATCCGTCATTTGTTTGACAAAGATTTTTTTCTCACCGTTTTAAAATAGCCGGCATCAATGTCGGGAGGAAAAGCGATGAGAAAATTTGACTTGAAACAATTTGCAATCTGTGTTCTGGCGGTGATATCGCCGCGATTTGTTCTGGCGGGAGCCTATCCGCTTGTGCCGGTGGTGTTTATGAGCGGGTTTTTGTCCGGAGTTAATCAAAGCCTGCTGTTTCTGTGCAGCATCGGAGGGCTTCTTGCGCTCGCGCCGTTTCGGGTGACGCTGAAATACGGCATGGTCATTCTTTTGTCTGCGGCGGCGGTCTGGATTGCGGAGCGGTATACCGGGAGATGCCGGACGGCGGCAGCGGCCATTGTGACGGGTGCGGTGACGACCGGAGCCACTGTGATATGGAAACTGCTTCAGATTCCGGATGACGCGTCGATGGCGGGCGGACTCGCGGAGGGTGTCGCCGTGGCAGGAGCCGTGTTTTTGTGTACCCGGTTTTTCTGGGTGTTTCAGGAGTGGGAGCCCTATACGCCGAAAGCGATGCCGGTGTATGTGCGGGGCGCCGAAAAGCTGAACGGCTACGCGGAGTCCTTCAACCGTCTGTCGCGGACATTTCAGAAGATGAACCGTTATAAGAGTGATTTTACCGCGGAGGAACTCGGGCGCATGCAGAATGAGGTGGCGGGGAGCCTCTGTGTCGCGTGCGATCGGCGCGCGGTGTGTTGGGAGGCGGAGGATACGCCGATGTACCGGATTCTCTATCAGTTTCTCCAGTCTGTCCAGCGGGGAGAGGATGTCGGAACCTCGGCCGGAGAGCTGAGCGAACACTGTGTCTGTGTGGAGGAGATGGTGGGACAGGCCATGCGGGTTTTTGAAAAGGCGCGGCTGAATCTGTCGTGGTATAACCGGCTGCAGGAGAACCGGGATGCCATCGCACAGCAGCTGACCGCGATGGCCTATATCATGGAGGACTGTGCGGCCGACGAGCAGGATGTGACGGCAGCGGAGGGAACCCTGCTGGTCCGGATCCGCTTTGCGCTAAAGGAGCGGGGGATTGTCTGCGACGAGCTGCGGATTCTGAAAAAATCCGGTGGGAAGATGGAAATCTGGCTGAGAGGACATACCCGCGCGCGGCGGTGTGTGACGGTGCGGGATATTGCAAAGGATATCAGCCGTGTATCGGACAGCCTGTTTTTGCCGGAAAAGGATGCGAAAACGCTGATCGGGGAAAAGGGGGCGCGCGTTGTATTTCTGGAAAGTACGCGGTTGTCTGCCGGGTATGGCGTGGCGAAGGCGGTCCGGGAGGGAGAGCAGGTTTCCGGAGATAATTTTTCCTTCCGGATACTGGACGACGGCCGGTGTATCATGGGGCTCTCCGACGGCATGGGAAGCGGATATTCCGCTTGTAAAGAGAGCGAAATGGTGATAGATTTAATAGAGAAATTCATGGAATCCGGGTTTCGCCCGGACACGGCTCTGCGGATGATGAATTCCGCGATGGTCACACACGGGGAGAATAATCTGTTTTCCACGGTGGATCTGGTCAGTGTGGATATGGACAGCGGCGCGGCGCAGCTTTATAAGATCGGCGCGGCGGCGACGTTTATCCGCCATAAGGATTGGGTAGAGCAGATTGAGGATCACAGCATGCCGGTCGGCGTTTTTATGGCACAGACGCCCTCCTGCCGGGAGATCGGTCTGGCCGCCGGCGATTTCGTGGTTATGGTGACGGACGGCGTGCTGGAGCATCTCTGTGTGGATAATGCGGGGGAGACGGTGGCTCAGATTATTCAGGACGTGGAGACAAACAATCCGGCGCAGTTTGCCCGGCAGGTCCTAGAGCAGGTTCTCTCGCTTACCGGGGGACGGGTGCGGGATGACATGACGGTGCTGGCCGCGGAATTCTGGGAAAACCGGTCCGTCTGCTGATGCCTGCGCAAAGGATTTATTTTCGGAACGATGATTGAAAAAGTGAAGCGGTTTGCGGAAAAATATCATATGCTGGAAAAGGGCTGCCGTGTCGTCGTCGGTGTGTCCGGCGGGGCGGATTCCGTCTGCCTTCTCCTTCTGCTTCACAGAATGAGCCGGGAGACGGGATTTTTCCTGGCGGCGGTCCATGTGGAGCACGGGATCCGCGGGGAGGAGAGCCTGGAGGACGCGGCGTTTGTGGAGAATTTGTGCCGTGAGCGTAAGATTCCGCTCGAAACCTTTTCGGTGGATGTGCCGCGGCGCAGCCGGGAGACGGGAGAGTCGCCGGAGGAGGCAGCCAGAGTGCTTCGCTACGGCTGTTTTCGGGAGGCGTGCCGCCGCTTTCGGGCGGGCAGGGTCGCGGTGGCGCACCATGCGGGCGATAACGCGGAGACGATGCTGTTTCATCTGGCGCGGGGAACCGGTATCCGCGGACTGGGAGGCATCGCGCCGGTGGGCAGGTTGCCGGAGAAGGCGTGCGCAGAGGGAGAATCTTTGGCCTGCCGGATCATCCGTCCGCTCCTTTGCGTAACCAGAGACGAGATTGAGGCGTGGCTGTCCGGACAGGGACAAAACTGGCGGACGGACAGCACCAATACAGATACTTCCTATTCCAGAAACCGGATCCGGGGGCGTGTGCTGCCGGAGCTGGAACAGGTGAATGCGCAGGCGGTGCCGCACATGCGGGAGGCGGCGCAGCAGCTGCGGGAGGCTTGCGATTTTCTGGATGAGGAGGCATGGCGCGCCGGGGTCGGCGCATGGGAGGAACGTGTCGGGCCGGATTCGGCGCGCTCCGTCTATATTTTCACTGAGCCGTTCGGCAAAATTCACCCCTATCTGCAGAAACACCTGCTGCTGCTCCTTTTAGGGCGGGCGGCCGGAAGCCGGAAGGATATCACTGCGCTTCATGTCGGGATGGTTCTGGAGCTGACAAAGATGGAGACGGGCCGGAGGGTTTCGCTGCCCGGCGGCATGATTGCCCGGCGGACCGGAGACGGTGTGGAGCTGTGCAGGGAGACCGGAATGGAGCAGGGCGCTTCCTTTTCTCCCCGCAGTCTGCGAATCCCGGGGGAGACCATGTTGGAAAATGGTCTCCGGATCCGAACAGAGATCCGAAATGTTACAGATTTTTTACAGGAAATTCCAAAAAAGACATATACGAAATGGTTTGATTATGATAAAATCAAATTTAATGTTCAGCTTCGCACGCGCAGGACGGGAGACTATCTCCAGATTGACGCGGACGGCGGACATAAATCTTTGAAAAAGTATTTTGCGGATGAGAAGATTCCGCGGGAAGACCGGGATCGGATCTGCCTGCTGACGGACGCGGATCATGTGATGTGGGTGGTCGGATACCGGATCAGCGAGGCTTACAAGGTGGACGGACAGACGAGACATATCCTCCAGGTGGAGGTTATATCATAACAAAGGAGAGCGTTATGGCAGAAGAGAAGATTGAGGTAATGTACAGTGAGGAGGAGGTCAACGCGCGGATTCGGGAGCTGGGCGCGCAGATCAGCGCGGATCTGAAGGGTGAGCCGGTAAAGCTGGTCTGTGTTTTAAAAGGGGCGAGCTTTTTTGCGTGTGAGCTTGCGAAACGCCTGACGGTTCCGGTTTATATGGATTTTATGTATGTGTCCAGCTACGGCAACGGAACGGAATCCTCGGGAAATGTCCGGATCACAAAGGATCTGGATGCCCCGATTGAGGGGGAGAATGTTCTGATTGAGGAGGACATCATTTAATCCGCCCATACGCTGCATTATCTGTCGCAGGAGTTTCGGAATCGCGGAGCGGCAAAGGTGATGATCTGTACGCTTTTGTCAAAACCGGACCGGCGGGAGGTGGATGTCCCGGTGGATTATTTCGGATATGTGATTCCGGACCGGTTTGTGGTGGGGTATGGTTTGGATTACGCGCAGAGATACCGCAATCTGCCGTATGTCGGGGCAGTGGAGTTTTAAATTAAAGCAGGAGGACCGGAAGTGAGACGGAGTTTAAGAGGTCTTGGATTTTATGTATTTGTATTGATTGTTCTGTTTTTTCTGTGGAGGAGCATGAATACGGCGGCTGTATCCACGGAGACTTACACCTATTCGCAGCTGCAGACGGCAGTGGAGTCCGGCGAGGTGACGGAGCTGGAGATTGATCAGAATCAGGAGGTGCCGACCGGTGTGGTGACTGTCACGCTGGAGGATGGCACGCGCGCACAGGTTGCGGTGTCCGACGTAAACGAGGTGGAAGCCTATCTCGCCGAACAGGATTTTACGGAATACACCTTAAATGATGTGCCGGGAGAGAGCATCTGGATCTCCATCCTGCCCTCTGTCATTGTCCTGATCGCGGTGATCTTCATGATTATGATGATGTCCGGGCAGGCCAACGGCGGCGGGAGCGGTTCCCGGATGATGAATTTCGGTAAGAGCCGCGCAAAGATGACTACCGGAGAGAATGTCGGGACGAAGTTTTCCGATGTGGCCGGGCTGCGCGAGGAAAAAGAGGAGCTGGAGGGGATGGTTGATTTCCTGAAGGCGCCGGGGAAATATACACGGCTGGGTGCGAGAATCCCGAAGGGCGTGCTTCTGGTGGGCCCTCCCGGAACCGGCAAGACGCTGATTGCCAAGGCTGTGGCGGGGGAGGCCGGCGTGCCGTTTTTCTCTATCTCCGGCTCGGATTTTGTGGAGATGTTTGTCGGCGTGGGTGCTTCCCGTGTCCGGGATATGTTTGCCGATGCAAAAAAACATGCGCCCTGTATCGTTTTTATCGATGAGATTGACGCCGTGGGACGCCGCCGCGGTACCGGTATGGGCGGCGGACACGATGAGCGCGAGCAGACGCTGAATCAGTTGTTGGTGGAGATGGACGGTTTCGGTGTCAATGAGGGGATTATTGTCGTCGCCGCGACCAACCGCGTGGATATTCTGGATCCGGCACTTCTGCGCCCGGGCCGCTTTGACCGGAAGGTTTATGTCGGGAAGCCGGATGTAGCGGGACGGGAACAGATTTTAAACGTCCATGCCCAGAACAAACCGCTGGGGGATGATGTGGATTTAAAACAGATCGCCCAGACGACAGCGGGCTTTACCGGAGCAGATCTGGAGAATCTGCTGAATGAGTCGGCGATCATTGCGGCCAAGGATCAGCGCGCGTTTGTCTGCCAGGAGGACATCCGGAAGGCATTCATTAAGGTAGGAATCGGCGCAGAGAAGAAAAGCCGCGTGATCACGGAGAAGGAGAAGCGCATCACGGCATTCCATGAGTCCGGCCATGCGATTCTTTTTCATGTGCTGCCGGATGTGGGATGAGATGTTCCAGACGAAGGGGCAGATGCTTCAGGAGATCATGGTGGACATGGGCGGCCGCATCGCGGAGGAGCTTGTTTTTGATGACGTGACCACCGGCGCATCGCAGGATATCAAGCAGGCGACAGCGGTGGCGAAGGCGATGGTGACCAAATACGGTATGTCCGAAGCCATCGGACCGATCAACTATGACAACGATGACGATGAGGTCTTTATCGGCCGTGATCTGGCGCACACGAAAGGCTACAGCGACGAGGTCGCGAAGCAGATCGACGCGGAGATCCGGCGGATTGTGGAGGAGTGTTACCAGAAAGCGAAGGAGATCATCGTCGCACACAAGGATATTCTCTACCGCAGCGCGGAGCTTTTGCTTGAAAAGGAAAAGATCGGG
Organism: Clostridiales bacterium; assembly: GCA_021205085.1. Lineage (GTDB taxonomy): Bacteria > Bacillota > Clostridia > Lachnospirales > Lachnospiraceae > Eubacterium_I. The sequence continues at coordinate 6,593 of JAJPYF010000079.1, read as the reverse complement.
CGCGCGGAGTTTGAGAGTCTGTTTTCCGACAGCGAAAAGCAGCCGGTTGTGACAGAATAGAGTGGAAGGAAGACATGAAGTACAATTCAGAACAGCAGCTTTACAGCATTGAGAACTATATTCTCCAGATGCGGCCCATCCTGCACAAGAATTCCCTGTTCAGCGACGGAACCGCGGATTATCGGATCCCGCCGGAGCCGAAGGCGAACGAGAAGGTGCGAATCCGCTTTCGGACCGATGTGAACAATGTTGATCTGGTGATCCTCCACCATGGCGAGGAGGATTTTGAAATGCGCATGGCGGAGAGCGACGGTCAGTTTGATTTTTATGAAGCGGAAATTCAACTGGGCGAGGAGGCATTTCACTATTATTTTGAGGTGGTCAGCGGTGTTTTGCGCTGCTACTATGACCGGGCAGGCGTTGCCCGGGAACACCGGAAACAGTATGAGTTTTGCATCGTTCCCGGTTTTTCCACGCCGGACTGGGCCAAGGGCGCGGTCATGTACCAGATTTTTACCGACCGTTTTTACAACGGAGACCCCTCCAACGATGTGAAAAGCGGCGAGTATTACTATATCAACCGGCCGGTAAAGGAGGTTGATTTCTGGGAGACCCACCCGGAGGATTTTGACGTTGCGAATTTTTACGGCGGAGATCTGGAGGGAGTTTACCAGAAGCTGGATTATCTGCAGGATCTCGGCGTGGAAGTGATCTATTTTAACCCGCTTTTCGTGTCTGCTTCCAGCCATAAGTATGACATTCAGGACTATGATTACATCGATCCGCATTTCGGCGTCATTCTGGAGGACGGCGGCGATCCGCTGCCGGAGGGGTGTACCGACAATACCCGGGCGGAGATTTACAAGAAACGTGTGACCAGCCGGAAGAATCTGGAGGCGAGCAACGAGCTGTTTATCCGTCTCGTGAAGGAGGCGCACCGCAGGGGCATGCGCGTGATATTGGACGGTGTGTTCAATCACTGCGGTTCCTTCAACAAGTGGATGGACCGGGAGAAAATCTACCGGGACAGCGAGGATTTTGAACCGGGGGTCTATGAGACGGCGGACAGTCGGTATCACAACTATTTCCGCTTCCAGAATGAGAGCGCTTTTCCGGATAACGGTACCTACGAGGGATGGTGGGGGCTGGATACGCTGCCGAAGCTGAATTATGAGGGATCGCCCGAGCTGGAGGAGTATATTCTGCACATCGCGAAAAAATGGGTCTCCGAACCGTTCTGCGCGGACGGCTGGCGGTTGGATGTCGCGGCGGATCTGGGGCACAGCGAGGAGTACAACCACCGTTTCTGGAAGAAATTCCGTGACGCGGTGAAGGAGGCAAATCCTCAGGCACTGGTACTGGCGGAACACTACGGCGATCCGGAAAAATGGCTTCACGGCGATCAGTGGGATACGGTCATGAACTATGACGCGTTCATGGAGCCGGTGAGCTGGTTTCTGACCGGCATGGAAAAGCACAGCAATGAATATAAAGAATACATGATGGGGAATTTTGACAATTATGTCAATTCCATGACGCACTATATGGCGAGTTTCCTGACACCGTCTCTGCAGTGCGCCATGAACCAGCTGTCGAACCATGACCACTCCCGATTCCTGACCCGGACCAACCACAAGGTCGGCCGGGCGGAGAAGCTCGGATGCGAGGCAGCGTCGGAGGGCGTCAACAAGGCCGTCCTGAAGGAGGCGGTTGTCATCCAGATGACATGGCCGGGTGCACCGACAATCTATTACGGAGACGAGGCGGGACTGTGCGGTTTCACGGACCCGGATAACCGGCGCACCTACCCCTGGGGGAGGGAGGACAGGGAGCTGATCCGTTTCCACCGGGATATGATCCGCATACACCGGGAGAACGAGGCGCTGCGGACCGGTTCGGTCAAGTTCCTGAACGGGACGAAAAATATGCTCTGTTACGGCAGATTCAATCGGGAGCAGCAGTTTGTGGTCGTGATCAACAATGACAGTTTTCCGAACACGATCGACCTGCCGGTGGACATCGCCAATGTGCCGAAGGAGTGCACCATGCAGCAGGTGATGTATACCACGGAGGAGGGATACTCGGCGGTTCCGGTGGAGTACAATGTCGTAAGCGGACATATTAAGATTACGCTGCCGAAGTTTTCGGCGGTGGTACTGAAACACTGAATGACGGAGGGGGAAGTATGCAAAAGACAACACTTGTGATTATGGCGGCCGGTCTTGGTACCCGTTTTGGGGAGGGCATCAAGCAGCTGACGCCGGTGGGTCCGAACGGAGAGATCATTATCGACTATTCCATTCACGATGCATTGGAGGCCGGTTTTGACAAGGTCGTGTTTATTATCCGCCGTGATCTGGAAAAAGATTTTAAGGAAGTGATCGGAAAACGGATCGAAGCGCTGTGCGAGGTGGATTATGTATTTCAGGAGCTTGACGCGCTGCCGGACGGTTTTTCGGCTCCTTCGGGACGCACGAAGCCCTGGGGTACCGGACAGGCTGTTCTGCTTTGCAGGAATGTCGTGAAGGGACCGTTTGCCGTGATCAATGCCGACGACTATTACGGAAAAGAGGCTTTTGTGAAAATGCATGCGTACCTTGCGGAGCATGGGGACAGCCGGTATCACTATTGTATGGCCGGGTTTATCCTGAAAAACACGCTGAGTGAGAACGGGAGTGTCACGCGCGGCGTGTGTCAGATCAATGCGGACAACCTTCTCACGGGGATTGTCGAGACGAAGCATATCCTGAAGTGTCCGGAGGGAGCCGTGGTGGAGACCACCGGCGAGCAGATTGACCCGGAGGCGCATGTTTCCATGAATATGTGGGGGCTGACACCGGAGTTTTTTGATATTCTGGAGGACGGATTCCGGACATTCCTTGCCGGGGTAAAGCCGGGAGACCTCACGGCAGAGTACCTCCTTCCGACGATCATCGGCGGATTATTAAAGGACGGAAAGATTCAGGTGCAGGTTCTGGAGACGCAGGACAAGTGGTTTGGCGTGACCTACGCGGAGGACAGAGCGGGCGTCACGGCTGCGTTTGCAAGGTTGATTGAGGATGGCGTGTATTCCTCGCCGCTGAACGGATCGCTGTGTTAAGAAATTTTTTAGTTGTTATTTTTTCCCTGTTGTAGTAGGATGAAAGATGGTTTTTGAATAATCACGATAAAATAACAATGGTATGTGATGGAGTAGATTATGGCTGGACATAAGAAAAGTGCAAGAAAACGGAGAAAAAGAAAACTGATTCTCTTTATTGTAGAGATTATTTTGCTGGTTCTGGTTCTGGGTGTTCTCTTTTTGTATAACAAGCTGAACAAGATAGACACATCCTATACGCTGGACACGACAAAGATTGAGGTCAACGATGTGACCGGGGAGACGGCAGACTTTTTCGAGGGGAATACGACGATCGCCCTCTTCGGACTGGATAACCGGGCACAGGGAACCTATTCTACCGGAAACAGTGATGTGATCATCGTCCTGAACATTGACAATGATACGAATGAGATGACCATGGTCTCTGTCTACCGTGATACTTATTTAAACGTAGCGGCGGTGGACGAGGAGAACAAGTTCCGCAAGTGCAATTCCGCGTATGCTTACGGCGGTGTGGAGCAGGCGATCACCATGCTGAACCGCAACCTCGATCTGGATATTGATAATTATATCTGTGTGGATTTTGAGGCTGTGGCGGAGGCGATTGATATTCTCGGCGGTGTGGAGATTGAGATCGAGTCTTCCGAGGAGCTGAAGTACCTGAACCAGTATATCACTGCCACAAATCAGACACTGGGGACGAGCGCTTCCCAGATCAGCTCGACGGGGACGCATACGCTAAACGGCGTGCAGGCAGTGGCGTATTCCCGCATCCGTTATACGGCCGGATATGATTATAAGCGGGCAGAGCGGCAGCGCCGCGTGATCACTGCTATGCTGACGCAGGCAAAGAGTGCGAACCTGTCCCAGTTAAACGAGCTTGTCGATACCGTATTTCCGGATATCCAGACAGATCTGACTAAGAAGACGATGGTTTCGATGGTGACATCCCTGCTCAGCTATGACCTGTCGAGCAGCGGAGGATTCCCGTACTATAAAACGACATGTACGCCGAGCAGCAGTATCGGCAGCGTCGTGGTTCCCTGTGATCTGGAGACGAATGTGACCCTGCTGCACGAGCAGCTTTTCGGCACGGAGGATTACACGCCCTCCAGCACGGTACAGAGCTACAGCGATTACATCATCAGCGCGACGGGTTTGGATGAGGATGATGCGGTGATTGATGATTACACGGAGGCGGATGATTTTACCGGCACTTCGGAGGCGGATGAGGAATGATCAAATTATTTATTTGCCCGAAATGCGGCTGGGTGCGGACGGTTTCGAGAAAGAATGATGTGGAGTGTTTTAAGTGCGGCGAGACGCGGATGATTCCGTCCAGACTCGAGTATGCGAAGTATACGCAGATGTCGGAAAAGGAGCGGAGAGATTACGTGGACAGCTGGATGTATATTCATAAAAACAGCAGCACAGAGGCAATATAGTCAGCGGAGGGGGCAGCAGAATGAAAAACAAAAGGATAGCAATCGCGCTCGGACATGACGCGTTGGGAACGACGCTCCCGGAGCAGCAGCAGGCAACGAAGCGGGCGGCAAGGGCGGTCGCGGATCTGGTGCAGGATGACTGCGAGATCGTGATCACGCACAGCAACGGACCGCAGGTCGGCATGATCCACACGGCTATGTCAGAGTTCCACAGATTATATAAGAATTATACGGCGACGCCGATGGCGGTCTGCTCTGCCATGAGTCAGGGATATATCGGATATGACCTGCAGCAGGCGATCCGAAGTGAGCTGGTCGGCCGAGGCGTTTTCCGCACGGTCTCTACACTTCTGACACAGGTGACGGTAGACCCGTATGACGATGCGTTCTATCATCCGACCAAGATCATCGGCCGCGTGATGGATGCGGATGAGGCTGAGGAGGAGGAGAAAAAGGGAAATCACGTCACTCCGGTGGAGGGCGGTTTCCGCAGAATCGTTGCGGCGCCGACGCCGATGGAGATCGTGGAGATTGACGCGATCAACGCGCTGATGGACGCCGATCAGATCGTGATCGCTGCCGGCGGGGGCGGAATCCCGGTTCTCCAGCAGGGAAAGCGGCTGAAGGGAGCCAGCGCGGTTATCGAAAAGGATCTGATCGCGGGATTGCTGGCGGACGGTGTCAATGCGGACCGGCTGATTATCCTGACGGATGTGGAGTGCGTTTATAAGAGCTACGGAACGGATAAACAGGAGCCGATCCATATGATGTCCTGCAGTCAGGCGGAACAGTATATCGCGGACGGAGAGTTCGGCGAGGGCAATATGCAGCCGAAGATTCAGACGGCGGTCAACTTCATCGGAGAGTCCGATACCCGCTCTGTGCTGATCACGAGGCTGGACACGATCCGGGAGGCGATTCAGGGGCAGACCGGGACTGTGATACGGAGATAAATAAGAAAATTAGTAAAAATGAAGGCGGTTACATGACTCGCCGTACTTTTGCGAAGTATGTGCAAAAACGAATTCAACCAGGGCACATAACAGTGCCCTTCTTTGAATTGTTTCTTGCACATACTGCAAGGGGATTGTGTGTGAGTCATGTAACCGCCATTTACGTTTTGGGTTTCATAATTTTTGTGGTTTGATGCCAGACTATTATCTGTGCCACAGCGGCGCGGGATACTGTCCGGCGGCGGTCATGTCGGCGAGGGCTTTCACGACATCGGGCTTGTCCTCGCGGTAGGTGACGCCGTACCATTTATCCGGGCAGGGAAGGATCCGGACGGTGGCCTTCCGCTCGTCAAGGAGCTGGGTCACGACGGAGGGCAGGAAGTATTCACCCTTCAGGGGATTTGCAGCCAGCGCTTCGTCCAGAAACGCCGGGAAGCGCGCCTCGGCCTCTTTGATGAAGCTTTCGGAGAATCCCCAGAGATTCATGGAGACGATGGTGTCGCCGTCGATCTCAGTCCATGTCGCGCCGTCGTCCTCGGTAAAGCGGATGCCGCCATCGTACTGAGCGATCTTGGTGCGCTCCACAACGCGGGTGAGGTTCCCCTCGCTGTCAGCGGTACACACGCCGCGCGCGACAGAGCCGTTTGCGGTCACGGTGTTTTTCAGCCGGTAGCCGACCATGCAGTAGCGGTACTGCTCATCGTCCTGATGAGAGCACAGATAATCGTAGATCAGCCGGAAGCACTGTGTGCCGTAGTAATCGTCCGCGTTGATCACGGCAAAGGACGCATCGATGAGACGCCGGGCTGAGAGAATCGCGTGGCAGGTTCCCCACGGCTTTTCGCGGCCTTCCGGAACGGAATACCCCTTCGGCAGGTCGTCCAGATCCTGAAACGCGTAGGCAACATCCATGTATTCGGAAATGTGATTGTCGATTTTCTCCTTAAACACATCCTCAAAAGAATGCTTGATGATAAAAATAACTTTCTCGAAACCGGCGCGGCGGGCATCATAGAGAGAATAGTCCATGATGACCTCCCCGTGGCTGCCGACAGGGTCGATCTGTTTCAATCCGCCGTAGCGGCTGCCCATACC
>JAJPYF010000155.1 GCA_021205085.1 Clostridiales bacterium | reverse complement strand
AAAATATCTTATAAAAATGCCGATATTGTATTGACAGACATCAAGCTCTTCCTATTTAATTTAAATAATTATTTAGTGACCGAAAGGAGGATATATGTAAAAGAGAAGAACATGGCATAAACTATTCGCGCGGTTTGCAGCATTGCTGTTAGCTGTCGTTCTCTGTGCCAGGATGCTTCCGGGGAATGTAAGGGCATCCGCAGAGGGAAATGTTATAGAAATTGAAATCTATGAAGGAAAATCCACAGCCTTTTATGTAGATGGCAGTACCGTTGCGAGTAATACAGACGAAACAGTTGCCACAGCTGAAATCACCCTCCAATCAGTCAGCATGCTTGGTTATCTGCCCGGAAAACTCAGTTCCGGATCCTATGAGGACGCCGGCAACGCCTTATATACATTTACGGGTTCCGCGGACTCGGGCTGGGTTATATCCAATACCACTTCAGAGGGAACAACCGTTTATCTGAATGTTGACAACAGTGAGGATGCGTATCCAAATGCTGCAGTCTCGGATGCCCTGATCCTGACATGGAATGACACTTACTTTACGATCACAAATGGAGATTCACATAATCTGTGTTTTGCCGATGGGACAGCTCCATCCTTTAGCGAGGGTACCTATGGCGCAGTTTCAGATGATGATAGCGTGAAGTTTTATCTTTATAAACCGGTTGAGAGCGGAGAAACCGGCAGTACTGAAATCCCTGGGTATGTCAGGGTCGCTGGTGTGGACGGCATAACAAGCGGACAACAGTATCTGATGGTTGCATACTCTTCAACCAACAGCGCATACTATGCCATTTATCCTTCTGTGAGTACCAGCAGCACATCCGATCATATGATGAGGCTGTATACAGATGGACTCTATCAGCTGACGATCAATGGAATTGCTGCCGGAACTGCAGATATTGAGGTGGATGGTACTGTTTACCGGATTACTGTTACCGACCATGCCTGTTCTGATTATCCGAATACCGGAATCACTGCAGCCAGTGCAGGAAATTCCTATCCGGGGACATATGACCTGCGGGATGGCGATACCAACGGTTTTGGTGAGAGTCTGGTCACATCGGTGAAAGATCAAAGCCCATGGAGCACGATATGGGGCTTTAGCGCCATAAGTGCTGCGGAATCCAGTATCATTGCGGATTTTGCCGATTACAATGTCAACAATCTGGATTTGGCGGAGCTGCAGTTGGCGTGGTTTGCGAATACCGCTTTGCCCGAAGACAGTGAGGATTATCCCTCACAAGGCGGAGAGGGAACGCACTGGCTTGTCGACACCGGCGATGGAACGCTCGTTGAAGCAGGCGAGGCAATCGGAGCCTATCGTTTGAATTCCGGTGCGGCGACCACTCTGGCAACATCGGTGCTTGCCAGAGGAACCGGTCCTCTTCTGGAAGATTATGCAAAATATGGAGGAGGAGTAGCCGATTTTTGGATTAACACTACTACGGGAGAGGAACACTGGTCATGGAGTTACGAAGGTGATTGGTCGCTTGACGAGGAAGTCCGGTATTGGCATAGCTTCGTGCTTAAAAACACAAACATCCTGCCTGATTCTACCAACAATAACCAAGAGGGTGTACAAGCCATCAAGAGCGAGCTTATGAAAGGGAGGGCAGCTACCGCAGCGTATTGTGCCGATACCTCCGAACCGGGAACCGATACATCTACTTATATTAACACGGATACATGGGCGCATTACACTTATGAAGCAAAATCCGCCACTCATCAGATTTGCATTGTGGGCTGGGACGATACATACAGCAGGTATATGTTTGAGCCCAAGCTCACCACCGAGGACGGCGCACTTGACCCGCAATACTTCGTAGACGGGGTTATTGCGAAGGGACTCAACGCCGAGGGTCAGGCCATGGCGAATGCATCGAACCGCATTCCCGAAACCGACGGCGCATGGATCGTCAAGAACAGCTGGGGGTCTTCTGACAGTGAATCTCCCGATTATTATGATTGGGGCGACAGCGGCTATTTCTACCTGTCCTATTATGATCTGAGTATTAGCATGGTAGAGACATTCGAATTTGATGTGGACGCCGGCGAGATAGAAATCAAAGTGAACGCCGGCGAGACGGAAACCAAGGAAACGATTCTTGATCAATACGACCTTATGACCACCTCGGCTTATAATGCCATAGATGCTGCGAAACTGGGCGCCGACGAGCTGGCCATGGCAAATGTGTTCACTGCAACTGAGGACCAAATGATTCGCACGGTTGGGGTTACCACTGCTTCGGGCAACACGACAGTCGAGGTGCAGATCTACCTGTTAAATGAGAATGCGGAAGATCCAACAGACGGTACTCCTCTTCTTAACAGCCCTGCAACCGCGACATTTGATTACGGAGGCTATCATTGTATTGATCTTCGGGAATACGGTGTTGAGAATACTAATTTGGTTGTGGCAAAAGGGCAGAAATATTCTGTCGTGGCGACATTGACGGCAAGCGGCAGTTCCTATGTGACGGCGGGCATTTCGAACTCCATATCTGCCCCTGTGAAATCAGATGAAGGAATCTATTACTATTCCGAAGGTGTTATCAATGAAGGCGAAAGCTATGTGGGTGTCCGCAGCGCGGGGAATATGTCTTACGAGTGGAAGGACTGGGTCGCGATGGCAGAACAGGCAGAAGCATCCGACCCCGCGACCGAGTATGATAATCTGCCTGTCAAGGTGTACTCTGACCCGATAGACTCCGCTGTCATTGCTGTTTCCGGCAACACTACGGACTGTATACTGGGCGATACCGTGCAAATAACCGTTGATAACACTGTGAAAGTAGAGGTTTCCGTTGACAACGGCGCAAGCTATGCAGATATCACGGACAGCTATGCAGGCGGCTATACGGTGACAGAGAATGGGACTTATCTTTTCCGGGCGACAAACCGCTTAGGAACAACTGCTTTGGCCAGTATTACTTACACGAATATTGACAAGGAAGAGCCTGTGATTGGCGGAATCCAGGAAGGATTAACCTACTGCGAGGCAGTGACCTTTACGGTTGACGATGATAATATCGATTACGTGACGGTGAATGGCGTGGCTGTGACGGATTACACATTGGCAGCGGACGGTTCGACCTATACGGTGGCGGCTGTGGATAAGGCGGGCAATTCCGCCACCTGCACGGTCACTGTCAGAAAGGGGCACAACTATGAAGTTACCGGGACAGTTGCTGCCACCTATGCAGAGCAGGGCTATACTGTCTACACCTGCAGCGTCTGCGGAGACAGCTACAGGGGCGATTATACGGATGTTCTGACCATCAGTGAAGTGGACGGCATCGGTACACGCATGATGATCTATGATCTGACCACCGTTCCGGAAGGTTTAAAGGGGATTTATTCCAGCGTAGAGGAATTGATCAATGATTTGATCAGACGGGTTACGGTAAGCGAAGGGTATACAAAGGAAAATGTTACGGTTTACGATGTGGTGCTGCAATACCTTTCCGCTGATGATACATGGGTCAATGCCACGGTAGATAACTTCCCCACAGATGGAATCACGATTACATTGCCTTACCCCGAAGGAACGGATAGCAGCTATGAATTTGTCGTGCTGCATATGTTTACGGAGACCTCGTCCCGGCTGGGCATCACGGCGGGTGAAACGGAAACGCCTGCAATCACAAAGACAGAAGAAGGGCTGGTTGTCACTGTGACAGGGATGTCTCCCGTAGCAATTGCGTGGAAAGCGGTAACCACTTCCGCAACGGAGACGGAAACGACCGATATATCCGCGGCCAGCACAGTAAGTTCACAGACCGGGGACAACAGTCCTGTTGCATTGTGGCTTGCCCTGCTGTCTGTATCCGGAGCCGGTGTGATTGGTGCAGTTGCTTACAACAGAAAACGGAA
>JAJPYF010000086.1 GCA_021205085.1 Clostridiales bacterium | reverse complement strand
ATCTACGTCTGGATTCGGAGTATCTGGTGCTGGTAGGGTCTCTGGAAAACGGAGAGATGATCATTATGAGGACGGCGCTGGAGAGCATCCGGGACAGTGCAGCGCTCTCCAATCAGCTTCTGTTAATCGTCGGTCTGGCCACCATCGCGGTCAGCCTGCTCATCGGCGGATTTATGGCGCGGCGGGTCACACGGCCGATTCTTCAGCTCACGGATATTTCCAAAAAAATGGTGGATCTGAACTTTGAGGCAAAGTATGTCCCGGGCGAGTGGAAAAAGGATCCAAACCTCCGGATCGGATATCTGCGCCGGCAACGGCACGAACTGAGCGTGAGCGGGGAGGATCAGGCAGCGGGCAATGAGATCGATCTGCTGGGCGATCACATGAACCGTCTGTCGGAGACGCTGGAGCGGACGATCTCGGAGCTGAAATCCGCAAACATCAGCCTGCAGCAGGATATTGAGAAGAAAACGCAGATCGATGAGATGCGTAAGGAGTTTCTCTCCAATGTCTCTCATGAGCTGAAAACGCCTCTTGCACTGATTCAGGGCTACGCGGAGGGACTGCAGGAGTGCATCAATGATGACGCGGAAAGCCGTGAGTTTTACTGCGATGTCATCATTGACGAGGCGGGCAAGATGAACCGGATGGTGAAAAAGCTCCTGACCTTGAATCAGCTGGAATTCGGGAATGATCAGGTGGTGATGGAGCGCTTTGACATCACGGAGCTGGTTTCGGGCGTGGCGAATGCCTCCCGGATTCTGATGGATCGGCAGGGAATTACGCTGGAGATGGAGGAGCCTGCGCCAATTTATGTCTGGGGAGACGAATTCAAGCTGGAGGAGGTCGTGACAAACTTCCTGAGTAACGCGATGAACCACTGTGAGGGGGAAAAGCGGATCCGCATTTTCTACACACAGGAGGAGAATCACCTGCGCGTCAGCGTGTTTAATACCGGAAAACCGATCCCGGAGGAGGACATTGAGAAAATCTGGGATAAATTCTATAAAGTGGACAAGGCGCACACGCGGGAGTATGGCGGCAGCGGCATCGGCCTCTCCATCGTGAAGGCGATTATGGATTCTCACGGTCAGCGGTGTGGTGTCATAAATCATGAGGACGGTGTGGAGTTCTGGATGGAGCTGTCCACAAAGTAGCAGGATAATAAGATGTTATATAATAGTGCAGGGAGGATTGACTTTTGATTGCGGTTATAGACTATGACGCGGGGAATTTAAAAAGCGTGCAAAAAGCCCTGGCTTTTCTGGGAGAGAAAAGCGTGATCACCCGCGATCCGAAGGAAATTTTATCCGCGGACAAGGTAATCCTTCCGGGAGTGGGCGCCTTCGGGGATGCCATGGAAAACCTAAGACGGCTCGGGCTGGTGCCGGTTATCCGGGAGGTTGCCGACCGTCAGATTCCTTTTCTCGGCATCTGTCTCGGTCTGCAGCTTCTCTTTGAGAGCAGCGAGGAGAGCCCGGGAGCGGAGGGCCTCGGCATCTTAAAAGGAAAAATTCTTCGCATTCCGGATACGGAAGGCTTAAAAATCCCCCATATCGGGTGGAACTCTTTAGACCTTCAGAATCACGGCCGCCTGTTCGCCGGACTGGAGGGAGAGCCCTATGTGTACTTCGTCCATTCCTATTACCTGAAAGCGGAGGAAGAGGAGATCGTCAAAGCCTCCGCGGAATACGGCACACATATCCATGCCAGTGTAGAGCAGGGAAACATCTTCGCCTGCCAGTTCCACCCGGAGAAAAGCGGGGAAGTGGGGCTGCGAATTTTGCGGAACTTCTGTGACCTGTAGGAAAAGGAGCGACTCATGTTTACCAAGCGTATCATTCCCTGTCTGGACGTCAACAACGGGCGTGTCGTCAAGGGTGTAAATTTTGTCAATTTAAGAGACGCCGGAGATCCGGTGGAGATCGGCGCAGCGTATGACGCGGCAGGTGCGGACGAGCTGGTTTTCCTCGATATCACAGCCTCCTCCGATCATCGTGCCACGGTCGTGGATATGGTCCGCAGGGTGGCGGAAACCGTCTTTATTCCGTTCACGGTAGGCGGCGGGATCCGCACGGTGGAGGATTTTAAAATGCTGCTCCGGGAGGGCGCGGACAAGATTTCCGTCAACTCCGCCGCGATCATGAATCCGACTCTGATTTCCGAGGCGGCTGACAAGTTCGGCAGCCAGTGCGTGGTGGTCGCCATCGATGCCAGACGGCGGGAGGACGGCAGCGGGTGGAATATTTTCAAAAACGGCGGACGGATCGACATGGGAATCGATGCGGTCGAGTGGGCTATACAGGCCGACCGCCTCGGGGCGGGGGAGATTCTTCTCACCAGCATGGACTGTGATGGGACAAAAGCCGGATACGATATCGAACTGACGCGGACGATCTCGGAGAATGTCTCCATCCCGGTCATCGCCTCCGGCGGCGCAGGAACCATGGAGCACTTCTACGACGCACTGACAGAAGGCAAGGCGGATGCGGCGCTTGCGGCCTCTCTCTTCCATTATAAAGAGATGGAAATTCGTGACCTGAAAAACTACCTTGCGGGCCGCGGCGTATCAGTGCGGCGGTAGGATCGGTTCGGAGTAGATTTAAATTAAGAAATTGCGAAACTTTCTTCGTATGTATATGATGTGAACAGAAGACAACTTCACAAGCGGGTAGTACGGAGCCGCCGGTACTTAGAGACCGTATTTTGGTCTCTTATGTACCGTTGCGTGCGGAGACTAGCGAGAGCGTGCCCGCGTTGAAGTTGTTTCTGTGAACATCTTAAATAAAACGTAAGGAGAACATTTTATGCCCCCAATCACAAACGACTGGGCGAAGCCCTTAAGCGCGCAGTTTCGCCAGCCATATTACAGAGAATTGTATAAGAAGGTTCTGGATGAATACCGCACCCGGCAGATTTTCCCGGCGGCGGACGACATCTTTAACGCGTTTCATCTGACTCCGCTGAGTCAGGTAAAGGTGGTGATTCTGGGACAGGATCCCTACCATAACGACGGGCAGGCCCATGGACTCTGCTTTTCCGTGAAGCCGGATGTGGAGATTCCGCCGTCTCTGGTGAACATTTATCAGGAGCTACACGACGACCTTGGATGCAAAATTCCGAACAACGGATATCTCGTGAAGTGGGCCGAGCAGGGCGTCCTCCTTTTAAACACGGTACTCACGGTCCGGGCGCATCAGGCGAACTCCCACCGCGGCATCGGCTGGGAACAGTTCACCGATGCAGTCATCGAAGCCGTGGATCGGGAAGACCGACCCATTGTTTTCCTGCTCTGGGGACGTCCGGCGCAGATGAAAAAATCCATGCTGCACAATCCGAAGCATCTGATTCTGGAAGCGCCCCATCCAAGTCCTCTCTCGGCATACCGCGGTTTTTTCGGCTGCAGACATTTCAGTCAGGCGAACCGGTTTCTGGAAGAAAACGGGGTTGCTCCGATCGACTGGCAGATCGAGGATATCTGATTTAAAATTACCATAATCATCCTATTTCCGGAATTCTGAGAACAGAAACGCATAAAATGTTAAGAAATCAGAATTCCGGATTCGTTTTGAAAAAATTTCTTTGCCTTTTTATCGCATTGTTTTTATTGCTGTTTGTCCGGCAGGATGTGCCGGCCGTTTCCGACACAGATGCATACAGCACGGAACATAGCTCCGCCGTTTATACAGACTCATATGCCGCGGAGGATTTTGCCGATTTCCATCAGGAGGATCTGTCCCTTTATGCAGCCTCTGCAGTGCTCATCGACGCGGATTCCGGGAGGATTCTGTACGGAAAATCGGCTGTCGAGCCAATGGCCAACGCTAGCACGACGAAAATTCTGACCTGCATTCTCGCGTTGGAGAACGGCAGTCCGGACGATGTGGTGACGGTCTCGGACTATGCCTGTAC
>JAJPYF010000149.1 GCA_021205085.1 Clostridiales bacterium | reverse complement strand
TTTCGGAATTGATCTGGCCGGGTTGATGGAGACCATTGAGGAATATAATGACTGCTGTGATGAGGGATATGACGATATTTTCAATAAAAAACATAAATATCTTCGCCCTATTGAGGGAAATGTGTGGGGTGGGAGTATTGCCCTTAGTGCATATGGCTCTCTGGGAGGAATTAAGATTAATTATAAGACGCAGGTGCTGGACGAAGATGACAGAGCAATTCCCGGATTATTTGCTGCGGGAACGGATGTCTGTGATATATATGCCGGCACTTATCTATATAAACTTCCCGGAAATACAATGGGGTTTGCAGTGAATACCGGACGCATGGCTGGAGAATACGCGTCTGATTATCTGGATTGACATGTCAATAGAAAAGGAGGAGAAGATGAAAATAATAGCGTTTGGAGCCGGTCGTAAAGACGGAAATACAGAGATATATATCAAAGAAGCATTGATGGCCGCAGAGGAGATGGGGCTGGAGGTGGAATACGTTCGCCTGCGAGATTTTGAAATTCATACCTGCGGCGCATGCTCTATGCAGTTTTGCCCTGCAATGGATGATCCTACTCATTGTGTATATGGTTATGATGATAGTGCGTATCTGTTGGATAAATTTTTGGATGCCGATGGTGTGCTGATCGGTTCTCCGGTATATTCTACGACGGGATCTTCTTTGTTTTATGCATTTCGTGACCGCCTGTTCGGACCAAAGGTGGATGATGTCATGATGGAGCGTTTTGGCACTCCGGAGTGGGCAGAAGGACGCATGAAACATCGTCCCGGAGCAATTATTTCAGTGGGAGGGACTCTGTCGAAACATTGGGTTTCTATGGGGATCCCCAGCTTGTATTCAGCTTGTTTTCCGCCGACGACCCTTGTAGTAGATTATATGAATATTACCGGTATTGCGAACCCGGGAGCGGCTGTGTTGAACCAGGAGCTTTTGGATCGCGCCCATACGTTGGGAGAAAATCTGGCGCGAGCGACACTGGAAAACGATACTTCATGGCGCGGAGATACGGATATGGAGGAAAATGTATGTCCTTCCTGTCATTATAATTGTGTTTTGTTAAACCCCAAGAAAAAGGATGCATGGTGTGCAATCTGTGGTATTCATGCGCATATTTCTTTTGATGAAAATGGTGAGATGGTTCTTGACTGGCCGGAAGAAGAACAGGTTGAAAATCATCTGCTGACTTGCGGGAAAAATGCTCATGGCGATGAGATCGGTTATGTCCTGAAGGAAATCTATATGCCAAATAAGGATAAGATTCCGGAGCGGATCAAAAAATATAAAGCATATACAGACTGTGAATTGAAATCTCCTTATCATGAAGCCCAAAAGGCAAAACTCCGTGAGCAGTATGCAAAAAGTAAGGAGTCGGAAACATGAGCCAGACATCTCTTATTCAAATCCTGACAGATAAAGTAAAAAATACCCATAAGCGGGTGGGGTTGCCGGAGTGTGATTCTGCGAAAACACTTTTGGCTGCGAGACGGCTTCTGGATGAGCAAATTGCAGTGCCTGTATTGATTAATATCCCTTCTGTCATCGAGGATACCGCCGCTGCGGCGGCGGTGTCACTGGATGGCATGGAGATTGTAGATATTTCAACAGTGGGTATGCGGGATCATCTGATATCGGAATACCTGAAGTATAATAATATTTTTTCGGAAAAATCCTGTATCAGAAAAGCCGGAAATCCTATGAATTATGCCATGATGCTAGAAGCTGTGGGTGAGTTGGATGCCGTTTTTTGCGGACATACAAATACAACAGCGGATGTATTAATGGCAGCTTCTTCTCTGATCGGCTTGAAAGATGAGATAGATGTCCCTTCTATTGCAGCGTTGGTAGAGATTCCCGGATTCGATGGGTCGGAGGGCAGCCATTTGATTTTTTCAGACTGCGGGTTAAATCCGGAACCGAGTGCTGAAGAGATGGCTTCGATTGCGATCAATGCTGCTGATCTGGCCGCAGGATTGATGGGATGGGATCCGAGAGTCGCATTTCTGTCTTATTCAACCAAAGGAAGTGGAGCAGGTGACAGTATCGATCGGATTAATGAGGCAATACAGATTGTGAAGAAACGTCGTCCGGAGTTAAAGGCGGATGGAGAATTTCAGTTGGATACCGCTATTCTTCCTCATACTGCAGAAAAAAAACTAAAGGAACCGTCTTCGGTGGCGGGAGTAGCAAACATTCTGATTTTTCCGGAGCTGGGTTCGGCCAATATAGCGATCAAAGCAGTACAGATTTTTGCCCATGGTAATGGATATGGACATACATTAAGTGGGTTCCGGCGTCCCGTGGCAGATTCTTCCAGGAATGCCTCTGTGGATGAAATGGTGGGTGATATTGTAATGCTGCTTCTAGCAGGCCAATAATGGAAGAAGAATGGAGAATTTATGAATTATCGAATTTTAACGGTCAGTCCCGGCTCTACCTCCACAAAATTTGCTGTGATTGAGAATGAAACCGTGTTGCTGAGAAAGACTGTTACTCATTCAAAAGAAGAGTTGAACAGATTTTCTAAAGTCAATGATCAGTTGCCCTTTCGAACGGATCTGATTCTTGAGGGGTTACGAGATGCAGGTTGTGAGCTCTCGACCATGGATGCGTTTTCCGCTTATTCAGGAGGACTGGTATCCACACCGTCCGGAATTTTCCCCGTGAATGAACAGATGTTGGCGGATTGTACCAGCGGACGGCTGTTTGAACACCCGGCAATTCTGGGGGCACAGATTATCCATCAGTTTTCCATGCAGACGGGAAAGCCGTGTTTTCTTGTGAATCCTCCGGACACTGATGAGTTTCAGGAAGTCTCACGAATCAGCGGTATACGGGGGATTTACAGGGAAAGTCATGTTCATGTGTTAAATCAGAAAGAAGTTGCCATACGTGCAGCCAAGTCATTGGGGCGTTCTTATGAGAATTGTAATTTTATTGTTTGTCATGTGGGCGGCGGTTTGTCCATTGCTGCGCACCGAAGAGGGAAAATGGTTGACGCAAATGATGTTTTAAACGGTGACGGACCTATGGCGCCGAACCGTTCCGGGTATGTTCCTGTTATGCCAATCATAAAGATGTGCTTTGACGGACAGCATACAGAACAGGAGATGAGGGACCTGGTTGCCCGAACCGGCGGATTGATCAGTCTTTTGGGTACAGATGATACGAGAGAGATTGTGCAGCGAATTGAAGCCGGTGATGTATGGGCAAAACTGGTGTACGATGCGTTCGCCTATCAGTTAGCGAAGTACATTGGAAGTTATGCCTGTACATTGCAGGGAAATGTGGATGCAGTGGTAATGACTGGCGGTGTTTCAAATGATTCATATTTTATTAGCAAGGTGAAAGAATCTGCCGGTTGGATTGCACCGTTTATTGTTTACGGAGGAGATTTTGAGATGGAAGCACTGGCCTCCGGTGCAATCCGTGGACTGACGGGGGAGGAAATGCCAAAAACTTATACAGGTGTGCCGGTCTGGGAAAAATTTGATTTTGAACCCGGAATATAATTAGATGCAGATAATGAAAAAACAGCCATGCAGGATGAATTTTTAAGCATGGCTGTTTTTTCATGTGTATTTAGAGGTCACAAATAATTCACATTATCAACACAACTATGCGATATTTGGATTGTACACTGCAACCGTAAAATTACCTTTTGAAGGAAGTAAATTCATATATTTTAAGAAAGAACAGGAGGAAACCAGAGCTATGAAGAAAAAATATCTGGCGATTATCATGGGTATTGCTGTGGGGGCATCCCTGCTGGCAGGGTGCGGCACAAGCACAAGTACGAATGTTGAGACTTCCGCCGAGGAGGAAGCGGCGACGGAGAAGGTGTACGGTGAGATTACGGCGTTGGGAGAGAACAGCTTCACGCTGGACTCCGGGATCGGTGATGCGATCGAAGTGACCGTCACGGATGACACGGAGATTACGACACAGGTTACAACCGGCGGAATGGGAAATATGGAGGGCGGCGGGGATATGGAAATGCCGGCCGATGGTGAAACCGGTGATGGCGAAGGCGGCGAGATGGAGGGCGGCGGTGACGGAACCGCACCGGAGATGCCGTCCGGCGGTATGGACGGAAGCGGTGATTCGGATGTACCGGAAAAACCGGACGGTGAGGATGGCGTTGAGGCCGACACCACAAGCGCAACGGTTGAAACCACAAGCGATACGGAGAGCGCAGACAGTGAGGACACCGATAGCGCGGATGAAGCGGAGAATGGCGGAGAAAACGCAGACGGCGAATTTTCCGGGGAGATGCCGTCCGGCGATATGGGTGACATGGGCGATATGAGTGATATGGGAGACGGCGGTACGACTGCCATGGAGTTCAGTGATCTCGCCATCGGCGATGTGGTGATGGTCACCTACGATGAAGACGGCAATGCCGCTTCGATTCTGGTTCTTTACTCAGAGGCATCTGCCGGGACTTCTGCGGAAGGCAGCAGCAGCGCGTCGGCCTCCGGCGTTACCTACACGGCGGTCAATGAATATTCGACGGACGCCACAGTGAGCGGGGAGACGATCACCTCCACGGGAACAGATGAAAATGCGGCGCTTATCACGAGCGGGGCGAATGTGACGATCACGGACAGCACGGTAACGCGGGATTCCTCCGACAGTACCGGCGGAGACAATTCCAGTTTCTACGGTGTCGGAGCGGCAATCCTGACCACGGAGGGAACGACCTATATCAGTGATACGACGATAGAGACCGATGCGGCAGGCGGCGCGGGCGTGTTTGCCTACGGCGACGGTGTGGTATATGTTTCGGATTCCACGATTACGACACAGCAGGACACCTCTGGCGGGATTCACGCGGCGGGCGGCGGCACGCTGTACGCATGGGATCTGACCGTCGAGACAAACGGTGAGTCCGCGGCGGCGATCCGCAGTGACCGGGGCGGCGGAACGATGGTGGTCGATGGCGGTTCCTATACCTCCAATGGAGTCGGCTCCCCGGCTGTCTACTGCACGGCGGATATTGCGATCGATGACGCGGAGCTGACGGCTACCGCTTCCGAGGCTGTCTGCATTGAGGGGCTCAATTCCCTTCGCCTGTTTGACTGTGATCTGACCGGGAACATGGCGGACGACAGCCAGAATGACTGCACATGGAATGTCATCCTTTATCAGAGCATGTCCGGCGACTCCGAGGTGGGAAACAGCGTTTTTGAGATGGTCGGCGGCACGCTGACCGCTGAAAACGGCGGCATGTTCTATACCACCAACACGGAGTCCACGTTCATCCTTTCCGGCGTGGATATCACCTACGCGGATGAGAACGATTTCTTCCTCCAGTGTACCGGAAACAGCAACGAGCGCGGGTGGGGAAGCACCGGTTCCAACGGAGCGGACTGCAGTTTTACCGCGATTGAGCAGGAGATGGAAGGAGACATTATCTGGGACAGCATCAGTCGGCTTGATTTCTATATGACGGACGGCAGCACATTGACCGGCGCCGTGGTGAATGATGAGACATGGGCCGGGAGCGGCGGCGACGGATACTGCAACCTTTATATCGATGCGGACAGCACATGGATTGTCACCGGCGACAGCGTTTTGACTGCGTTGCAGAATGAGGGGACCATTGTGGACGCCTCCGGCAACACAGTGACCATTCAGGGCAGCGACGGCACGGTCTATGTGCAGGGCAGCAGTGAGTATACAATAACGGTGGATTCTTATGAGACCACGGCAGATCTGTCCGGAGCTTCAGCAGTGACTTCATGGAGCGATTATGAGGCGGAGAAGCCGGATGAGCTGTAATTATGAATGGTGAGCAGCAAAATTGTGAATCGGTAATGGGAAGCAGTTAAAAAATAAGAAAAAGACGGGAAATCGATTTTTCGGTTTCCCGTTTTTTTCGTGCAGACAGAGGCGGCAGCCGCTTGACAGATGTGGTATACTCAGAAATGTAGTATAATCTGTGAGACACAGATTTTTGAAATCATGGGGAGAACACATAAATGACGAAGAAAAAGAAATCCATTCTGATCGCGGTGATCGCAGCTGCGGCCGCGCTGGCGGTGATTTATTTTGCCGTGTCGGTCTATTATCAGGAACGCTATCTTCCCGGAACGGTGATAAACAGTGTGTCCTGTTCCGGAATGACTACGGCAGAGGCGGAGGCGGCTCTGATTGATGAGTCAGACACTTACGTTTTAACTCTCGTGGAGCGTGAGGGCGGCAGTGAGGAGATTGCGGGTTCCGATATTTCTCTGGAAGTTACGTTCAGCGATGAGATGGATCAGATTCTGGAGCAGCAGAATGAATATACCTGGCCGGCGGGTTTGTTTTACGAAGAGTCTGTCCAGGTAGAATCGCTGGTGGTCTATGATGAGAATGAGTTGGATGAGGTTCTGGAGAGCCTTTCCTGTATGGATGAGAAGAATATGACGGATCCCGAGAATGCGGCTCTGTCCGAATACACGGAGGAGTCCGGATACGAGCTGGTGGCTGCAACGGAGGGTACACGTCTGGACGAGGATGTTTTCAAAGCCGCGGTTGCCGCTGCGGTCGCGGGGCTTCAGAGCGAGCTGGATCTGGCAGCGAGCGGATGCTACGAGGAGGCCGAGTATAATGAGGAGTCGGAAAAGGCATTGAATATGCTGGAGGCGGCGAACCGGTATGTGAGCACGACGATCACTTACGAGTTCGGCAGTTCCGCGGAGGTTGTGGACGGCTCGCTGATCAGTCGGTGGATTCTTGTGGATGACGATATGAATGTCACACTGGACGAGGAAAAACTGACGGAGTATGTCGCGGAACTGGCGGATACCTACAACACCGCGGGGCAGAGCAAGACGTTAAAGACCTCCTACGGGACGACGGTGACGGTTCCGGGCGGGAACTACGGGTGGAAGATCGATCAGGAGTCCACTCTTGCCGCGCTGAGTGAGTATCTGGAAAACGGAGAGGATTACACGGGAGATGTGGTCTATTCCCAGACGGCGGCGAGCCATGGAGATACGGACTACGGCGATACCTATGTGGAGATCAATCTGACCGCTCAGCATCTGTGGTTTTACAAGGACGGCGCGCTGGTGGTAGAGTCGGATTTTGTATCCGGAAATGTGTCGGCGGGCAATTCGACGCCGTCCGGCGCTTATCGCATCACATATAAACAGAAAAATGCTGTCCTGCGGGGGCAGGGGTATGCGTCTCCGGTGAGCTTCTGGATGCCGTTTAACGGCGGGATCGGTCTGCATGACGCTTCGTGGCGCAGCAGGTTCGGCGGCACGATCTATAAGACCAGCGGATCTCACGGTTGCATCAATCTGCCCTACAGTGCGGCAAAGGCGATCTACAACAGCATCAGCTCCGGCGATCCGGTGCTGGTCTACACGCTGGCGGGAACGGAAAATACCAGTGTGACCGCGCAGGCGGCAGACAATTCCTCGGCCAACGCGGTAGTGGACGCAATCAATTCCATTGGGACAGTGACACTGGACAGCAGTGCTGCGATCAGCAATGCCCGGAGTCTGTATGATGCCCTGTCTGAATCGGATCGGGCATATGTGACGAATTACAGCACATTGCAGGCGGCGTATGCGGCGTATGCGGCGCTGGTTGCCCAGCAGCAGGCGGAGGCTGCCGCGGCGGCAGAGGCTGCTGCGCAGGAGGCAGCCCGTCAGGAAGCGCAGTCTCAGGCACAGACGGTGGTCACTGCGATCGATGCGATCGGGACGGTGACGCTGGACAGCAGCAGTGCCATCAGCAGCGCGCGGTCCCAGTATGATGCGTTGTCGGATACGGCGAAAGAATATGTCACCAATTACAGTACGCTGACGGCGGCGGAGAGTACGCTTGCGGCACTGCAGGCGGAACAGGCGGCGCAGCAGGAACAGCAGCAACAGCAGCAGGAACAACAGGAAGAACAGCAGACGCAGCAGTAATGCGGCGGGAAATAATAATCAGCGGGATCGTTTACCGGCTCAGGTAATCCCAGATCTGCAGCGATAATTCATAGAGGAACAGCAGGTGGGAGTCCGAAAGGCTCACCTCCAGCAGTTCCTCTATTTTTTTCATCCGGTAAAAGAGGGTGCTGCGGTGGACGTGGAGATACTCCGCGGTCTGCGTGACGTTCCGGTTGTGCGCGAGATATGCCCGGAGCGTGGTGATGAATTCCGTGTGATACTGCCGGTCATAGTCCTGCAGCTGGAAGATGTGGTGGTGGATGCCGGTCTCCAATTCCTCGTAACTGCATTTGGAGAACAGATAGAAGGGCAGTGCTTCGGTGCTGAAATAGATCAGCTGGTCGGGGCTGTGGGGGTCGGAGAGCTCCAGCGTGTGCTGCGCCTGCTCGTAAAAGATCCTGATTTTGAGGATATCCGCGAAGGGCTGGCTTAAATAGACCTTCAGCTGATTCTGCAGCGCAAACTGCGCCATCGGGCGGATCAGATCCGGGCGGAGCAGGACGGGAGTATCCTGATTCAGAAGCAGGACGATATTGTTTTTGTACACGACAGACATGCTGCCGGGATAGGTGTTTCGCAGGGTGGACATCTGCCGCTCGTTGAAGAGCTCGCTGTTGTGCGGCTCGCTCCGGTAGAGGATGGCGAGACAGAAAAATTTTCCCAGATGGCGGTTCAGAACTTTAAATCGCGACTCGATCATCGGAAGGCTGGTGAAACGCCCCTCGATCAGGTCAGTGAGGAAGGTCTCGTACTGGAGGCCGGTCTGGTGGGCGAAAAAGTCGTGCTTCTGCATCTCCACGGAGCAGATGTCCGCGATGACGGAGGTCAGCCGCAGCTCGCGCTCGGAGGCTTCGGCCCGGTTGGGCAGGCAGACCGCCACATAGCCGGACATGACATGCTGGATGCGGATGGCGCAGAAGATCCAGTTGGTGTCCGGGTGGTCTTCCGTCTGAACGAAAAAAGCGTGGGTGTGCTGGTAAATCTGCTGTTCGATATTCAGCCGGCGCAGGCTTTCCACCTCCTGTGCGCTGAGAAAATCGAAGTCGCCGGCATCGTTGCTCTCCACGCCGAAGGGGAGCTCCCGCATCATCGGAGAGACGGCCAGCATGGCATAACCGGCATCCAGAACAGAGACCGCCCGCCCCAGCATATTCTGTGCGCGGAGGACGATGCCGTCCAACCCCTTTCCGGTGTAGAGCAGCTGATAGAGCTGCGTCGTCTCGAACTGCAGCTCCTCCTCGAAGCGAAGCCGCTGCAGAATGGACGCAAAAAGCTGGTTGACATCGTGAATCTCGCGAGCCAGAATCAGGGGAAACGACAGATCCTGCGCCTTGTCCGTCAGGATCAGGCAGGGCTCGGACAGCGCCAGGATCCGCTCCTGAAGGCGGTGGCTTTTCAGCGTGTTCCGCCCTGCGGACAGATAGAGTGTTCCCGTGTCGGGAATCGTGTCTGTGGTCAGGATCTCCGCCCGGTTTACCATTCGCTCCGGGCTGTGGAGAGAGATGACGGCAAGACCGTCGGATTCACTTAGGTATTCAAGCAGATTCTGCAGACGGATCATGGGATTCCTCCTGGTTCTGATATTTTTGCACATGCGCCGAATTCAACAATTGTTGAAAATAAAATCTGTAAAAAACGGATGTTTCAACACCTGTATGAGGCGAATATAAGAGTATTATGTTATAATTTTATCAGAAAGTCAACAAATGTTGAAAAACACCGGTTGAACGGTAGTTACGGAGGAGGTAAACATGGCAGTTATCACGATTGACGGTGTCCGCCTGACAGTGGAGGACAACGCAAATGTGCTGGAATGTGCCCTGCAAAACGGTATCTACATTCCGCACCTGTGCCACCATCCGGATCTTCCGGAGAATGGCTCCTGCCGCATGTGCATTGTGGAGGTGGACGGTCAGGAGGGCGTCACCCCGTCCTGCACACTGCGGGCAAAGGACGGTATGGTCATCCATACGAAGACGGAGCAGGTAAACAAGCTGAGAACGCTGGCACTGGAGCTTCTGCTGGCGGGGCATCCGGAGGATTGCTCCACATGTCCCAAGTACGGCAACTGCGAGATGCAGACCCTGATCCAGTACATAGGCGCAAACAATGCGCGCATGCGCGTCCGCAGCAAGGGCATCAAGATGAACGAGGAGAACCCGCTGCTGACGCACGACATGAACCGCTGCGTGCTCTGCGGCCGCTGTGTCCGTGCCTGCAACAATCTGCGCGGCGTGGGCGTTCTACAGTATCAGAAAAAGGACATGGAGACCTATGTCGGCACGCTGCATGATAAGCTGCTGAAGGATGCGGACTGCAGGTTCTGTACCGCCTGTGCGGAGGTATGTCCCACCGGCACCATCCGCGACAAGATTCAGCTATTGACGACAAATGTGAAAAAAGAGGATGCGCTGGTTCCGTGCCGCTACGCATGTCCGGCGCACACGGACATCCCGCGCTACATCCGTTTCGTGAAGGAGGGCAACTGCGACGCAGCTGCTGCGGTCGTCCGCGAGAAGGCTCCTTTCCCGCACACGCTTGGCCTGATCTGCACGCAGGTCTGCGCAAAAGAGTGTAAGAGAAATGAGGTCAGCGAGGCCATGTCCATCCGCGAGATCAAGCGGTACGCGGCGGAGCATGACACCGGCTCCTACTGGAAGGGAAAGGGCAAACAGCTTCCGGATACCGGGAAAAAGGTGTGCGTGGTGGGCGGCGGCCCGGCCGGCCTGACGGCGGCATACTATCTGCGCAAGCAGGGGCATGCAGTGACCGTGAAGGAAGAGCTTCCGACGGTCGGCGGCATGATGTCCTACGGCATTCCCTCCTACCGCCTTCCCCGCAATGTAGTTGCGGAAGAGGCAAAGGTCATCTCGGATCAGGGCGTGGTCATGGAGACCGGCGTCCGGATCAACAATCCCGTTGATCTTCTGGGTGAATATGACGCGGTGCTCATGGCGACGGGCAACCACATGGGCGTCCGGCTTCCCGTTCCGGGAAAGAATCTGGAGGGCGTGCATGTGAACATTGATTTCCTGCGGAAAGCCAGCATGGGGATGGAGACCGGCATCGGTAAGCGGATCATCGTCCTCGGCGGCGGCAACGTAGCGTTTGACTGCGCGAGAACCGCGAAACGGCTCGGCGCGGAGGAGATTCATCTGGCCTGTCTGGAGGCGCGGGAAGCGATGACTGCCGACGACGAGGAGATCGAGCAGGCGCAGGAGGAGGGCATTTTTGTTCATCCGGCGCAGACCTTCGAGCGCATCACCGGCGAAGATCACGTAACCGGTGTGGACTTTATGAACGTAAAACGCTTCTATTTCGATGAGAACCGCAGGGCGATCACCGAGAAGGAGGAGGGCTCCGAGCATCACATCGACGGCGATACCGTGATTTTTGCCACCGGCCAGTGGTCGGAGCTGACGCCGGAATGCGGCCTGCAGCTCGGCAAGGCAAACAGCATCGTCGTGGATCCGAAAACACTGGCGACATCCGTGGAAGGGATTTTTGCGGCGGGCGATGTGACCTACGGAACAAAATCTGTCGTTCAGGCGATCGCGTCCGGCAGGGAGGCTGCGGAGCAGATCGACCTTTATCTGGGCGGCGACGGCGACATCAGCGAGGTTCTCGCACCGGAGCAGTTCGCGGATCCGTACATCGGCAAATCCGAGGGCTTCGGCTATCTCACCGCGGCGAAAAAACAGATTCTCCCGGTGGAGGAGCGGCAGGACAATTTCAAACCGTTTGATTTCGGCATCTGCGACAGCGATATCTGCGGAGAGTCGGGCCGCTGCCTGCAGTGTGACCTCCGTCTGCAGATTCATCCTTCCAGATTGTGGACTGAGTTTTCCAATGAACAGAAGGAGGTGGAGGCATAATGAAAGCGTATGAGAATGCGAAAGCAATGGGCGCGGAGCAGATAATCGCAAAGATTGCGGCGGAAGGCCTTTTGGAGTTCGGCGCGGACCGCACCCCGGTGGCGGACAAGTGGAATCTGGTCAACGAGGAGCGCGCATTTCAGACGAATCCCATCCGTGTGGTGGCCGGTCTGAACAACTCCGACTTAAACGGTGCGCTTCTGGCGATTTTAAAGGATGATCCGGACAAGGTTCTGACCGGAATGAAAATCGCGGCGCTGGCCGTGGACGCGCAGGAGCTGTATCTTTTCCTTCCGGAGAATGAGACAGAGTATGCGAAGGAGCTGGTCAACAAGGCGTCGGAGTACGGCGTGCAGATTTTCAACGGCATTGTCAATGTACGGGAGAGCCGCGGCGGCGCGTTCCACCACTTCGAGACGCTGGCTGCGCTGACGGATATTTTCGAGGGAAATTATGAGCCCGGAACCTACATGGCGGTCTGCCGGGACGGCGAGACCGGCGCGCTGACGAAGGTTGCCTACGGGACAAAGGTGTCTGATCTGGTCGGTGAGACGGATGCGAAGGCCGTCACGATCGGGACGAAGCTCTATGATGCGGCCACCGCTCTGGACATGGTCATTGAGAGTGACACACAGATCGGAAACGGTGTGATCACGCTTTACGCGCCGACCTGCTGCCTGATTCATGAGGCGGCGCAGCTTCTGGAGGCGGAGCGGCGGCACAGCTGCGGCAAATGCACCTTCTGCCGCGAGGGGCTGGTACAGCTTCACACGATGGAGCGGGAGATCACCATGGGACAGGGGAAGAAAAACTTCCCGGAGATGCTCGCGGAGATCGGCGAGGCCATGACCTTTTCCACGCCCTGCAGCATGGGTCAGACGGCGTCGGATTTTGTCATGGGGACGCTGAAATACTTCGAGGATGAGTACACAGACCACATTAAAAAGAAAAAATGTGCAAACAATGTCTGCAGCGCTTTCATGACGATGTACATTGACCCCAACGAATGTCAGGGCTGCGAGGCGTGTGCGGATGTCTGCCCGAAGGATGCCATCGAGGGGCAGGTCGGTTATATCCACATGATCGACGAGTTCGAGTGCGATAAATGCGGGAAGTGCCTGGAGGTCTGTGAGCATGGAGCGATCGTGCAGACGGCGGGGCGCGTGCCGAAGCTGCCGACAAGGCTGACAAAGGTCGGGAAGTTTAAAAAACGCAGATAATATTAAAAATATAAAGAACGGAGGATTTACAAAATGAAGACAATGGAGACTGATGTAATCGTAGTTGCAGCAGGTCCGGCCGGTCTCGCGGCGGCCATCACGGCGGGGGAGAATGATCTTGAGACGATCGTGTTTGAGAAGTCGAACACGACCGGCGGCGCGGCGAACATGGGTATGGGACCGCTCGGCATCGGCACAAAACAGCAGAAAAACAGCTTCTGTGATATCACGGTGGGCGACGCCCTGAACCGTCACATGGAGTACACGCATTACCGTGTTGACAATGATCTGGTGCAGACCTATTTCAACAAGTCTGCGGACACGATCGAGTGGCTGGAGGACATGGGCGTGGAGTTCGCGGGATGCTTCCGCTATTTCCGCGAGTCTGAGGCGACCTGGCATATTGTCAAGCCGGAGAACGGCGTGATCGGACCCCGCGCGGCCGGTTCGATGGTCCGCATCATGACAGAGAAGGCGAAGGAACTGGGCGCACAGATTTATCTGGAGACCCCGGTGAAAGAGCTGATCATGGAGGACGGTGCCTGCGTGGGCGTGAAGGCTGTCGACAAGGACGGCGAGGAGATTGAGGCGCGGGCCAAGGCAGTCATCGTTGCGACCGGCGGTTTCGGAACCAACGCAAAGATGATCAAGGAGAATTTCGGCTACAACCTCTGGGAAGATTATTTCCCCTTCAACGTACCGGGCACGAACGGCGACGGCCTGAATATGATGTGGAATGCCGGTGCGCAGAAGTTCGGCGCGAACATTGAGATGATCTATCAGCTCAAGGATAACTTAAACTGGTTCCTTCTGGATGCAGTCCTGCGTCAGCCGAACCTGCTGATCAACCAGAACGGCGACCGGTTCATGAACGAGGGAATGATGGGCAACACCACTTACACCGGGAATGCGCTCTCCCTGCAGCCCGGCCACTACGGATATTGCATCATGGATCAGGCGATTCTGAAGAATTACAAGAAGAACGGCCCGGACATCTTTGATATCGTGCATCCGGAGGACGCGTTCCTCGCAGTCGACGCGGAATTTGACCGCGCCGAGGAGGAGGGCTACGACGGATTTATCCGTGCGGATGACATCGAGGAGCTGGCGGAGAAACTCGGCATTGACGAGGAGAAGCTGGAGGATGTGCTGGACGAGTACAACGATATGTGCGATATGGGCTGCGATACACAGTTCCACAAGCAACAGGAGTATCTGCATCCCATCACCGGAAAGGGCGGCTATCTGGTAGGAAAATACTACATTGCGGCATACGGTACGGTCGGCGGCGTGCGGGTCAACAAGTACTGTGAGGTTCTGGATGCAGAGCAGAATCCGATTCCGGGTCTTTACAGCGCAGGCTCCGACGCAAACACCATCTACGGCGACAGCTACAACTTCACGCTGCCCGGCAACACAATGGGATTTGCCGTCAACTCCGGCCGTATGGCGGGCGAGTCCGTTGCGGATTACATCGATGAGATGGATGATTAAGCTGATTTACAGTATTTGAATATGGTATAGGTGCATCAAAGAGGAGATGCCCCGGAGCTACGATTGCGGTTTCGGGGCATTTTCCACTTGCGAAATGCGTGGGAATCGGATATGCTGATGGATGTATGAAGGGAGATTGAATCAATGAAAAAATTACTATTTGGAGCAGCGTATTACGATGAATATATGCCTTATGACCGTCTAGAGAAGGATGTTCAGATGATGAAAAGGGCCGGGATCAATGTGGTCCGGATCGCGGAATCGACATGGAGCACCTGTGAGCCCCAGCCCGGTGTGTTTGATTTTTCTCATGTGGAGCGGGTTATGGATGCCATGGAGGCAGCGGATATCTCTGTGATCATCGGCACGCCGACCTACGCGATTCCCACATGGATGGTGAAACGGCATCCGGAGGTGATGGCGGTTACGGAAAAGGGAAGAAACGGATACGGATTCCGGCAGCAGATGGATATCACGAATCCGGATTACCGGTTTTACGCGGAGCGCGTGATCCGCGAGCTGATGAAGGTGACGGCGCACCGGAAGTGTGTGATCGGCTACCAGATCGACAATGAGACGAAACACTACGGTACCGCCGGGGAGAATGTGCAGCGGCAGTTTCTCGCGTACCTCCGTGAAAAGTTCCACGACGACACGGACGCCATGAACCGGGAGTTCGGGCTGGACTACTGGAGCAACCGCCTGAATTCATGGGAGGATTATGTGGATGTGCGGTCGGCCTGCAACCAGAGCCTGAAGGCGGAATTCGAGAAATTCCAGCGGTCGCTGGTCACGGAGTTCCTCTGTTGGCAGGCGGATATCGTGAACGAATACCGGCGTGAGGATCAGTTCATTACCCACAACTTTGACGGGGAGTGGAGGGATTACTCCTTCGGGATTCAGCCGGACGCGGATCATTTTCAGGAGGCGCGCGCGGTGACGATGGCGGGGTTTGATATTTACCATCCGTCCCAGGATCTCCTGACCGGAAAGGAGATCGCGTTCGGCGGCGATATCGCCCGTTCGTTAAAGGGCGGTGAGAACTATCTGATTCTGGAGACACAGGCGCAGGGATATATCAGCTGGCTGCCCTATCAGGGTCAGCTGCGCCTTCAGGCGTACAGCCATCTTTCCGAGGGAGCCAACAGCGTGATGTACTGGCACTGGCATTCCATCCACAATTCGGTGGAGACCTACTGGCGCGGGATTCTGAGTCAGGATTTTGAGGAAAATGCCACATACCGGGAGGCTTGCCGGATCGGGGAGGAGTTCGCCGCGAAGGGAGATCATCTGGTCAACTTAAAGAAGAAAAACGAGGTGGCCATTCTGGTCAGCAATCCGTCCCTTACCGCGCTGAAATATTTCCCGATTGAGTTTCCGGTGGCAAGGCCGGGGATTCAGTACAACGATGTCTTCCGGTGGATGTTTGACACGCTCTGCGATATGAATGTGGAGTGCGACATTCTCTGGCCGGAGTCCGAAAATCTGGAGGACTACCGGGTAATCGTGGTGCCTGCGCTTTATGCGGCGGAGGATGAGCTGCTTCACCGCCTGAACCGGTTTGTTGAGAACGGCGGGCATCTGATCGCCTCCTTTAAGAGTGGGTACTCGAATGAGAATAACAAGGTGCGCTGCGGTGTGCAGCCGGGGATTCTGAATGAGTCCCTCGGTGTGATTTATCATGAATATACCCTGCCCCGCGGGCTGGTCGGCCTTTCGGGAGCGGTGGTTGGTGCGGGGGAGCACAAGGCGGAGAAGTTCATGGAGCTGCTGATTCCCCACGGCGCAGAGGTGCTGGCCTCCTATGACCACTATAATTGGAAGGAATACGCGGCCATCACCCGGAACCATTATGGAAAGGGGACGGCGACCTATGTCGGAACCATGGCGGATGAGGAGGTGCTCACCAATGTCTGCCGCATCGTTCTGGAGGGGGCGGGCATAGATCTGTCCGAGGAAACGGCGGGCGTGGCTGTTCACAAGGGCGTCAACGACTACGGGAAGACCGTTCGCTACTATCTCAACTACTCGCCTGAAGAGCGCAGGGTTCCCTATCGCTACGGCGATGCCGTCGATGTGCTCACCGGCGAGGCGGTTGCCGCGGGGACAGAGATCACGGTCGGTGCGTGGGATCTGCGGATACTGGAGGAGCAGTAGGGATTCGCGGAAGAAAGATAGAAATTATATGTAGAATGCAGCAGATGCGGAGGCGTGGAAACATGCCTCCGTTTTTTGCATAATTTGACTTGCAGGAAATGCTTTTTTGTATTACTATATAACAAGTAGGATTACAGGGAATACAAGGAGGCTTTCCATGAAGGTATCGACAAAAGGAAGATATGCGCTGCGTCTGATGGTCGATCTGGGTGTCCACGGCGGCGAAGAAAATTATATTTCACTGAAGGATATTTCTTCCAGACAGAATATTTCAATCAAGTATCTGGAGCAGATTGTCACCCCGCTTCACCGGGCCGGGCTGGTTCGCAGTGTCCGCGGCGCGCAGGGTGGGTATCGCCTGAGTCGTGCACCGGAGAAATACACGGCCGGTGAGATTCTCCGCGCGATAGAGGGGAGCTTTGCACCCATCGCCTGTCTGGAATCGGAAGTCAACGAGTGTGAGCGCTACCAATATTGTCCTACGGTAGGGTTCTGGGAAGGCATGTATAAGGTGATTTCCGACTATATGGACAGTGTCACGTTAAAGCAGCTCATTGACGAGCACCTGGCCAGCGTGCAGGGCGGCTGCGTGGAGCGGTAGAGGGCATGGCAGCAGCGGCAGGGAGCGCTGAGAGAGTGCTTATAAAGCTGAAAAAAGCTCTTGAAAAAACTGTTGACATTTAGCAGGAAAACCAGTATTATATATGAGCGGCTTGCAAAAAGCAGGCCGTTAAACATGACGATGCGTGGCTCAGTTTGGTAGAGCGCTGCGTTCGGGACGCAGAGGTCGCAGGTTCAAATCCTGTCGCATCGACTCCTTTCCCC
>JAJPYF010000103.1:3380-3953 GCA_021205085.1 Clostridiales bacterium | reverse complement strand
AATTTGGAGGATATAGTAATGTTAATGAAACCTGTGCAATTAAGAGGAAAGCATTTATCGCTGCCGATCATTCAGGGCGGGATGGGTATCGGCATCAGCCGCTGCCATTTGGCCGGTGCTGTGGCGAAGGAAGGCGGGATGGGCGTGATTTCTACCGCACAGGTTGGCTACGATGAACCGGATTTCCGCAAGGACCCGGAGGCGGCGAACCTCCGCGCGCTGCCGCGGCAGATCCGCAAGGCGAAGGAAATCTCCGGAGGGAAAGGATTGGTGGGCGTCAATGTCATGGTGGTGACCCGTCTCTATGCGGATTATATCCGGACGGTCTGTGAGGCCGGTGTGGATGTGATTATCTCCGGGGCAGGGCTTCCGACGGATCTGCCGGAATATGTAAAAGGATATGATGTGGCGATCGCTCCCATCGTATCCAGCGAGAAATCAGCGCGGGTGATTTTGAAGCTGTGGGACAGGCGCTATCACCGCACTGCGGATTTTCTTGTGATCGAGGGGCCGCGGGCCGGCGGGCATTTGGGATTCTCCAATGAGGAGCTTGCCGACAGCGGGACGCTGGAT
>JAJPYF010000103.1:0-3370 GCA_021205085.1 Clostridiales bacterium | reverse complement strand
ATTACGATGAGGAGATTCGGAAGATTCTTGCCGTCAAGGAGTCCTATGAGGAGAAGTACGGGGTCAAAATTCCGGTGTTTGTCGCCGGGGGGATGTTTACCCCGGAGGATGTGAAGCATGCGCTGGCGCTCGGTGCGGACGGCATACAGGCGGCCACGCGTTTTGTTGCCACCAAGGAGTGCGATGCCTGTGATGCGTTCAAGGAGGCTTATATCCGTGCGAAGGAGGAGGATGCGGTGATCATCAAGAGCCCGGTGGGGATGCCGGGACGCGCGCTCAAAAACGCCTTTATCGACAAGATGAACGCCAATCCGGGCAAAGTCACCTACTGCTTTAACTGCATGAAGGGATGCAATCCCGCCACGGCGCCCTACTGCATTTCCATGGCACTGATCAATGCGGTGAAGGGAAAGCTGGATGAGGGTGTGATCTTCTGCGGGTCGCGTGTGGGAGAGATCAATAAGATCACGACCGTGCCCGCGCTGATGCGGGAGCTTACGGTGTAGGAGGGGCGGTTATTATCTGATTCCATAGCTCATCCAGCTTTTGTCTGGTTTCCGCTACCCGCCTGTGATTTCCTCCGGAAGCGTTAATCCCGATGACAATCTCCCCGTCTGTTACAATGGAGGGAAACTGAAAATCGCAGAGAGTCTGATCGTTGCTGATATTGACCGGTATTCCCTGTTCGCGGCATAGTGTACTGATCTTTTTGTTTAGATCGATATCGTCGGTTGCTGCAAGGACGATATCCTGACCGGTGAGATCTTCCGGTTCAAAATATCTTTTCAGCAGAAGGATTTGGCCGGATTGCGCCAGAGAAACGAGGCCATCGGTGAATGCCGGAGAGACTACCGTGATATGCTCTGTAAAGGAGAGCAGCGTGTGTACGCGTCGGTCAGCGACTTTGCCGCCTCCGACAATCAAAATATTTTTTTGCTGATATCAATAAATAAAGGGAAGTGCATAGCGTGTGTTATCCTTTTTTACAGGTGCAATGGAAAGATGGCTTACCTACAGCATGTAATCCCGCACAAATTCCAGCACATCTTCCAACTCTTTTCTCGTATGCGCCGCAGACAGGAACATGGCTTCAAATTGTGCGGGCGCCAGATAAATTCCATGGTTGATCATATAGCGGAAGTAATCCGTGTATTTTGCTGTGTCGGAAGTTTTTGCCGTCTCATAGTTTCTCACTGTTTCGTTCGTGAAAAAGAGGCTGCCCAGAGAACCGCAAGTATTTACTGTTGCGGGAATCTGTGATTCTTCTGCTATCTTTTTTATTTCACCAAAAAACCATGAGCCCATTTGATTGAGGCTGCGATAGATCTTGGGATGGTTCTTTAAAATGCTGAGCTGAGCCAGACCCGCTGCCATAGCGACCGGATTGCCGCTTAATGTTCCGGCCTGGTAGACGGGACCGAGAGGGGCAACCTGCTCCATGATTTCTTTTTTACCGCCATAGGCGCCCACCGGCATGCCTGCTCCTATGATCTTGCCGTAGGTAATTAGATCTGCGTCAACTCCAAAATATTCCTGCGCGCCGCCGAATGCCAGGCGAAATCCGGTGATGACTTCGTCAAAAATCAGGACTGTACCGTACTTCGTGCATATGGCGCGAAGATCCTGTAAGAATCCTTGCTGAGGAGGAACGACCCCCATGTTGGCGCCAACCGGTTCCACAATAACGGCGGCAATTTCATCTGGGAATGTGTCGAAAAGCTTCTGCACGGATTCCGTGTCATTATAAATAGCAGAGAGCGTATCTTGTGTGCATCCTTCGGGGACGCCTGCGCTGCCGGGAATGCCGGCGGTCATAACGCCGGAGCCGGCCTGAACCAGCAAAGCATCGGAATGACCGTGATAGCACCCCATAAATTTTATAATCTTATCGCGGCCGGTGTAGCCCCGCGCGGCTCGGATCGCGCTCATTACAGCCTCTGTGCCGGAGTTTACCATCCGCACCATTTCCAGATTGGGGACAGGGCCGCAGATCAATTCCGCCATCTCGACTTCACGCTTTGTGGCGGCGCCGTAGCTTAGCCCCTGTTCACAGGCTTTGGTTACTGCTTCCCGCACGGCAGGGTGATTGTGGCCGAGAATCATCGGTCCCCAGGAACCGACAAAGTCAAGATAGGTGATGCCGTCCTCATCGGTCATATGGGCGCCGTCGGCGGAGGCAATCATCCGTGGCGACTGTCCGACAGAGCCGAAGGCTCGAACCGGGCTGTTGACCCCGCCGGGAATCACTTTTACGGCGCGCTCAAATAATTGTTCTGATTGTGTCATCCGATTTTTCCTTCTTTCATAAATCCGGCGATTTCTTCCGCAAAGTAGCTTAGATAGATATCACATCCCGCACGGAACGCCGAGGCGGCTGTCTCACAGATGATTTTTTCCTCGTCAATGTAGCCAAGGCTTGCGCCCGCTTTAATCATGCTGTATTCACCGCTGACGCTGTAGGTAGCGATCGGCACATGGACTATATCTTTGATTTTTGCCACCATATCGAGGTAGGACATGGCCGGTTTGACCATGATAATATCCGCACCTTCTTCTACATCCAGGAGGGCTTCCCGGATTCCCTCGCGGCTGTTGTGGTAGTCCATCTGGTAGCTTTTGCGGTCGCCGAAGGCGGGCGCGGAACCCGCAGCGTCGCGAAACGGTCCGTAAAACGCGGAGGCGTATTTGATAGCATAGGACATAATCGGTGTGTTGTAAAAGCCATTCTCATCAAGGACAGAGCGGATGGCTGCAACACGCCCGTCCATCATGTCGGAGGGCGCCACCATGTCGGCGCCGGCTTCCGCATGAGAGAGCGCCGTCTGAGCAAGGAGGTTTAGCGTGCGGTCATTATCCACTTCCTTCCCTTTCAGAACTCCGCAGTGCCCATGGGAGGTATATTCACACATGCAGACATCCGTGACTCGATAGAGGCTAGGAAAATCTTTTCGCGCCTGTCTCAATGCACGCTGGACAATGCCGTTGGCGTCGTAGGCGCCGCTGCCTGCTTCATCTTTTTCATCCGGAATGCCGAAAAACATTACGGAGGTGACGCCGGCGTTTTGCAGCGATTCCAGTTTTTCCCCCATAGTGTCTGTGGAGTAGCGGTATTGTCCCGGCATCGTAGGGATTTCTTCCATAATTCCGCTGCCTTCCCGGACAAAGAGGGGGTAGATCAGGGAGGACGGATCCATCCTGGTCTCGCGCACCATTTTTCGGAGATTTTCGCCGGAGCGGAGACGGCGGGGACGTACGGTAAGGTTCATGGCAGCTCCTTTCTGGTATATAAGATGATTCCTATATAGGATATAAAACTACATTATTACTGTTTGTGGATAAAAGTCAAACGATCAATCAGACTGTCTATGCA
>JAJPYF010000157.1 GCA_021205085.1 Clostridiales bacterium | reverse complement strand
GAGTGGCACGTATAGTGTTATCTCGAATAGTGATACTGAGACCTGCGTCCAGAAGGTACAGATCTCCGTAGCGGAATTCTCGACAGATATTATAAATAACAATATAACATTAAACAGTAATGCATATTCGAGTGATTGGTATAAGGCGGATTCTGTATCCATCAGTGTCAGCCCTGTGGCTTCTCAGGAGAATACAGCCTCCAATACAAACCCGACGCCGAGCAATACGGTGACGACTGAGGTTAAGATTACAAAATATGAAACCGCTGATAAAACCGATGCTGGCGAGGATGTGACCGAAGATACGTCTACGTTGTATAATCATTGCGATTACGGTCAGGGTGGAAATAATAGTGCAGATGCAGCTTATACGCAGACGCTGGAAGAGAGCGGCTACTATGTTATGACTGTAACGGCGACCGATGCCGCGGGCAATACCGCCACATGGGAAAAGACCATCAAGCTTGATGTTGTGGCTCCGACGGCTGGTTCAGTGACTTACACGGATGCGGATACTGGGTCAACCTCTGATGGACTAAGAGGTTTAATAAGAAAACTTTCGTTTGGTTTATTCTATAACAAGGCTGTTGATGTAACCGTGACCTTTACCGACGACCTGAGCGGCATTGGCACGAAAGCAATATATTATGAAAAGATCGCTGCGGATGGAACTTTCACGGGAAGCGGCACAGAGTTGACGGTAGCTACGACAGAGGGTACCGAGATCGTCTACAGCGCCACCATTCCGTTGACTGTGAATAATACGAGCGGATATATCCGTTACTGGGCAGTTGACAATGCGGGCAACGTCTCGGCATATTATAATCTCGGATATGATCTGACGGATGCAGATGACACAACAAGTACAAGTACAGTTGACCAGATCCTCTGGAAGCTGGAAAATACCAGCCCTACAATTTCCGCCCTGAGCGCGACGGACGGAACGCATACTGACAAGCTGGCGAGCGGCACGACCGACACAGAGGCGGCTACATCCGGCGCTGCGACATGGCTTACTGCAAGTACCGGAGCGACCGTATCTGCTACTATCGAAGATGATGGCAGTGGCTTGTACTCCGTGACCGCGAGTTATCTGTATGTGGATTCGTTTGACAAGATCAGTCAGTTAGAGGATCCGGATACCAATAATCTGACTTCGACGACATTGGCCGGTACCTGTTATACAGATGATGGTTATGGGACGAAAGCTGTGCTCGGAGATGATGCAAGTGCGACATCCGCTGTTAACACTGCATACTGGAAGGCCGATACTGCGCTTACCAACAGCGGTGTCTACAAGGTAACAATATCCGCGGTGGATAATGCGACGAATAAGAGTGAAGATTATACACTCTATGTCTATGTCGATGCGACTGCGCCCGTGGTGGAGGTGTCTTATAACGACAGCACACATGATTGGGTAAACAATTCGGCGACAAATCAGTATATAACCGTAAACTTCACCGTGACAGAGACCACGAGTAAAACTAAGAGCGTAACCGTGACGGGTACGACTGGGACACAGGCATTAAGAAATGCCAGTGGTGAAGCTGTAGATTCAATAACTCTGAATGTAAATAGTACAGGGGAATACAGCTTCAACGCCTATGCGAACGATACGTTTACCATTACAGTGACCGACTATGCCGGAAATACAAACGTTACCACATCGGATACGACAAATCCGGTGACGGTGAGCAAGATTGATCTTGTGGATCCGGTTTATGCGAGTCTTACCGTGAACAGTGAGGGCTTTTCTGGAGAATTTAATGTAAGCACGAACTACTATACATCAGATGACATTACATTTACCATTACCGCTTCGGACAGTATTAGTGGGTTGAGTACCTATCAGGTGTTTTATAATCAGAGTGATTCAACCAGCGGGGGATCTGTATTGCTTGGAGCCGGTGGAAACTGGACACAAACAAGTGGAAAGGACGATGAGTCTGTCACGACCGGAAAGGTGACGCAGTCCGGTACCTACTATGTGTATGTAGTGTTGACCGATATGGCCGGGAATACATATACTTCTGGGACGACACAGATTCGGCTGGAAAACGGCAGCCCGAGTGCTTATATATACAGCTACATTTATAATAATGAAACATGGTCTGAAACCGCAGAGGGGGCATACAATCCAGGAGACTGGATCAACGATGATGGTGTAGTGGCCATAGTGACCAGCGGGCTGGAGGCAAAACAGGCAACTTACTACTATGCCGTTAATACCGGGGTGTCATCCGGAAGTGATGTAACAAGTTGGAATGAGATAACATTTACAAATGGCACGTATTCCTGTGCATATGGTACGTTCACATTGACAATAGATACAAATGGTGCTGAAATCATACGATTTGTTACGACCCTGGACGGAAGCAACAGCTATTATTTCAAAGTTGAGAACAGTACGAATAAGACGAAGGTCGGTTATGCCACTCTGACTGTAAATCTCGACCACAAGGATCCGTCCAACGCTACGTTGAGCGATCCGAGCAGTGCGGCCACCAATGGCTGGTACAGCACTGCGCCGACATTTACGCTGACAGATGTGACGGATGCTTATAAAGATTCGACTTTGGCGGATGAAGGCATAGCAT
Source organism: Clostridiales bacterium (assembly GCA_021205085.1). Classification (GTDB taxonomy): domain Bacteria; phylum Bacillota; class Clostridia; order Lachnospirales; family Lachnospiraceae; genus Eubacterium_I. The sequence continues at coordinate 15,154 of JAJPYF010000157.1, read as the reverse complement.
CGTCCGCGCATACTATCAAGTATCTGCTGACGCAAATGGTATATGATACTGATACAGAAGTTGAAGTTACTGCAATCAAGAGTGATTCTGGAGTCGTGTCGCAGGCAATTAGCGACAGCACAACCACTTTGACGACCACCGCCCCGACAGCGGACGGTACATGGTATCTGTATTACTGGGTGGAGGATGGTGCGACGAATTCGTCGGCTATCGCCCGTGAGACGATACAGGTAGACACAACAAAGCCGACGATTGGCGATTATGAGGTAACTTACTCAGATGGCAGCACGCCTCTCAATATCCTGACATTTGGTGTGTTCGGTAATCAGAGTTACACCGTGACCGTGAAGCTTTCAGACAATCTGAGCGGAGTAGGTTCAATGACCTACACGGTGAGTTCGGACAGTAGCCTAAATGGTGATGCGATTATAACATATTATACGGATAGTAATTATAGTGACACAAGTGCGACCATGACTTGCTACGCGACGGCGACCTTCACAATCGGCGGCGAGTTCACAGATGGCACGATTACTATGACCGCCCATGACTACGCCGGAAACAACTCGGAAGTGGCGACATTAACTGCTGAGACGCAAGATGAAAAAAAGGTCACCAGCTGGACATACACGACCAAGGCTCCACAAGTTGAATTAACTTGGAAAGATCAGGTGAATACTCTCGGCTGGATGAACAGTAATACAGCTACAGTTGACATGACTGTGACTGAGAATGCCGCTGGTTTGCGAGAGGTATATTATGCTTTGAGCGGTGCAACTGATAAGATCGATACGTATCTGTTAACGCAGTCTGATACAAGCGGTGAGGATCAAAAAACTCAGAAATATGAAGAAGGTACATTCACTCTAGATAGTTTGGGAGAAGGCATCACCACGTTGACCGTGACAGCGGTGTCGAATGCGGGTGTGACCGGCTCAAATACCGTTGATATAAAGGTTGATACTGATGAGCCGACCTACAGCACGGAGTACACAACAGATCAGTCTTGGACAAACGAGAATGAGACCATAACCTTTACGCTTGAGGACACCACGAGTGGTGTGCGATACGATACGATAAAGGTCTATTCCGTGAGCACTGAAAACGGAACGGAGACTGATGATCCAGTAAATACCACAATTAACAATGCTGGTACAAATGTTACAGATTCACAAGTGACTGCAAACACGAAATACGAGGTCAGATTCATCGTCTCCGAGAACGGCTATTACTATATTGTGGCTGAGGATATGGCCGGCAATCGGGTGGAAAAATGGATCACCGTCAATAACGTGGACGAAACGAAACCGGAGACGCCGGAGATTTCCGTAAGCGGAAGTACAAACAGCGAAGGCTGGTACAATGCGTATGAAACCGTAACCTTTACAGCAACCGCTAACAGCGGATTTGCATATGCCGCGGAGACGCTGGTATGGCAGGTGCTGGATTCCACGGGCACAATATTTGAAAGCGGGTATTCCTCGACCATCGAAAACGGAAGCATTACCTGTACTTACACGTTCACCGAGGACGGCGAGTATACCCTGCTCGCGTACATGAAGGATGCTGCGGGGAACTACAGCACAAATGTGACGAGTGATCCCACGTTTACCGTGTCCGGAACGAAAGATGTGCAAGTGGATACGACTTCGCCGACATTCACCGCAGACAGCATTGTGGTGAAAGACCACGATGGTACAGCTACGATAACCAGTGTTATTGCAAACTTCTTTAGCTTTGGTAATTACATCAGTACCGAAGAAGGAATTCAGATCTCGATCACGACGAAAGATGATCTGAGCGGCGTGGATACGACGAAGGGATACTATAAACTGTCCACAGATGATAGTACTGATAATAGTGACGAAAATAATAACTATTATACGGGCAAAGCTACTATCACCCAGGATGGCGATGCATGGACCTACACAATCACGTTGGAAAGCAGTGCTCTTGAGAACGAGAGTACCATCAAGGTCTGGGTCTATGATGTGGCCGGAAACAAGGCTGCAAACTACGAGCTAGCCATGTATAACGATGGAAAAGAAGGTAGCGAAAATTGGCAGATTGACACCGTAAATCCGACGATCAGCGTGAAAGTTGACGGCACATTTGGCGATTCTGAAAATACATCCGGAAAGACCTATGCATCAGGTGATACGGGGACGACATACACAGATAGATATTATTATTACAGCAAGTATCCGACCCTCTCACTGACTGCAGATGACGGGCAGCAGAGTGGTCTGTACACCGTGTCGGCTTATGTGGAATATACCAAACCGGGCGAGACACAGGCTTCATCGACAACGTACCTGTTCGGATCGACAGAAAACGTTGAAAAAGATTACTCGTCATCATCGGATGTAACCGAAAAGACGTCCAGCGCTACAGACAGCACTTACACGATAAATGGTGATGGTACCTATAAGATTTATGCGACGGTCGTCGACAATGCGAATAACACGGCGAATATCACCGTCACGATTCTGGTGGATAAGACTGCGCCTGAGGATGCGTTCACAGTTCAGGAGGATGGGAGCACAACTTCGACGAATCTTGATAGCGTTGATTTTACTGGCACGACCAACTGGAAAACAAAGAATCAGATCATCAGCTTTACGCTGACGGATAACTTCAGCAAGGTAGACGTGTCCACCATCGAGCTGACCGCGACGGGTATCTCCGGCACTACGCCTGAATTGACAGATGTGACATCAGCTAATGCCGCAATCGCGACTGGTTCCTTTACGATTACCGAGAACGGCACCTACACGCTGACATGGAAAGATGTGGCGGGCAATGAAAGCAGCAAAGAAATCGTTGTCTCGAATCTGGATACCACCAATCCGGATGCGCCGAGCGTAACGGTATCCCTGCTAATACGACAGGCGATGCCGATACTGGCGAGACCAATAAAAACGTTACAGCGACTGGACATACCGACCTGATGTGGTATACAGCGGCCGATGGATCGATCGATACAATGATCGATGCCAACCTGGATGATGAGAAGAGCAACGCCTCTGCGGCGTCTACTTACTATACCTTATCTTATAAGGCGTATGATGGTAGTACCGAAAAAGTTGGAACGACGATGGCGTATGCAAGCAAAGATAGCGCTGTGACGACATATGATGCGCCGACCATTGCATCAACAGATGCGGATGGCGTATACATCCTGCATGTCTGGAATGAAGATGCGGCTTCTCTGACAACCGAGGCCGGATATACATCCGGAAGTTCAACCACGGAAACCAGCGGCGATGTGACCTATTATATGTATGTGGACCGCCATGCACCAAAAGTAGATGAGGACAATACAACAACTACAGAACCGGCAAGCGGCTCAACCGGAAATGATGTTACTCTGTACTATGTGCTGAATGATGGCACTGGCAGCGGACTCGATACAAGCACAGTGAAGCTGTATTATAGTAGTGATGTCAGCAGTTTGGGAACAGAAATCGAGACTGGCGTGACTATAGGATCCGCTGATTCAAACGGCAATATTACCATATCATATACTATAAGTAAGGATGCGACTAATACAAACGGTTACTATACCCTTACTTTTGCGGACTGTGCCGGAAATGCGGACAGCACGGTTCTGTCTGTGACAAAGATGGATAAAACCGCGATGAGCAGCGCTCAGGTGTACTATAGCAGCGCTTCAAGTACAACCACAAGTTTGCCGCAGCTTACATCGGGCTCGACAACCACGATTGACGCATCGACATACAGTAATGTATACCTGTATCTGACCGGTGCGAAGGCGGATAAGGCTGTCTTTACCTATACCGGAACGCTGACAAGTCCGTCAGGCAAGACGTATACCTATGAACATAAAGCGGATTCGACTGCCATGGCACTGTGGATTTCTGATACTACGGCAGTGGATCTTGCAAATGAGGAGGGGCAGTGGAAACTTGAAACGAAGACAGAAACTGACCAGAATGTAGCTGAAGCCGAGAAGACGACCACTGCGATATATTATATCATTATTGATAGTACCAAACCCACCATTACCAATACCAGCGGGACGGAGTTGTCAACAACCGTTTATCCGGACGGCAATTTGACCACGCCCACGAATGAGGATGTGGCGCTGGCCTTTAAGGTATCGGATGCAAAAGGTACGATAGATGTCAGCGGCATTAAGAGCGTAGAGGTTCGCACCGATTCAGGCGATTATATCGCGAGCGCGAAGGATACCACCGGCTCTTCATCATTGACATTAACTGAAGGCAGTGACGGCAGCTACACCTTCTATGTACAGCAGAACGGCACTTACACCATCAAAGTGACGGATAACGCGAACAATGTAGCAACTTACGAGTTTACAGTGAGCAATATTGATAAAACGAATCCGGATAAGTTTGGTACAAACGATATCGCTGTGAAAGGTGTTGACGGAAGTTCTGCCAGCGGCAGCGCGGCGTACAATGAACAATGGTATAGGCAGAATACCTCAAGCACAACAACCCAGACATGGGTGGAAGTGAGTGTGCCGGCATCAGATGGTGGCTCGATTCTGTATACATATGTGGCAGTTTGGCCGTACACTGAAGGTGGAGATAATACTTACACAGCTTATGACACAACGCAGAACATCGGCAGTAGCTATTATGTAACTCAATTTATATCCGGAGACGATGCAGAGACCAAGACGGTTACCCTCCCGGCCGACGGCAAGTGGAACGTGGCTGTCTGGAGGCAGGACGAGGCCGGAAACATCACCGCATCAAGTTACGTCACGACAACAGGAGATCCTGTTGAGACTATGTCTACTTCTTTGGTGGTGTACACCGATATCACAATGCCGGAAGTGGACGTGACAAGCAGTAAAATTTCAATTGCGGAGACCGGTCAGACGATGCTTGCGAAAATTGCCAACTTCCTGACCTTCGGCAACTTCTTCAACGAGGGCTTCGAGATCACGCTGTCCGGTATCTCGGATGCGATGAGCGAAGTGAAGACGGTATATTATGTGCTGACAGATTCGAACGCTATCGCAGCGACCGTGGCGGATGGGACTGCTACGATAACCGGTTCCGGGACAGCGACGCTTTCCGGCAGTAATTATGTCATCACTTTAGACAAAGACGCCAAACTTGACGGCTACATCTGGATCTATGTGGAGGATAACGCGGGCAACATGACCACCCCGGTGGCGCTGAAAGCGTATAATAATTCGGCAGACGGAGTCGGCACATGGATGATCGATACCGTCGACCCGACGATCACATTCAGCTATTCGAGTGCAAACGGCGGTGCTAACACTGACGGAACAGCCTCTACCGGCTGGTACAACCTGGCCACCGGCTATCCGACCGTCAAGGCGACGGCTGAGGACGGCGCTGGTAGCACAACGAGCGGCGTCAGCGGAATCGCCGAGATCCTCCGGACGATAGCAACAAAAGAGACTGAGGCTGATGCAAGCTATACCAATCAAGCAACGGATACAAAAGTATTCCCGGGAAGCGGTAGCGTCACGGAGATTTCTGCAAGCGAAGAAAATTCGTTTGCCGTGAGTGCAAGTGATTACGGCGACGGTATCTACCAGCTGACCTATACGGCGACGGACAACGCGCTTCGTACAGTGACGAAGGAATCCAATGAACTCAAGGTTGATATGACCCGTCCGACGTTGACGTTGACTGCAGGAACCGGTGGCGATCAGAAAACGTCAAGTGCCGACAACAGTGAAGCGGAGACAAAGGGAACGCTGGATGGTTACTTTACGCTGACCACCAATACCGAAGGGGTAGGCACAAATTGGTTGAACACGGATCAGCTGGTTACACTTGCGATGTCTGACGCGACCAGCGGATTCAGCAACGTGACGATCACGACGAATGGAGGGCTTCTGAAAGACAGCACCGGAGCGAATAAGACCATAGACGGCATCACGTCGAGCAATGCGGATGAGAGTTTCTACGTCTGTGCGAACGGTACTTACACGATCACCGTGACCGATGTGGCCGGAAATACGACAACCTACGAACTGACTGTGACCAACGTGGATACCACGAATCCGACGAAAGCGCCGGAAGTTACCATAAAGGCAGCTGACGGCAGCAATGCGGCGACTGGAACGAGCTGGCTGTCCAGCGGCACGGTATACAACATTGATACTACCAGTACAGATGATGGCGGTGCGACGGTGACCATCACCGCTCCGGAGGCGGCAACCGGTGAAGCTCCGCAGACGACATACTATATCCTGTGGAATACTTCGGACACGGCCGACAATCAGGCGACTCAGAAAGCGACTGTCAAGCCGATCACGACAGATACCACATTTACCATCACCGAGGACGGTATCTGGGAACTGATTGTCTACACCGAGGATGAGGCTGAAAATAGAACCTATGCGGAGAACCACTCCGAAAGTGCTGGACAGAAGATTTATGTGGATATTGACAGTCCGTCAGTCTCATTTACGGCTACATCAACACCGAAGCCTGATGGAGGAGCCTTCACTAGCGCTGATGTGACTGTGAAATTCAGCATTGATGAGAAGAACGGAAGTGGTATAGATCCGACTTCGCTGAAATTGACCTTTAATGGAGGTACCGATTATACTTCAAAAATAGAAAGTTATATGTCAGGTGCTTCAGCGATTATTTCTGGTGCAGGTACAGCTGATATCAGCTTTGTGATTGAGAAGAACGCAGATGATACCAATGGCACATGGACGCTGAGTTATACGGATCTGGCGGGAAATGTTCATACATTGGATTATGTGGTCGATCAGATGGATGCTTCATCAGCAAGTGATCTGCCGCTGCCAGTGCCATCTATGAACAATGATGCCGAAACCTATGAAAATACTGATACAGACGAAACATATTACAGTAAAATTAATGGAGACCTGACACTGTCATTCGAAAAGGACGAATATACGGGAAAGTCGGCTGTCACCACAACGATAACGATTACATCGCCGTCGGGTAAGACAACAGTTTACACCATCACGAATGATGGAACTGATGCATCTGCTTGCACGGTATCTGTGAATGGTGGAGCGGCAACATCGTATGATCTTTATACAGATGGCTTTAGCGGCTTTAATGAAGATGGTAAATGGACAGTTAAGGTATACAGTGTCAACGGTGCGGGGACTGATGCAGATACAACCTATACTTATTATGTAGATACGACGAAACCAAAGGTAGATGATGTATCAGGCAATCCGACGGAATGGACAAATGAAACGCAGACGATCACGCTGACAATAAGCGATCCATTTGGCAATACTGCGATTAGCGCAGAGGAATATGTGAGTGGAATCGCGAATGTGAGTGTGTCTGAATATGGTTTCGGTGCGACGCTTGGGACATCTTCATGGAATGCTGACACCGGGAAATTCACCTTTGAGGCGGAGTCTAATGGAGTTTACAGAGTGACTGCTGTAGACAATGTGGGCAATACGCTTGAGTATGATGTAACTGTGATCTACATCGATAAGACGAATCCGGCCGCCGCAACGGTAGAGGTGACCGGTACGGCAGGCACGGCGTTGGCTGATGGCTCCAGCGGTTGGTGGAAGATTGAGGCTGACAACGACAATCAGAACATCATTACAATCACCGCTAACGAGCAGGCTGAAAACTACACGTCAGACGGATACGATACTCCTGCGGCAACGGATGACGAGGCAAAGACCACGACATATTTTGCTCTGTGGGAAGACGAGGACGATCCGGGAACATCTGATGTGAGCAGCGCGACACCTCTGAATAGCAGCAATCTGGATTCTACTGTGACGCTGAGTACGTACATAGACGGACAGATTTATAAGGCAGTGCTGTCAACGGACGGCACGATCACGATTGATCTGGCCGAGGGCAAGTGGAACCTCAGAGTCTGGACCGTGGACGAGGCTGGAAACAGCACCGAGAATTTCAATCTGGAAGAAAATGGTACAACGCAGACAGATGTGACAACATTAGTTATCTATGACGATGAGACAGAGCCGGTGATAGACTACGATACTCTGACTATCAAGAAGAAGAACAATGGCTTCTTGGCAAAAATCGGCAATCTGCTGACGTTTGGTAACTTCTTCAATCAGCAGGTTGTGATCACCGTGTCTGTGACGGATGAGTCTACAAACGGGACGACGACGAACATCAGCAAACCGGAGACACTGTACTATTATGTGACGGCTGAGAATGAAAAGCCGGATATTACGAATAGCATAGTAAAGAATGCGTTTACAGCGGTCACGATCGGCGCAGACGGTACAGCGTCAATTAGTACAGACGCTGATGAGATCGACCAGTTGCTGAACGGCTACATCTGGGTGTACGCAGTAGATGTCGCAGGTAACGAAAGCGATGTGGTTGGTCTGGTGGCTAGCGAGGTGACAGGCGATATAACGGGTGGAGGCAGTTCTACCTACTTCATGATTGATACGCTGGATCCGACCATCAGCCTGACGCTGACGGATAGCAACGAAGCGTCGAGAACAGGTACATGGTTTACTGTCGATGACGAAACGAGCGGCACATATCCGGTCGTGTGGGCAAACATCCGCGAGGGCTTTGCGGAGGACGCGAATGTCAGCGGTATCAATATTGCGACGCGCACGGTGCTGGTATATGATCCGAAGAATGCAGATGCCGATGAAGACGGTTATGTCGAATACATAGTTGCCGTTACATTGTATGAAGCCACCGCGCAGGAGTATACCGATGAGAGTGAATATGTATCGGATCACTACAGTATGACGGATCTGCCGGACGGCGATCATGACGGAATGTATAAAGTCGTCTACTATGTGGCCGACAACGCCGGAAATGAATACACCAAGGAGATAGAGGTGAATGTGGACACCACGGCGGCGAACGCATCAGTGGATGATACCTGCGAATGGTATACGAATGATGACGAAGATACTGTTGAAAAGGATCCGCAGAAGGTTGTGCTGAACACCGACGACAGTGAGGATAACAATCCAGGAGCCAGCGGTGTTGCCTATGTGGTTGTCACCCCGGTTACCACTCAGGACGAAGATGGAAATGATGTCATTGGCAGTGTCGGCACGGAGGCGGACGGATCCGATGCGACGACAGAGTCGATCACGCTCTATCCGGATGATGACGGAAACGTCAGCTTCTATGTGTGCGAGAATGGCGAGTATAACTATGTCGTCTACGACAATGCCGGAAACGCATCGGAGGCGGAGTCGATTGAAGTAACCAATATGGATACGGTCCCTCCGACCATCGATGGTGTATCACCGGACTATGACGAGACGGGTGTCGACTACAATGACACTACCGTCACCCTGACATTCAGCGAGGAAGTGGTGCTGGTCACAGAAGATGATGGAAAGACAAATATCACTGTGAAGGTGAACGGCGAGACTTATGTATATGTACAGCCGCTGGATGAAAATGATGATCCGGAGGAGCTGCCGCTTACCCCGGTCTATGATGAGACAGACCCGGATACCATCATCGGTTACCAGGCAGAGCTGGATCTCGGAAACTTCGTTCTGGTGGATGAGGGTGGTGACATCGTTACGGATGTGGATGGAGACACGACATCCCTGACCAACGCGACCGAAACCACCACACCGGTATATGTTCAGGATACCAATCCGGATGGAAGCCTCAAATACGATGAGGACGGCGATCCGGTTTACAAGCAGGCGACCGATGTGAACGGGAATCCGTTGACAGACGAAAACGGTGATCCGGTCTACGAACAGGCGACGGACGAGGAGGGCAATCTGCTCTATGAGGAGGCATCCTTCCTTGACGCAAACACAGAGTATACCCTGACAATTCCGGCGGGTGCGTTTACGGATCTTGCGGGGAATGAGACAGAGGACGAGACGACCGTTACGTTTACCACGAAGGAGGCCGATGAGGACGACCCGTGGATGGTGCCGAAGTACCTCTCCGACCTCGGACTGGCAGCGTGGATCACGGATGAGGATGAAGAGTCCGCTCCGAATTATGACTACCTGACTGTTTCCGGAAATTACGATGCGGAGACCAGCCAGAAGTTTGGCGTGACGATTTCGAGCGACATCGTTGACATGGTCGACGGCACGCTGGAGGAGGATCTGGCGGTGCTTGTCCTTGCGGACGAGGTTGAGTCCTACAATGTGACGGTGGAAGTGACAGACCTTCTGGACAATGTTCTGGAGGATGTGGGCATTTCGATTGAAGAGTATACGGAGCTCGTGTACAACGAGGAAACCGGTGAGTACGAGGAGGTGGTTTACACCGCGTTTGTGATCGCTGCAAACGGTGAGGATGATGAGTATAAGGGTCTGAACGATCTGGATCTGACTTACTTCTACATCCGGGTGACGACCGAGAATTACGGTATTACCAATACCTATTCCTACCTGATCAGCCTGAACGGCATTCAGGAGTCGACACATTATCAGAGCAACACGGAGGATGAGACGGATTCGGAGACCACGGTAACGGTGGTTGACGGCACGATGATCGCTTCCATGCATCATACGCTTCGCGAGATCATGTACAGCGATTCCTTCGGAGGAAATGCGCTGACGCTGCAGTTTATCTCCAGTGTGCCGAAGGAGAGCGCGATTGCCACACAGGCGACGGCAATCCGGAATGCACTGGATAGCAGATGGCAGAACCATGAACTCTACTTCTACGAGTTTGATATGAACCTGATCAACGGCAATGATGTGCAGAAGGTGACATCGGTCGATCTGGATGAGAACGGAGATCCGCTGAGTTATGTGGTGGTAAATGTTACGATTCCGGAGAGCATTCTCGGTGAGTCTGCTTACGCGGTGTATTACTATCATGAGGGCACCGTGAAGCTGCTGGGCTGCACGGATGACGGAACGGGAATGGTGACGCTGAGTGCGGACGGCAAGTCCCTGACACTGAACACTTACGAGTACAGCGTCTACGCGGTCACCGGGCCGGAGATCGTGGAGGAAGTGGAAGAGCCGGAGGAGCCGACCACGACGGTTGTCACGAAGTATGTGAACACGACGACCACCGTGACGGAGACGAAGACGGTTCCGTCGACAAAGACTTCGGTTGTGTACCGTTCGACCACCGCATCGGCTGCGTCCGATGAGGATGAGGAGACCCTGATTGCCGAGGCGGAGGGCTCCGGAGATACTGTGGATGCCAAGACCGACGCGAAGACAGAGGATGAGGAGTCGGAAGACGCCGAGGGCGAGGACGGTGAGGTCAGCGCCTCCGGACTGAAACAGGGGCTTGCCCTTGCGGATCTGCTCTTTGTGGTGCTGTCGCTGATGGTCGCCGAGTATTCGACTCTGAGGCAGAAGAAGAAAAAGCGGGCGGTCAATGACCTGCTCTGCATCGGAGCGTTGGTGCTGTTCTTCGTGACACAGCCGCTGAAGGGTCTGATCGGAATGACGGATAAGTATACGCCGTTCTTCCTCGCAATTCTCGCGGTGCAGGTTGTGGTGCTGGTGTTGAAGCTGAAAAAGCAGGATGCGCAGACAGAGGAAGTGAAGTAACAACAGATGATTGAGAGCCGGATTTACGGAATCGCGGTACAATAGAAATTAAGAGTAAGGTTAAACGCTTCGGGATGGATTTCATCCCGGGGCGTTTTTTCCGGGGTGCCGCAGCTATTTCACTTCAAAAAGGTACTGACTTTTTTTTCGGGATATGCTATCATGAGATATGCTTACTTTATGGAACATACGAACGAATCCGGTATGGTCATTCAAAATGACGGGATCCGCAGATTGCATGACAGTGTCAGAGCGATACAGGATAATGAAGAGATCGGGGTGAAGTATATGCAGGCTTGGGAAGAAAAGATTATGTGGGAACAGGAAGCTCGTGCGAAAGGACTGGAAGAAGGTCGTGCGAAGGGACTGGAGGAAGGCCGAGCGGAAGGTCGAGAGGAAGCTCGTAAGGAAGTTCGTGAAGAGATGCTTCTCGACAAGGTTCGCCGAAAGTTAGACAGGCACCTTTCGGTCGAGCAGATCGCAGATGCTCTTGAGGAATCGCCGGAGCGTATTCAGGAGCTGATCCGAAAGCTGGATTGAGCGGTGTTTTGAATGGTAATTTCATGCAGGGGGATAGATTTTTGACTGACCAGAGTAAAATTCGCAATTTTTGCATTATTGCACATATAGACCACGGCAAATCTACGCTTGCGGACCGCATTATCGAGATGACCGGCCTTCTGACGAGCCGGGAGATGCAGGCGCAGGTTCTGGACAACATGGATCTGGAGCGGGAGCGCGGCATCACGATCAAGGCACAGACGGTCCGCATCGTTTATCAGGCGAAGGACGGGGAGGAGTATATTTTTAACCTGATCGATACCCCGGGCCATGTGGACTTTAATTATGAGGTGTCCCGCAGTCTGGCGGCCTGCGACGGGGCGATTCTCGTGGTGGACGCGGCGCAGGGCATTGAGGCGCAGACGCTGGCGAATGTCTATCTGGCGCTCGACCATGATCTGGATGTGATGCCGGTGATCAACAAGATCGACCTGCCGAGCGCGGATCCGGACCGGGTGGTGAATGAGATCGAGGATGTGATCGGCATCGAGGCGCAGGATGCGCCGCGGATTTCGGCCAAGACCGGCCAGAATGTCGAGGAGGTCTTAGAGCAGATTGTGGAGAAGATCCCGGCTCCGGGCGGAGACCCCGGGGCGCCGCTGCAGGCGCTGATCTTTGACTCTGTCTATGATTCTTATAAGGGCGTGATCGTTTTTTGCCGCATTATGGAGGGAACGGTGCGCGCCGGCACGCCGATCCGCATGATGGCGACGGGCGCACAGGTCGACGTGGTGGAGGTCGGCTATTTCGGGCCGGGGCAGTTTATCCCCTGCGAGGAGCTCTCCGCCGGGATGGTCGGCTACATCACGGCCAGCATCAAGAATGTCCGTGACACCCGGGTGGGCGACACGATCACGAACCGGCTTGCGCCCTGCAAAGAGCCCCTGCCCGGTTATAAAAAGGTCAATCCCATGGTTTACTGCGGCATGTACCCGGCGGACGGGGCGAAGTATCCGGATCTGCGAGATGCGCTGGAAAAGCTGCAACTGAATGACGCCTCCCTCTTTTTTGAGCCGGAGACATCTATTGCGCTGGGCTTCGGGTTCCGCTGCGGGTTTCTGGGGCTGCTCCATCTGGAGATCATTCAGGAGCGGCTGGAGCGGGAGTATAATCTCGACCTGGTGACGACGGCGCCGAGCGTGGTGTACCGTGTCCACAAGACGGACGGGACCATGATTGAGCTGACGAACCCGTCCAACCTGCCGGAGCCGACGCAGATCGAGTACATGGAGGAGCCCATGGTCAGTGCGGAGATCATGGTGACGAGCGAGTACATCGGCGCGATCATGGATCTCTGCCAGGAGCGCCGCGGCACATACATCAGCATGGAGTACATGGAGGAGACGAGGGCGCTGATCAAATACGACCTTCCGCTCAATGAGATCATTTACGACTTTTTCGATGCGTTAAAGTCCCGGTCGCGGGGCTACGCCTCGTTTGACTATGAGATGAAGGGTTATGCCCGATCGGAGCTGGTGAAGCTTGACATCCTGATCAACCGTGAGGAGGTGGATGCCCTCTCCTTCATCGTCTTTGCCGGGAATGCCTACGACCGCGGTCGGCGGATGTGCGAGAAGCTGAAGGCGGAGATCCCGCGGCACCTTTTTGAGATTCCCATCCAGGCGGCGGTCGGCGGCAAGATCATCGCTCGCGAGACGGTCAAGGCCATGCGGAAGGATGTTCTCGCCAAGTGCTACGGCGGCGATATCACCCGGAAGCGGAAGCTGCTGGAGAAGCAGAAGGAGGGCAAGAAGCGGATGCGCCAGGTGGGCAATGTGGAGATCCCGCAGAAGGCTTTCATGAGTGTGCTGAAGCTGGACGAAGACTGATACAGATTTTACGAAAGAGAGACAGCCATGCGCGATCTGGAATTGTATGTACACATTCCGTTTTGTGTGAAAAAATGTGAATACTGTGATTTTTTATCCGCTCCGGCAGAGTGGTCGGTGCGGATTGCCTATGTGGACCGGCTGGTGGAGGAGATCATCGCGCGCGCGCCGGATTTTCGTGACTGCCGGGTGACGAGCATTTACATCGGCGGCGGCACGCCGTCGATTCTGGAGCCGCGTTATCTCGCGCGGCTGATGGGCGCGCTGTCCGGGAGCTTTCACATTGACCCGGAGGCAGAGATCACGATGGAGTGCAATCCGGGCACGCTGACACCGGAGAAGGCCCGCGCGATGCACGAGGTGGGAATCAACCGCTTAAGCATCGGTCTTCATTCAGCAAATGATAAGTCGCTAAAGCTGCTGGGCAGGATTCACACCTACGAGGATTTCCTGCGGACCTTTGACGAGGCCCGGAAGGCCGGTTTTGCCGATCTCAATGTGGACCTGATGTCCGCGCTGCCCTGCCAGACGGTAAAAAGCTGGGAGGACACGCTGCGGCAGGTGGCGATGCTGCGGCCGGAGCACATCTCGGTCTACAGCCTGATCATCGAGGAGGGAACACCGTTTTACACCCGCTTCCATGAGGATGAGATGGTGCGCGACGCGGGCGGCGAGCCGCTGTTTCTGCCCTCCGAGGAGGAGGAACGGCGGATGTACGAGCTGACGCAGGAGTATTTAAACAGCCGCGGATACCGGCGCTACGAGATCTCCAACTACGCGAAGCTCGGACATGAGTGCCGCCATAACATCGGCTACTGGACCGGGCAGGAGTATCTGGGGCTGGGGCTCGGCGCCGCATCCCTGATCGACCACACCCGTTTTCAGAACACATCGGATCTTGCGGAGTATATGGAGCAGCCCTTTGCCCGGCAGGACGAGGTGCGGCTGGACCGGAAGGAACAGATAGAGGAGTTTATGTTCCTCGGGCTGCGGATGACGGCGGGCGTGTCCCGGCAGGACTTCGCAGACCGCTTCGGCACGGAGATCGGCAACATCTACGGGCCGGTGCTGCAGAGTCTGGAGCGCGACGGCCTGCTGGCCGCGGACGAGGGACGGGTCTTCCTGACCCCGCGGGGGATTGATGTCAGCAATTCCGTTTTCGCGCAGCTTTTATTGGACTGAACAAGAGACGTAGGCGATGTGAACAGAAAGAACTTCACAAGCGGGTAGTACGGAGCCGCCGGTACTTAGAGACCGTATTTTGGTC